>JBAVZU010000108.1:0-7019 GCA_049588915.1 Candidatus Sulfotelmatobacter sp.
GCCGTTTACTCTTTCCATTACGGTTTAATCGCCAACAGATTCAGCGTGCAACTGTAAGAGGAATAGCAAAAATTATTGGAGGAGTTGGGAAGCTGGAAAAATGGGATTTCCATTTGATCGACGCCGGTTGCTGTATTCAGTTCGTGCAGTATCCCATCAGTGCCAGCCACGTAGAGTAATGTTCCGTCTACGGTCATGTCGGCCGCGACGGGGGCTGGATTTCCGGTTCCGATGAGAGGAATAGCGCTTACCGATTGTGTGCCGAAGTTGTAGACGAGCACTCCAAGATCGCTAGTCACGATGTAGACGTGGGTGGAATCCGGAGAAACGAAGACGCTGATGGGATGGAAAGTGCCTTTCTGGAGATTGATATGGATGGGCGCAAAGGTGGTTGTGGTCTGATTAATGGTGGCGAGACCGATCTGCTGCTGCGGACAAAGAGGGGTGGTAGCTGGCAGAGGGGTTAGCGGGGCCGTGGATGTGGTCGCGATTACATCAATGCCGGTGTTATCTATCCCAAGGAAAACATCGAGCCCCTGTTGCTGCAGGCTCGGAATGAGAGAGTTTCCGGTGGGAGCGTTGCCTGGCGGTACCAGTTTGAGAAAGAGGGGAGTTGCAGGCAGGCCGGTGATGGAGAAAGTGCCTGCCGCTGGCGGTGGAAGCATGGCGAGGGAGTTATCGCAGGTATTGCGAACCGTAATGTTTGAAGCAGAATCTCCGCCTGCAATGAAAGCAAAGGCTCCGGTGGAGGAAAACGCGATGGTGTTGGCGGGCGCGGTCAGGGCGTAGCTTTGAAGCGACTGCAGCGGCGAATAGACATATAAAGTGTTTCCACCATTACCGAGGATGTAGGCTTTCGAACTGTCAGGCGAAAACGTCGCCGTGGTTGCGCTGTTGATTGTCAAAGGTGTGGTCGGGGGGGCGCCCGTACCGGCGGTGTTCACTACGTAAACCTGATTGGGTGTAGAAACCGTATCGGAGAAAACGGCCAGGTTCCCGTCTGGAGAAACTCCTATCACCTTTCCCGTTACCAACCCCAGCGGAGTACCGGAAGCAACCAGTGTTGAGAAAGGACTCGCAGTCGCGGACCCAAGATCGGCGCTGGTGATGAGCACGGCGCCGAATTGGCTGCCTGCGTAAGCTTTATCGCCGGCCGCATCAAACAGCAATGAATTGGGCGGTGTCGGCAACTGGGAAGGGCTGGCTGCGACATTGGTGGTGGTCGAGATATCGTACAGCGCAACTGGGCAAAGCGCGTTGCTGTAGCAGTCCTGGCTGGTTGCCAGCACGCTCGCCGCACTTGTAGATCCAGTCACCAATCCGGAAATCGATGTGACCGGATAAATCGGCTGAGGAAAATAGAACTGAGGTAACCCTGGCACATTCAAGGAATTCAGCGGGAAGCCTACGTTGCAGGTTGGCGGTGTGCAGGAGGCGGTGATCGCAGCCGCGCCCGGCTGCGCAGTGGAGATAGTGCAGGTTGCGCCAGCGGCGCATCCCGTTGAGGTGGTTCCGGTAGTCAATGCAGCGGGTGAAGTGGATGTCCACGTCAGCGGCGGCTTGGGAACAATGCAACCTTGAACGTCGACAGCAGTGGCAGTGATGGTTTCTGAGGTTCCCTTGCTGACGGTGAAGCTTGTTTGGTCAATATTCTGGGAGCCGTTTTGCCCAAGCGAAAGCGTGATGCATTGCACAGGGCAAGTCTCCGCGCTGTATGGCAGACTGGAAAATCCTGAGGCCGATGCCACTACCTGAGTCTGCCCGGGCGTGTTCGAAACTACAGTAGCCTGGTTGGTGGCCACGTTGGTCGAAGAGGTAATGATCGGAGTTACGGTGACCACATTCGAGTTCGATTGGTTCCACGTGAATGGACCGACGGAGGCAGTAATATCAACACCCTGACTGTAAGCGGTAGCCTGCAGGTTTTGCACCTGGTTCTGCGAAAGACAGTAATTCGCCGCATTGGCGTTGAACGGGATGGCGCATGCCGCCGGAAGTGCCGTTTGTCCAGGGCAAGCGGGAGGCGGGGGGTTGACCGGAGGAACAACGCTGATCTGAATGTTGTCGATGGCGGGATGAACGAAAACCAACGTAGGAGGACTGGTCGCGCCCAGAGCTGAGGCGGTGATCTCAGCCGTACCTTCGCCTCCCGGAGTGCAAACGCTGTAATAAGGTCCGTTCCAGGTCCCCGCGCACGCTATGCCGGCAGGCGAGATAGTGACGATTGCAGGATTGCTCGAAGCGTAGGTGAATGTTGGAGAGATACTGGAATTGGAGCCGTTTTGCGCACTGGCAGTAAAGGCCATTGTGCTTCCCAGTTGCATCGAAGCGCTGGTGGCGGGGTTCAAATTGATCTTTGCGGGAAACGGCGAAGCGCCAGGCGGCTTGCCCTTGCCGCATGCTGGCAAAAATAGAAAAAAAATAACGGTAACGCCCACCCAAGTCCACTGAACGCAACGCAACCTTGCCATGCACCCTCTCGCAGCCTCGCGGTTACCTCCGCAGGCGAGCCGCTAATGTAAGATCAGCTTCAACTGAGGTTAAAAAATGAATTGGAACGGAAAGTTTGTAGTGTAGAAGCTGAAGGCCGATTCAGCAAGCGACGGGCGAGAGCCTCCTCACCACCTGTCGATGACGTTTGCGATGTCATTTGCAGTGGGATGCCAAAACATGAGTTGACGATGTTTCGCCTGAGTTGCTATAGTAGTTTGGTTCCGCGAGTTAATCCAAGCTTGCTGAGGCCGTGAGTTCTGCGTGTATCGTGTGGACTTGTGGTTGAGCTTTTGAGAAATACGTTTCCGTGTAAGTAAGTCCGGAAACATTCCTCGCTGAAATGTTCCTGCGCTGCCTTTCGCCCTCGGGCATCCGGCACGATTGATAAAGCGTACCGGTAGTCTGCGAAAGGATATGCAGGACAGAGCTGGCGATACGGAGCACCCCCGCAGTTTGGCCGGGTGCCACCGTCGGCGGTTCAAATCTAGATCAGGAACCTTAGAATCTCTCTCCGTAATTGCTGTGCGGCGGCGAGAAGCATGGTTGGCTACCGAGCCTGCCAGCCCGGATCGTGAAAATCAAAGACCGGGAAAGCGGATGAAGCTGTGTTCTGCCCAGAAGCAGATGGCAGTGTGCAACGTTGCTGAGTGATGTTGCTGAAGTGATAAGGAGCGGCGAAGAGTGCCTACTTTTAATCAATTGGTGGCAAAGGGCCGCAAGCGCCCGCGGTACAAGACGGCGAGTCCGGCGCTGCAGGGGTGTCCGCAGAAGCGCGGAGTCTGTACACGCGTGTACACGCAGACACCTAAGAAGCCGAATTCCGCGCTGCGTAAAGTAGCCCGCGTGCGGCTGACCAATGGAATTGAAGTTACGACTTATATTCCCGGTGTCGGCCACAATCTGCAGGAGCACTCGATCGTGCTGATTCGCGGCGGTCGCGTGAAGGATCTCCCGGGCGTGCGTTACCACGTGATTCGCGGCACGCTGGATGCGGTGGGTGTGGCCAACCGTCAGCAGGGACGTTCGAAATATGGCGCCAAGCGAGCGAAAAAGGGTTAAGGGACAGGTTTTTCAAGGTTAACTTTGGAGTTTAAATGCCTCGTAAAGGACATACAGCAAAGCGGACCGTGCCAGCCGATGCGGTTTATGGCTCGAACCTGGTGACGAAGTTCATCAACTCGATGATGTGGCAGGGCAAGCGCTCGACCGCCGAGGGCATTTTTTACGAAGCTCTCACCAAGGTGCAGGAAAAGGGCGGCGACGAAGCTCTAAAGCTTTTCACCAAAGCAGTTGAAAATGCCAAACCGCTGCTGGAAGTGAAGACCCGTCGAGTGGGAGGCGCGAACTATCAGGTGCCGGTGGAAGTGAATGCCGACCGGAGAACCTCCCTGGCGATTCGCTGGCTGCTGACTTATGCGCGCGGGCGCGCCGAGCGAGGCATGGTCGACAAGTTGAGCAACGAATTGCTGGACGCCGCCAATGGAAAAGGCGCGGCCATCAAGAAGAAAGAAGATGTGCACCGCATGGCTGAAGCCAATAAGGCTTTCGCGCATTACCGGTGGTGAGAAAAATTGAGTAATTGAGAAATTTGGGAATTGTGTAATTGAAAATCGGACAACGGTATGTTGGGTTTTAAATTTCCCGATTACTAAATTACACAATTACTCAATCAATATTGAGTCGGAGCCCAGAAAGAGTTAAAAAGTCGTGCCTAGAACAGTTCCATTAGAACGCTGCAGGAACATCGGCATCATGGCCCACATCGATGCCGGGAAAACCACTACGACGGAGCGCATCCTGTTTTATACGGGAAAGACGCACCGCATCGGAGAGGTGCACGAAGGCACGGCTACGATGGATTGGATGGAGCAGGAGCAGGAGCGCGGGATTACGATTACGTCGGCGGCGACGACCTGCACCTGGCGCGATATTCGCATCAACATTATTGATACGCCCGGCCACGTGGATTTCACCGCCGAAGTGGAGCGCTCCCTGCGCGTGCTCGATGGCGCTGTGGCCGTTTTTGACGCAGTGCACGGCGTGCAGCCGCAGTCGGAAAAAGTCTGGCGCCAGGCCGATAAGTACGGCGTGCCCCGAATTTGTTTTATCAACAAGATCGACAAGATGGGTGCGGATTTTGAGCATGCCATCGATACCATCCGCAAGCGCCTCAGCGCCAAGCCCGTGGCGATTCAGATTCCCATTGGCCAGGAAGACAAATTTAAAGGCGTTATCGATTTGATCAATATGAAGGCGATCGTGTGGGTAGATGACACGATGGGCGCGGAATACGTCACCGAAGAAATCCCCGCTGAGTTGAAGAAGAAAGCCGAAGCCTTCCACGCACAACTGGTCGAGAGCATCGCCGAGAACGACGACGAAATCCTGCACAAATTTCTGGAAGGCGAAGAGATCACAGCGGATGAGCTGCGAGCGTCGCTGCGAAAATCGACCATCGCGCTGAAGGTGTTCCCGGTGGTGGTAGGAACGGCGTTCAAGAACAAGGGCATACAGCCCCTGCTGGATGCGGTAGTGGATTATTTGCCGTCGCCGCTTGATGTTCCGGAAACCCATGGGCTGAATCCCGATAATGGGGAGCAGATTTTCCGCAAAGCCGACGACAAAGAACCGTTCTCGGCGCTGGCGTTCAAGATCATGGCGGATCCGTTTGTCGGCCAGTTGACATTTATTCGCGTTTACTCCGGACAACTCAAGACCGGGGATTCCGTGCTGAACACCGGTCGCCGCCGCACCGAGCGCATTGGGCGACTGCTGAAGATGCACGCCAACAAGCGGGAAGAAATCAGCGAGATTCTCGCGGGCGATATTTGCGCCGCTGTCGGCCTCAAGGGTGTGAGCACGGGCGATACGATTTGCGACGAGAGGCATCCCATTGCGCTCGAAAATATTACTTTTGCCGTTCCCGTGATTTCGGTCGCGGTCGAGCCGAAGACGAAAGCCGATCAGGAAAAGATGGGCATGGCGCTCGGCCGCCTCGCCCAGGAAGATCCCACGTTCAAGGTTCACACCGATCCCGACAGCGGACAGACCATCATCAGCGGTATGGGTGAGTTGCATCTCGAGATCATCGTCGACCGCATGATGCGCGAATACAAGGTCGAGGCCAATGTCGGCAAGCCGCAGGTAGCCTATCGCGAGACCATTCGCAAGCACTCCGAGGCGGAAGGCAAATACATTCGCCAGACGGGCGGCCGTGGCCAGTACGGTCACGCCAAGATCAAGCTGGATCCGCAACCGGCGGGGACGGGCTACGAATTCGTCAACGATATTGTGGGCGGTTCAGTGCCGAAGGAATTCATCAAGCCGATCGATCAGGGAATTCAGGAAGCGCTTGAAGGCGGAGTTCTCGCGGGCTATCCGATGGTCGATGTGAAGGCAACGCTTTACGACGGCAGCTATCACGACGTCGATTCGAACGAAATGGCATTCAAGATTGCCGGTTCGATGGCGTTCAAGGAAGCCGCGCGCAAAGCCTCGCCCGTGCTGCTCGAGCCGGTGATGGCGGTTGAAGTGGTGACGCCGGAGGATTATGCCGGTGTGATCATGGGCGACCTGAGTTCGCGCCGTGGACGCATCGAAGGCATGGAGCACCGCGCCGGGTCCCAGGTGATCAAGGCGATCGTTCCGCTGGCGGAAATGTTTGGCTACGCGACCCACATGCGTTCCTCGACCCAGGGCCGCGCCGAGTACTCAATGCACTTCGCGCGCTATGAGGAGGCTCCGCGTTCGGTCGCGGAGGAAATCATCGCCAAGGTGCAGGGGACGGCGAAGTGAGGAATACTATGGCGGGATTTGTTGCGATCACAGAAAACCAATTTACATCGCAGATATTCGCGCAAGCTCCGACGAGTGGCGTGAACGTAAGCCTGACTCCCAGCGGTCGTCAGCTCAATTTCCCTGGTGGGTCCCTGACGGAAGCTGACGTGAAGAAAGTGTTCCACGATCTTGAAAACAAGATGGGCATCTATTCGGCGGCTGAGATGAATCAACTCCTGCCCGGGAACGCAGTAATCGTCAATACTCAATTCTTGGATTTGGCTGTCAACGTGGGCTTGGCTTCGCGGTCTGGGGCTGATTATCGCTTCAAGGTGTCCGATCGAGTGTCGTAGCACGACAGGTTGCGCCGGAAGCTGGAGCGGTATATGCGTAGGTCCTTCGGCGGCTGAAGCCGCATTAGGACGACGGAGGTTTGAGTTAAGAAGCTAGGAGCTAGAGGCTGGAATTATGGCGAAAGAGAAATTTGACCGTAACAAGCCGCACTGCAACGTGGGGACGATTGGTCACATTGACCATGGCAAGACCACGTTGACGGCGGCCATCACCAAGGTGTTGCAGAAGCATAATCCGAAGATCGTGTTTCGTTCGTTTGACTCGATTGATAACGCTCCGGAAGAAAAAGCGCGTGGCATCACGATCGCGACGGCGCACGTCGAGTATGAGACGGCGAACCGGCACTATGCACACGTGGATTGCCCGGGGCACGCCGATTACATCAAGAACATGAT
>JBAVZU010000109.1:0-9891 GCA_049588915.1 Candidatus Sulfotelmatobacter sp.
GGCTCAGTTCAAACGACCCTATCGAAACTGCCCCGACCACACTAACCCAGGCATCGCGCATTTCTGATTCGGGGCAGTCCCGATAGGGATCTATCGTTTCTCGTTACCGATGTGGTGACTTCCTACAAGCCGACTTTCTGGACAGCTCGCGGAAGAAGGCAGGCGAGCTCGCTACTGGGTATTGGAAGGATCAGATCAAAACTTTTGCGAATCAAGCTGAAGCACCGATCGAAGGAGCACATTCACGCCGTTGACAACATCCTGGGGCTCGGTGAACTCTTCCGGAGCATGGCTGATTCCCCCGACGCTTGGCACAAATATCATTCCGCTCGGAGCCAAGTGGCTCATGCTTCCGGCATCGTGAGTGGCCCCACTGCGTACCAATTTCGTGGTCAGGCTTAACCGGTTTGCTGAATCGGCAATGACCTTCCGCAAGCGCGGATCGGTCAGAGATGGGCGGTCGGCACCAATCTGCTGGAAACTGAATTTCGTCCCGCTGTCACGTGCGATCTGATCGGTGTCCTCACGGACCTTATCGAACACCATCTTGATGCGTCCCTCGTCCAAGTCTCGCAACTCCAGGCCAAGAATTACTTTTCCGGGCACTACGTTGTAGGCACCGGGGATTGCTTGGATCCGGCCGACGGTGCCCACCTGCTGGCCCGGAATGCTGGTCACCTCCCGATTCACCGCTTCAATGAATTTCGCCGCCGCCAGCAGGGCGTCGTGCCGCTCGTTCATCGGAGTCGTACCAGCGTGATTCGCCTTACCCTCGATTGTCACATCCCAAGAATTTCTTCCTACAATTCCCTCCACGACCCCGATATTTATCTTTTCCCTGTGAATTCTCCTTGAGAATGGTTGTTGTTCGTTCTGTCACGACATCGCCAATCTTTTTGTGTGCGACGGTAGCATCATGCCCACCCAAGGCTCGGCCAACCCCGGCCTCACGATCCAGGCACTGGCGGCGAGAACTGCCGATTATCTAATCTCGCAGGGACCTCGGATCTTCAATTCAGACGAGCGCGATCTAACCTCGCCCCCGATTCGACGCGAACTCGCTCCTCCGGAAACATGGGGCAAAGGTGTGCCGCGGCTGAAATAGCCAGAGTTTCGCCCGTTGGCATTTTCGAACCTGCGTTCTCAAACCAATGGTGGCCAGGGAGGGACTTGAACCCCCGGCGCCAGCCTTCCCGCCTGGATTCTTACAGCTTAACCCTCTTTTCAATCAACAACTTAACTCGTCAAGGTGGCCGATTTATTGTGACCATTCTGTAACCAGCGCCGATGTTCGCCTAAAGCGTCGGTTTCGTTTAAAGGAGGACAATAATGAGGACAATAATTAAGGATAAGAAGATCCAGGCGAACCCTTGAAATGCGTTCTCATCCTGAGTACAATTGTTCTCGGTATGAGTACACGCACGGGACTCGGGGACCTTCTGTTCGGACGCACGCGGGGCGCTATCCTCGCCTTGCTTTATGGCAGGGCCGATCAATTATTCTATACACGCCAAATTGCACGCGAAGTAGATACCAGCGTTGGCGCAGTTCAACGAGAGCTTGAAAACCTCTCGCATGTAGGACTAATCATTCGCAGCTCAGTGGGCAGTCAGGTTTTTTATCAGGCGAACCGACACGCCCCCATATTTCGAGAGATACAGGCCCTGGTGAACAAGACAATTGGCATCTTTAGCGTCTTGCGCTCGGCATTACATCCTTTGGCGAAGCGAGTCCTTGTGGCATTTGTGTACGGATCTATCGCACGCGAGGAAGAAACGGCGCAAAGTGATGTTGATCTAATGGTTGTTGGGAAGGCGACACTTGAGGAGATTCTTTCAAGGCTCGCTACAGTGGACAAAACCATCGGCCGCCCTGTTAATCCGACCGTGTATTCGGCCGAGGAGTTCAAGTCGAAACTTGCGAGTGGCAATCATTTTTTGACCGCCGTGCTTAAAGGCCAAAAGGAATTTTTGCTGGGAGATGAGGATGAGCTTAGAAAAATGGGTGGAGTACGGTTGGCTAACGCGGGAACCAACCAGTCCTACTGAGATCAAAGATCTTCTGGGAATTGTGGATCGTAGCCTTGCGGATTCAAAGGTCGAAGCTATTTCGACTGACCTTCGATTTATCGCTGCCTTCAACGCCGCGCTCTGCGTCGCGACGACAGCGCTCCGCGCCTCCGGTCTTCGGACCGTCACCCAAACAGGTCACCACGTCAAAACGATAGAATCCCTGGAACTCACCATAAAGGCCGACCCGAACGTCATTCAAAGATTCAAGACCTTTAACAATAAGAGGAACAAATCGGTTTATGACGTTGCGGGTGCCGTATCAGATCAGGAATTGGAAGCGATAGTGAAACTCGCTGAGCAACTCAATAAGGACACACTGTCATGGCTGCGCAGCCTCTATCCAGAGCTATCGAAAACCTAGCGCTGGTTATGCTTTAACCCTCAATCAGTGGTAGCTTCCCGACCAAGTCATCCTCCCGGGAATAAGCGCCCAACGAAGGAAGCACGATTCCAGCACAGGGATCGTTGAATTCTGACAAACAACGAAGAGCCGATTGCAAGGCGCGATGTCGTGGTGTTTGTTCCGGTATTGTCCCGTAAAACACTCGAAGTGCTTACAGGAATCTACCGTCTAAGTGGCAGCCCGTAACGTCCGTTCACGGAAGCAATTACGGCGGTCCCACGTCGGTATAACCCAGCGGAATAGCACTGTTCTAAAAAGTGATTGGACTAAAAAGATTCTTCCCTACTAGTGTGATTTCCCAAGCTAGCGATACATCACTCACTTCTGGAGGCGATCATGCAGCATTTTATCTTTAGAAAACCATCGCCGCGCAAACGGCCGACCTCAATGTGGACCGGGATGAAGTCCAAACAAATCGTTCTTACTTTTCTTCTCTTCGCCCCAGTCGCAGCGTACGCACAAGGTAGTCCTTTCGATACAGGCTTTAACGCTATCCAAAGCCTTTTCACTGGGACGATTGCGAAAGTTGCAAGTCTAGTTGCAATTGTGATCGGCGGCTACGGATTCGCTCACGGCGAACCCGGCGCAAAAAAGGCGCTAGCCGGCGTTGCTGCCGGTACGGGCATTGCCGTACTCGCCGTGAATGTTCTGAGTTGGCTCTGGGGCGTATAGCGCCCTTCCCGGCCACCTTCCACCCATTTCTAGATGAGGACATATGCCAGAGCAACCACGACAGAGACATCGCACAAATCGAGTCTTCAAGAGCATGCACAAGCCTCTCACCTACTTGGGCGTCGAACGGACGCTGTTCTACTTCGTCTGTGTCGCAGCAGTAGGGGCCTTCAATCTGTTCAATTCCATACTCGCCGGTGTAGCAGTCTTTATCGGCGGTTTTGCCTTCGGCCATTGGGTAACGGACAGCGATCCGGCATTCCTCCGCATCCTGGCAAAATCCGAACGCTACAACGCGCGCTATGATGCGGGGAAACAGCACCTCCCCCTTGTGGAGGTCGTCTAATGCTGCGTCTCGATAAGGTCATAAAGCCGTGGAAAGAGAGTGCGTCTCTCAACGACCACATCAACCTGTACGGCTTTTGGAATGACACGGCCTTCCTTACCAAAAGCGGTGATCTAGGCATGGTTCTCAGCGTTCCCGGTGTGGACTACGAGAGTCTTGACCACTCGGAACAAGAGTATGCAGTGAAACGATTGGAAGCGGCGCTGAAAGCGTTTGGCCCAGGCTTCCACGTTTACCAATACCTCTTCAAATCGAACCGCCCGGATATTCCCTTTGCAAAATATGACGATCCGATTGTGGTTGCGGCGATCGAACAACGGCGCAAGTTCTTCGAAGCGAAACGCGACCATCTTTATCAAGTTGAAATCTTCTACTGCATTCTGCTCGAAGGGGCGCGCTCGAAGACCGGCGTGGGCGCCGCAATCGCCCGTATCTTGCGAGAGCCGGCGGGCGCGGTTGACGAACTAAAAGTGCAGTTCACGAACGACAGCATGAAGACGCTATTGCGTACACATATCGAGCACGATCTTCCTCGTTGGTCTCAATCTTGAAGTTCTAACGAATCTAGCCGATCAGGTGCCCGAATTCACTCCTTTGACGCCGGAGATCCCCTCTTCGATGTTGTCCTCGATGTCGTGACCAGATGACCCAGGTGCGAGGCGTGACCGACCTCGGCATCTTCCCGGTTCTCGGCCAGCCCAACCTCAACATCAAAGTCGACCGCGAAAAGACAGCACGCTACGGTCTCAACTCCGGTGATGTGAATACGGTGATTCAAGCAGCCGTGGGAGGGGCCGTCGCGAGCGAGGTTTTGGAAGGCGACCGGCAATTCGATCTGGTGGTTCGGTACACGCCAGACTACCGTGACAGCATCGACAAAATCCGCAACATCAAAGTGGCCTACACCTCGGCCAGCGGTGCGAATGCCTACATTCCACTGAGCGAATTGGCCACGATTACGCTCGATACCGGGGCGTCGTGGGTTTATCACGAGAGCGTGCAGCGCTTCATCCCGGTGAAGTTCAGTGTCCGTGGCCGCGATCTCGGCGGAACGGTGGAAGAGGCACAGCAGCGAATCGCAAAGAACATCCAGCTTCCTCCGGGATACTATTTGTTCTGGGCGGGCGAGTTCGGCGACCTTCAGGAAGCAAAGAAGCGACTAGAGATCATTGTGCCGATCAGTTTTGTACTGATTGCGGGCCTGCTCTATAGTCTGTTCAACAATTTCAAGGATTGCGTACTGGCACTGGCCGGCATTCCAGATGCGATCGTCGGCGGAATTCTAGCCCTCTACCTCTCCGGTCTTAACTTCAGCATCTCCGCGGCCATCGGCTTCGTCTCGCTGTTCGGCGTTTCTGTGATGGATGGCATCCTGATGATCACTTTCTACAATCAGGAACTACGTCACGGCCTCAAGCCCGTGGACGCAATGTACCGCGCCGCCTCGACTCGTACGCGTCCGCTGCTCATGACGGCGCTTTCGGCTTGCATTGGTCTGCTTCCCGCCGCGATCTCTACTGGCATTGGCAGCCAGGTGCAACGCCCGCTCGCAACCGTAATAGTTGGTGGCATGCTCGTAGGCCCCCGTCATGCTGCTTCTCGCAGTGCCGGCGCTGCGATTGATTTTTCTAGGCGGCGAGCACCACCTGAGCCTGCATTTGCATCACCCGCCGACGGACGACTCCAAACCAGAGGAACCTAAATGAGCAAGGCAAGGGTTCTTTTGGCGATGATTTCTTGGGCTGTCCTGGTGCATGGAGCAAGTTTCGGGAGCCAGTCCGGTCAGGCGCGGGAACAAACAGCCGCAACAAGCGACGAAAACTCGGCCAACAGCTCACGAGGAAGAAACGGTACTCAGGCTCGTGGCGAAAAAGATCAGACGGGCAATTACTCGGACGAAAGCCAGCAGAATTTCGCAGCTGCAAGGAAGGGCACACCCAAACGTCGCCCCGCAGCGAGCCACACGAAACCGGCTCCGAGCCATCAGCTACGTTCTGGCAAGACTCCGGCGGCCAACAATCTTCGGACGGTAATATCCCAAAATGATTTGGATTCTCATCAAACTAGCTTAACTATGCTCTCTGGAATTCCAAACAAACCTCGCAAACATTCCAGCATGACCGTTCCCCCGTCAACCGTGGCTTTAAATGGGCAGCAGTTTAAGAATTCCCGCGATCCCGGTGCACGAATGGCTTCCAGCGGAGGGTCGGCAAACTCTACGCGGGGCACGGCAGTGATTAACGGCCGCGACATAAAGCGCAAGCCTTGAATTGCTCTATGGCTCTTATTTGCAAAACACGCATTATCAATATTGTTCCGAGTCTCATTACGATCTTGGCGGTGTTGATTACCGCAGGTTGTGCAGTTGGACCGAATTTCAAAAGGCCGGCTGCGCCAAACGTTCCTGGGTATACGCCCTCTTTGCCAACTAGCACGAGCAGCAGCCCGAACGTCACCGGGGGAGAAGCACAAACGTTTGCTCAAGGGCGCGACATTCCCGGAGACTGGTGGACCCTATTTCACTCTAAGCCGCTCAACGACTTGATTGAGCGTTCGCTCAAGAACAATCCCGACCTCAAGTCGGCACAAACTGCGCTGTTGGTTGCAAGAGAAAACGTGCTCGCTCAGCGCGGCGCTTACTACCCCCAGGTGCCCGGAAGCTTCTCCGCCACGCGCGCGAAGACCTCGGAAGAAATTTCGCCCGTGCCCAGCTTCACTACTTTCCAATACAGCCTGTTCACGCCGGAGGTTAGCGTCTCTTACACGCCCGATGTCTTCGGCTTGAACCGTCGGACTGTGGAATCGCTGAAGGCGCAGCAGGAGCAAGCGCGTTATGTCGTGGCGGCGACGAATATCACGCTCAGTTCAAACGTTGTCGCCGCGGCCATCCAGGAAGCTTCCTTGCGTGCGCAGATTGACGCCACCAACGAACTCATCAAGATCAACACGAACATGCTGGACATCTTGCGCAAGCAATTCGAAAAAGGTTATGTCGGCCGACTCGATGTTGCTGCGCAAGAAGCGCAGCTTGCGCAAATTGTCGCCCCATTACCGCCGCTGCTCAAGCAGTTGGCTCAGCAACGCGACCTGTTGGCTGTGTTGTCTGGTGGATTCCCTAACGAGGATCTGATCGAAAAATTCGAACTGTCGAGTCTGCAACTTCCGCAGGAACTTCCGTTGAGCCTTCCCTCTAAACTCGTGGAACAGCGCCCGGATGTGCTCCAGGCTGAGGAGAACCTTCATTCCGCCAGCGCACTGATCGGGGTAGCGCGCGCGAACCGGCTGCCGAGCTTTAACCTGACGGGCGATATAGGCAGTATGGCCCTGGCTTTCGGCAACATCTTTTCGGCGGGCAACGGCTTTCGCGATGTCGGCGCCAGCGTCACCCAGCCTATCTTTCAAGGCGGAACTCTCTTGCATAAGGAACGCGCGGCGAGAGCAGGTTACGTTCAGGCCGATGAACAATACCGCAGCACCGTACTGACAGCATTTCAGAATGTCGCCGACACGCTCCATGCGCTCGAACAGGACGCCGACGGACTAAAAGCTGCGGTAGCCGCAAGAGATGCGGCTAAAGTGACCCTCGACCTTACGACGCGGCAAATGCAGGTCGGCTATGTGAGTTATCTGGCGCTGTTGAACGCCGAGCAGAGTTATCAGCAAGCCGTGATCAACCTTGTGCAGGCTCAGTCAAATCGGTACTCAGACAGCGCTGCCTTGTTTCAGGCTCTTGGCGGTGGATGGTGGAACCGCTCGGATGTCCCGCAAAACTAATTGGAAGCAACAAGATCGACGGCTGTGCAGTACGGGGATTCTAGCTAAACCTTCATGGGCTAACCTCATAGCTACCAGCCCTTCGTGGCAGGCTTGAGGCAGTGTGCCCGATCGGTACCGAGAAGTCTTAGTGCTGTATCTGAAGCGCCCACGAGCGAAGATCTGGGAGTTGAGACGCTGTGTCGGGGGCGCTTCAGATACAGCGACTTGAAGGAAGCCGCCCCGGGGGACTATGGGATTTGTATCTGGATGAGCCGGTCTTGATCGTTTGCGAGTTTGCCGTTGCGGTCAGAGCGCTTGGGTTTCAGTAGCGGGTCGCAGAGAAGATGGGCGTGGGGCGGCGCATCGGAGAGTGTGAATCGCACCACCATACTGCATTCTGACAAATGCCAGAGACAGAACCAGTGTGCGCGCCGAAGCACGAACGAGATTCGAGGCTGGAGATGTGGATTCATGCGGCGCATCGGCTGAGATGAGGCGGAGATCGGAGGAGAAGTTGCGCGGCGGAGAGGCGCTCGACAACGTGCATGGTTCCGCCGCAAAGTGGACATTGCCACAGCGAGTGAACGGGGAGCGCCGGCGAGGCGGTGCGCGCTGCTGGCGGATGGGATTGCTGGAGCAACCGAGAACAGACTGGAAGAAGTTCTGCTCGCTTCCGGTTAGCAAGAAATCCGAAGTTGCGGATGCGCATAAAACCGCGCGGGAGTAGGTGGAGGAGGAAGCGGCGAAGGAACTCTTCGACCGGCAGGGTCATGAGCCGCTTCTTGTTGCCGTGAGCGGAGTCGCGCCAGCGAAAGGTTACGTTGCCCTCGGAGAGAGCAACCAACCTGCTGTTGGAAATGGCAACGCGATGAGTGTAAGCGCCGAGATAGCAGAGCACATGTTCTGGCCCGCCGAAAGGCGGTTTGGAGTAGACGACCCAGTCGTGACGGAACAGCAGTCGCAGCCACGAGGCGAAGGCGCGCGGTTCTCGAAGAGGCAAGAGGCTGCCGTGGAACTGGAGTGCACCGGCATGAAAGGCGGTCTTGAGTCCGGCGATAAACTTGCCGCGGAAGACATGGCTGAGCACCTTGACGGGAAGGAAGAAGGATCGGTGTGAGGAGATCCAGCGGGAGTGATCTGGAGCGAGGCCGCCAGCGGCCAGCACGCAGTGGACATGAGGATGATGCTGTAGTCGCTGGTCCCAGGTATGGAGCACGCTGAAGAAACCGATCTCTGCTCCAAGGTGACGTGGATCGCGAGCGATCTCCAGCAGAGTGACAGCGCTGGTGTGAAAGAGAAGGTTGTAGATCAGCCGTTTGTTCTGCAGCGCGAGTGGAGCGAGTTCCCGCGGCAGCGTGAAGACAACGTGCACATAGCTGGTGGACAGCAACTCTCGTTTCCGCGCCTGGAGCCAGCGCCGGCGGGCGTTGCCCTGACACTTGGGACAATGCCGGTTGCGACACGAGTTGTACGAGATGGCAGTATGTCCGCAGTCCGAGCACTGATCGCGATGTCCACCCAATGCTGCGGTTCGGCACTGTGTGATTGCCAGCAACACCTTTTCGTGTTGGCCGTTGATCCACTTGCGACTGCGCTCAATGAAGGACCGTCCTGCACAACGAACGATGTCGGCCACCTCCAGAGGAGGCCGGTTCATGCGCTCTGTGTCGGCTCTCCCTCTCCTCGGATGGGGAGTTCATCCAGCGGACTGCCGGTGGCGCTGAGATGGCGCCGGGAAAGATGCAGATAGATCGTCGTTTCTTCAAGGTCGCGATGCCCCAGCAGCATCTGAATGGTTCGCAGGTCGGCACCGGCTTCGAGCAGATGCGTGGCAAAGCAGTGGCGCAGGGTGTGGGGATGGATGCGCTTGTGCTCAAGACCGGCGCGTTCGGCGGCCTGCTGACAGGCGTTCCAGAGAACCTTGGTGGAGACCGGATGACTCGCCGTATGCGATCGGTTGCCGGGAAACAGCCAATCGGTGGGCTTGCGTTTCAGCCCGCGCCAGTAGACGCGCAGGGCATCGAGCAGCTTGGGGCTGAGCATGACATCACGATCCTTGCGTCCCTTGCCTCCCCGGATATGGATGACCATCCGTTGGCTGTCGATATCGCTGATCTTCAGGTGCGCCACTTCTGCGCGGCGTGCGCCCGTGGCATACAGCGTCATCAGCAGGATGCGATGAAAGGAAAACTCTGCCGCGTCGATCAGACGTGCGACTTCTTCCTGGCTCAGCACCTGCGGCAAATGCAGAACCTTCTTTGGATAGGGGGTCTCGGCAACGCTCCAGCCGCGCTTCAACACCTGGACATAGAAGAACCGTAAGGCTGCCAACCGCTGCGTGACGGTGTTCGGGGCCAGCTTCCAACGAGTAAACAGCGCGGCCTGATACTGGCGAATATGTTCGGGGCCAAGCTGATCGGGTGAACGATGGAAGTGCCGACTGAAATGCTCGACCGTGTGAATGTAAGCGTGGATGGTGGATTCGGCGTAGTTGCGCCGCCGTAGCTCCTCAAACATGATCTGGCGTAGATGGGTCACAGAGAGTTCCTCCTCTGCGACACAAACTAGCTCAGATCACCTCGACCGTCGGCTCAGCAACACGCGAATGCGTCCGCCGCAACGCGGCTTTAGTTCAAGTCGGC
>JBAVZU010000110.1:0-1827 GCA_049588915.1 Candidatus Sulfotelmatobacter sp.
GATTTGTGCGATGGACCGCTCACGGAAATCTCCTCTTTGCCGCAAACTGTTGTCAACCAGGAGCGACCCACCACGCCGGAGCATTGTAACGGCATCTGCTGGTGCTGCGGCTTTGATGGACTTCCGAATGCAAGTCCGCATCTGGGCCCGGTGAATACCGTGACCTCAAATGTTCGTCCTGAACCGCATTCGCCTGTTTTCGCGCCACACTCCTCCATCTTTCGACCTCCGCGTACCAATGTCTCCTCTTAGCTCGGCCATTCCGTGCCTTTAGCGCGAATGCTCGAACGCACGACTCACTCTGGAGACATCAATGCGTCTATACGTGTTCACGCTGGCTGGAGCGTGCCTGTTTCTGTTTTTGTGTCGGCCTGCTCACGGGCAGACTTCCTCAAAGGCGCCCTGTGGCGATCCTCAAAAGGCCGCTGAGGACAAAGACCCCATGGCTATTGTTGAGCTTGGCGCTGCAACTAGCTGGAACCTCAGCGGCGGCGCTGCAACGTTCGCGCCGAATCTTGCAGCGGAGGTGACGCCGATAGAGAACTGGCTGGAGCTTGAGGCAGGCGTGTCGCCCTTCTACACCCGTAAGTCGACGGAATGGGATACCGACCTACTTTTCAAGAAGCCGTGGGCCATATCACGGAAGGCAGAGTTTATGGTGGGCGTCGGCCCCGAATGGGTCCACCTCAGACAGAACGGGAAAGTAACCAACTCCATTTCAGGGGAGATAGCGGGAGACTTCATGTTCTGGCCGACCGGCAAACACCGTTTCGGCTGGTTCCTCGAACCGGTTTACGACTACAGTTTTGCCGGAGGCCACCAGCAATCCATCGGTATGAGCTTCGGTCTCCTCATCGGAATTCCGTGATAGTTACCCAACTACGTACTCATCAAACTTTGGCAGAGTGATAGCTCTCGGCGTAATTAAACGCAAAGAGCCGCCCGGAGCTATGCTGCGCTACCACGGGCGGCTCACTACCCCCTCAACTTGCCCCCTATTGTAAGGCTTTCACAGCTTTCTAGTTGAATT
This sequence comes from Candidatus Sulfotelmatobacter sp., assembly GCA_049588915.1. Taxonomy (GTDB): domain Bacteria; phylum Acidobacteriota; class Terriglobia; order Terriglobales; family Acidobacteriaceae; genus Sulfotelmatobacter. The sequence continues at coordinate 1,031 of JBAVZU010000110.1, forward strand.
CATGGGTTCGCTCTCTTGCTGTTTTCTTGACTTCCGCGGGGGAGGGGCTGCCCGGGTCTCAGTCCGGCGCCTTCTGATGCTTTGATAATCTGCCAGCCCGTTGCGCCGCGGGTGATTGCGAAGTCGTGGTGCCGGAGGATTTCAGCGCGGTCCCGTTCGGAGCAGCGATGCAGGCTGTAACTGCATAGCACGACGATTTTCGAACCGTGCACGGTCTCTTGGAGTTCCTGCTCGTATTCGTTGAAAAGTGCCCAGTACTTTCGTTCAAGCCAGAACGAATTTCCCGACATCCTTACGCCCTCCAAGCCCCGCTCCTGAGCCGCAAGAAGACGTTTTAGACCCCCGCGAAGCGCCTCGGCGGTGACTGAGCCCATCGGACCAAGATACCAGTCGGTGAAGTCCATGATACTGATTTGGCCGGAAGCTTCCCGGTCAGCCAGGTCAGGTTGGAGGTTGCCCAAAAGCCGCCTGGCATCTCGGGCATATAGAGGGTCGGAAGTTATCCAGAAGCCCATCTCGTTGTTGTCGAGGCCGGCCTTGAAGAGGGGCACAAGGCATTCGGACAAGTCGGTCTGGCTGTCGTAGAAATTACAAAAGTGAGTGCCCCAAGGGATTTTCCCGCCCCCCCGGATTCCTGTTTCGCACTCCTGAGCCATGGCGGCGCTCCTTGCTGTATTCTCCCCCATCTTATTGCCGTTCGGGCTAGAATAGCGACAAAGCATCTTCGGGAATTTTGCAAATTCGCAACAATTTCAAAGCCGCCCTTCCCGAATGGGCTCGAACGATCAGAGCCGTCC
>JBAVZU010000111.1:0-13585 GCA_049588915.1 Candidatus Sulfotelmatobacter sp.
CCCTACGGCTGCGAGTTCTGCACCGTGACCGGATTCTTCGGTGACTCAATCCGCTTCCGCACCAATGAGAGTGTGGTAAATGAGTTGCTACTGTTGAAGGCGCGCGCCAGCAGCGAGAAGGGCCAGATTGCCGTCTTTTTCATCGACGACAATTTTGCTATCAATGTAAAGCGCACCAAATCGTTGCTTCGTGACATCATCGCCGCCAAAGCCCAGGTGCACTGGGTCGCACAGATCAGCGCTAATTTGTTGCGCGACGAGGAACTGGTGGACCTAATCGCTGCTTCCGGTGGCAAGTGGATCTTCATCGGGATGGAATCCATTGATCCGACCAATCTCAAGGATGTGAACAAGGGATTCAATAAGCCGGGTGAGTATGCGGCTGTGCTCGAACGGCTCGCGCGACGCAACGTCTATGCGATCACATCATTCATCTTCGGTATGGACAACGATACTACCGGGGTGGCCGAGCGCACACTGACGCAAGTCCGAACTTGGCCTCCGGGTCTGCCCATTTTCGGCCTACTGACGCCCTTGCCCGCAACCCCGCTCTACAAGCGCCTGGAAACCTCGGGCCGACTCACGCGACCCAAGCACTGGCAGGAGTTCATCCCGTTTGCGATGGCTCACACGCCGCTCAAGATGACCATTGAAGAAGCTCATGCCGAAGTGAAATATGGTTGGGAGCAAGCATACAGCCCGGAAGCGCTGGCTCAAGCGGTCGACGCGCTCGATGACCAACCTCTGGGCTATCGGATCAACATCTTCCTCGCGCGCCTGTGTTTCCGCGGGATATATTTCCCCATGATGGAGAAAATGGCATGGCTAAAGGTTGTCGCTCAAAACCGTCACACCATTCTTAAACTAGTAAGAGAAGCCTTCTTCGGCCGCCGAGGGCGACCAACGAATCCGGAAACGCAAGATGCGTACGAAGCTGTCGCGGCACCAGCTGTCGCCGGCGAATTGAATGCATAACTCCGTGGGGCAAGGGCGCCATTGTCCGCGAGTTGCGTCCAGCATGATCGACCGTCGGCCCCGCTCAGGAGATTGTTCCGAACAGCGCCCCGACTCCTGCCGTCAGCGCCATGGCGAGAGCACCCCAGAACGTTACCCGTATCGTTCCCACTGTCACGCCTGCGCCGCCCGCGCGGGCAGCCACTCCGCCTAGAAGTGCGAGGAATACGAGTGAAGTTCCAGAGACAAGGGGAATCAGCCCCGCCGTCGGTGTTATGGCACTGACCAAGAGAGGCAGGGCTGCGCCAACTGCGAAACTGCCAGCCGATGCCATAGCGGCCTGAATCGGACGCGCCCGAAGAGTCTCGGAGATGCCGAGTTCGTCGCGGGCATGCGCGCCTAGCGCGTCATGCGCCATCAACTGATCGGCAACCTTTTTCGCGAGCGGAGGATCGAGTCAGCGCGGGACGTAGATTGCCATCAATTCCTTGTGCTCGCCCTTGTCGTCCGCTTTGAGTTCCGCGCGTTCAAGCGCGAGGTCGGCTTGTTCGGTATCTGCCTGTGAGTGGACTGACACATACTCCCCAGCAGCCATCGACATAGCCCCCGCCACTAGACCCGCGACCCCCGCGACCAGCACGTTGCGGTGAGTCGCATGCGCGGCTGCGACACCAAGCACCAGACTCGATGTTGACAGAATGCCATCGTTCGCGCCCAGTACCGCTGCGCGTAGCCAGCCGATGCGGCCGGTGCGATGTCGTTCAGTGTTGCCTGTATTCACCCTTGTGGACTCCTGAATCTGAGAACTGCCAGAAGCCGCGCCCGCACGTTCAATCTAGACAGAAAGTGGTTGGTTTTAGGTTGTCGGCTTAGCGAATTAAGAGTAGCCGTTGGTAAACACACTCAGACCGTGTAAGCAAACTTTCCGGCTTTTGCTATGCCGCTTGGAGCATGTGGACGGGCAGGGACAAAATTATGACAGCGCCGCCCCCTGGACGGTCCGAGACATTAGCCACGCCCCCGTGCGCCTGGGCAACCGCCTCCACAAAGGCAAGTCCGAGACCATGACCGGGAGAATTCTTTCCCTTCACGAATCGTTTGAAAACCTGGCTGCCGATATCGGGCGAGAACCCCGGACCATTATCTTCAATCACTAGTTCTGCCGACCCTTGCTGCGAACGGAGTCGGATGTTCACTCGGCATCCCGCAGGCAAATGAGTCAATTCGTTTTCAAGCAAATTACTGACCACGCGATTCAGCAGGGTCACGTCCGCATCCACGACCACGTGCTCTTCGAGATCAGTCGTCACTTCGTGATGGCGCTCGGCCATCGCTGGCTGATAGATATCAACCAGTTGTCGCACGACATCGGACAAGTCAACCGGGCGGCGATCGATGTGAAGAGCACCCGCTTCCGCTTCGGCAAGGTCCAGCGTGGTGTTCAGCAACTGCAAGAGCCTGTCCAGGTCTTCGATCGCCTCACCAACCGAGTTGCGCCACGTATCATTTCCTTCATTACATAATGCCGATTCCAGCGTTCCACGAATCAAGGTCACCGGGCTCTTGAGGTCGTGCGCGATACTGCCAGTGACAGTGCGAAGCTGATTCACCGAAGCCTGGAGCCGGTCCAGCATGTTATTGAAAGTCTTAGCCAATCGCGAAATCTCATCTGAATTTACAGGTTCAGGCAACCGTTCCTTTAAGTCTTCGGTCCCAATTCGCGCGACGGTTTCCGTGATTCGTTCGACACGATGCAGTGTACGGCGCGCGCTCCAGTAGGAGATGACAAAACCGAGCAGGAACATGCCGCCCCAAACCATCAGAAAACGACGAGCTAATGTGTGCAGCACATGCTGGGCGCCATGATCCGATAGTCCGAGATAAACAGTTTTTCCGCTTTGCACCTTCTCAACCACTCGAAACGTTTGTCGATACCCTTCCACCGTTATGGACTTCGGAGGTCCCGGAACCAGGTTCGACCGTCGGATCGCCGTAACAAAAGCGTCTTGAGAACTGGGTCCTACCCACAAGGGAGAACCGCTGTTGATCGGATCTGTGACCAGGAAGAATACAGAATTCAGTCTCTCACCCCGAGCGTTGCGCTCATCCGGTACCTCCTGGGTCGCAAGTTCAGCCACTTCTCGCACGATCCTCGTGTAAAGACGATCGCTTGGAGTATCAGCTGAAACCTGAGCCAGAACCTCTGCTTCGCCGCTAAGCCAGGTATCACTGCGCTCTCGAATGCCCTGAGCGACAAGGAAATAAACTATGGAGAAAGCCGCAGCTGTCCCCAGCGCGAACGCCAGAGTTGTCCAAACCGAGATCCGCCAAGCGGCAGTGGAGCGCAAATTCTTAGGCATGTTTGAGAACGTAGCCAACACCACGGATTGTGTGAATCAGCGGTCGCGGGGTGTCATGATCCACTTTGTTGCGCAGACGATAAATATGAACATCGACGACATTGGTTGCGGGATCAATCCTCATCTTCCAGACATGGTCCAAAATCATGGTCCGGGTCACCACTCGCCCTTCGTTGCGGCAAAGGTATTCCAGCAATGAAAACTCCTGCGGGGTCAATTGCAACAATTGCTCGCCCCTTCGCGCTTCGCGACGCACCAGGTCAAGCTGCAAGTCGGCAGCTTGCAAACGCATGGATTCATTCTGCGGAACCGCAGGCCTGCGAAGGAGATTTCTCAGCCTCGCCAGTAGTTCCGGCAGCGCGAATGGCTTCGTGAGGTAGTCGTCGCCGCCTTGCTCCAATCCTTTGACCCGCTCGTCAACGGAACGGCGGGCGGACAGGATTAAAACTGGCGCTGAACTTCCTTGGGCGCGGCAGCGGGCAATTAAGTCCAGTCCATCCAGGTCGGGAAGCCCTAGATCGATGATGAAGGCATCGTGGATACCCTCCAAGGCCTTGGCTTCTCCGGCTCTCGCGGTGCTGGCCGCATCCACGAGATATCCCGCCTCCGTCAGTGCCCGTTTGAGAAACTGTTGAATGGACACATCATCTTCTACCAACAGCAATCGCATAGGAGAAATCCCGTCAGTTCAAGACTTTACACCTCCAAGTGGGATGCACGAAACACGATCCTGAAAACTTACCTAAGCCACCAAATCCAGTATTCACTGCGAACGCCATGTCATGTCGACCCGCACCGGGATGTCGTTCTTGACAGGCATCGTCAGGAGCGAGGGCGGGTCGATCTTGAAATCCGTTAGCGTAGCCGGAATGGTGCCCGTAATGTGAGTTTCACCGCCTTGGGTTTCCACTTTGAAAGGAACCTTTTTGTACTGGACAGTCTGGCCGGCGAACTGAATCTCCAGATCAGCATTGATGGTCGCCGATGAGGCAACTGATTCGGGCAGGTGGGTGCGTACCGTCACCATAGGAAACTCCGCGCCGCGCGTAACCTGAATCATGTGAAGGTCGCGATTACTGTCCCCAGAATCAAACGACTTCACGGCTACCGCAATCAAGAAATCGCACTGTCCATCGTGGCAAACGCCCTTGCCTCGCGCTGCATGGCTTACACCCTCGGACTCATGCAGTGGGTGCGCCACATGGTAGGTGAGAGTGCTTTGTTTGAGGACCCATTGGCTGTCCGCAGCAAACGTGGGGAGGGTTACGAGCAAGAACACGATCAATATTTTCTTATTCATAAACTGTGCTCAGAACTTCACTGACACCGAAAGAAGAGCAGCCCCAAACGCGCCAGCGGTCACGATGGCCACTGGTCCATGCGCGGAGGCGGCGCCATGAACTTTTTCGCCTTTGTTCTTCTGATCAAACGCCATAATTCCCAGGATGGGCGTGGCGATCATGCCAGGGCCGTGTATCCAAGCCATCGCTTCGTGAAATTTTATCGGACCGCGCTTTTTGGTTCCGGGGATTCTGGGAGCGCGAATGGCGTAATAAGCGGTGATCCCGTATAGGTCGCCGGTGAGCGCACCCAGAGCAACGTGCAAATCGCGAGTAACCGTGCCTTCACTTTTGCCGCCAGCGCCAGGACCGAGGACCACCGTCGCAATGAGCGGTATCGTCGTGATCAAACCCATCCGTTGATGGATCTTCAGCATGTGCGTCCGTTTATCCAGCAGCGCCTGCTCACGGGCGTTTCCTTGTGTCTGTTCCGGAGTAAGGCCCAAATCCGAAAGCGAAGGCGCTGTACTGCTGGATGGGGCGTTCGGCAAATTATCCTGTTGCTCTAGCCCTGGTCTGGTGGTGGTTGGCGCGCTGGCCTGCAGCTTCTCGTCCACAACTGATGGCTTAGTTCCATCGACAGTCGCGGGCGGAATCTCCAAAGTCTGGAAACCGGCGGCCTCAAGCTTCATCCGATAACTCCCCAGCGGCAGATCGTCGAATCTATACGAGCCATCCGTCCCCGTCGTGGCGCTTCGTACCTGGCCGTTGTCCACGCTCGTCACTGTCACGGTGGCGTTCGCAACCGGATTCCCGGACGAATCCACGATCCTGCCCGTCAGCACACCCATTCCGGCCGTCTGAGCGATCAGTGAAGGTACAAGCTGAAGGAGCAGACAAATAGCTAGGCCGAAAGGGATAGCACCAGGCCGATTGCCAAATGTATTCCTCAACATCAGTCACCTCGCGCTTTCTAGAAACAGAGACTGTGTTTCCCTGAACTATTTCGCACTGCATGCCGCACTGAGACCAACCTTGCAATGAGCATGGAAGATGTGGCGTCCGATCAAGTACCCAAGTGTGCTTCCCACTACAACATCGGAGGGGAAGTGTTGCAGACTAGTGAATCGCGTCACCGAAACGGTCGCTGCGGTTCCGTAAGCGAGCCACTCTACCCAAGGTTTTGGGTATTCGTGCGCAATTGTGCTGGCAGCTGTCCACGTGATGATCGTATGGCCGGAGGGGAATGAATTATCCAAGCCGCTCGTCTGAAAGAAATGTCCCTGACCCGTTCCTTGTAAAGGACGTTCACGCTCCGCAATGAGCTGCAGCACGGCATACACGACGCCACTGTTGGCCATCGCCTCGGCTCCAAGCACGCCGGTTTCGAAGGCATGAGAATCTCCCTGGGCCTTTCCGTCGATGAGAAGCACTCCCACCGCACCAGCGGTTGCGAACAGTCCCACGTCGGAGATGTCAGCACTCGCACTCGGAGGGTTTCTCGGAAGCGCGCCCGAAGCATGCTTATCAATCGCGATCAGGCCTGCCGTGACAACGGGAAGTCCGATCACCCACTTCATTTCAGAACGATGGAGAGGAGCTGTATAAATATCGGCCTGATCACGAAGCCCACGTTTGATCCATCGAGTAAGAAATTTGCCGCGACTCGAATCGGGAGATGCCGGGGCTGACGATTGCTGCGAATCGGCGGAAGTAGCCAACTCTCCAGCCGCGTAAGAGTTCGTATGCATGACCGCTGATGGAGCGTCCGGCAACTCCTGCGAGGCGGCCAATGTCGATCGCAAAATACTCGCCAATAGCAAGGTCAACAGGCGGACCCAACCCCTATCGAATACGCACAAGGACATGTTAAAGCCGAGTTCAGAGTGACGCTGGCGTGCCACACCACGACCGGCAGCCCACTTTTACGATACGACCGAAACATTACCGCTCCCTTTCTAGAAGATGACAGTTTGTTCATCTTGGAGCATTTTTCCCTTTCCATTCCCGTCTACGCTTACGATTTCCTCGATACCGGAGTCAGAGTTGCAACCATCTCCGTCATTGGAGCTTCATAGTAGACACGGTTCTTTGGCTTCTCTGGGCATCTTGGTATCCCAGTCGACCTGCGCTTCACGCGGGCTTAGAAGGACTGTCTCCTTCCCAACGCACAACAATCGGAGTTATTACCAATGAGACGACTTGTATTCGAGCTGATGGCGCTGACGGCTGGGTTTTGTAGTACCGTGAGTGTTGCGCAGACGTTGAAGCAGCGGCCTCCGGCGGCAACACACCAGCAGAACGAGGATATGCCTGCGTCGCAGAAGGTGTCAGAAAGCGTGGGCGCTGAACCGATGGCGATACCGATGAGCGTTGGGGTTGGCACTCCTATTAAGGTGGCAATTGACTCAGACGTGCGAGTGCGGAGAGTAGGTCAGGCGATCCAATGCAGGACAACGGAGCCAGTATATGCGTTTGACAAGCTGCTGATTCCGGTCGGAACGGTGGTGAACGGGAAAGTTTCGGCGATCGATTCGGTACCGAAGATGGTACGAACGATGCAGGCGGCGAATGGGAACTTTTCTCCAGCGCGGAAGGTGCATGTGCAGTTCGATGAACTGGTCATGAGTGATGGGCGGCGTCTGCCCCTGCAAACGGTGGCTTCGCCTGTTCCGGATGGAGTGCTGCGGTTTGTGTCGGCGAAGGAGAAGCCAGAACAGAAAAACAAGGTGCAGGATGCAGCTTCCAAACAGGTGAGTGCGACGCGCCAGGCGATTCACCAGAAGTGGAACGATTTACAGAATCAGATCCACGAACCGGGAAAGATGCACAAGGTAAAGAGAATCGTGCTGGCGCAGTTGCCGGTGCATCCGCAATATATTGATGCGGGTACGAGCTTCAATGCGGATTTGTTGCAACCTCTGGATTTTGGGACTGAGGCGGTGAAACCGGCGAGGCTGACGGACATTGGATCGCCGCCCCCTAACGGGAGCGTGGTACATGCGCGGCTGGTGACAGCTCTGAGTTCGTCGACCGCAAAACAGGGAGACCTGATAGAGGCGCTTATCACCGAGCCTCTAGTCATCTCGGATCACCTGATTCTTCCTGAAGGAAGCGTGATTAAGGGCTCGGTGCTACAGGCGCAGCCGGCGAGGCGAATGGGACGCAACGGACAGTTACGAATTCTGTTTCACGAGGTTGCGCCACCGAATGGAATCGAGCAGAAAGTTGAGACAACCTTGGAGGGCGTGGCGGTCGCCAAGGGGGAACACTTGAAGCTCGACGATGAGGGTGGGGCGCAGGTGACCACTCCGCGAACGAGATATCTGATCACAGGAATTCAAGTTATGCTGGCGGCATCGCAAGCTTCTCCGGATCGCGATGCCGGACAGGGGGGCCAGAGCGTGGGCGAAGCGGGAGGCGGTGCGGTAAGCGGTGCATCGGGATTTAAGTTGGTAGGGATGGTTGTGGGAATTGCTGCACATTCCCGCGTTGTGTCGGCCGGGTTTGGATCGTATGGAGCGGCATTGTCGATCTATTATCATTTTCTGGCGCGAGGACGCGATGTGGTCTATCCCAAAGACATGCCGATGTTGATAGGGCTAGGAACTCGCGACGGCAAAACGGCCAATACCGCACCACCCACCGCGGAGTTAGCTCAACATCACGCGGACGGCCCGCGGTAACCCTGCCCATACATCCTCGTCGCTAGTTCCAAGAGGGGATTGCCTCGCGAGGGCTTATCGTATGCAACGAGATGGCGCGCCCCCCTCGCTTTCGCTCAGGTCGCGTCCTGAACTCTTACGTTTTCAGTGAGGGGTGGTTGTTCGTAATCCAGTCTTCGACTTCACTGTAAAACCGGGACGCCTGGACAAGAATCTCCTTCGCTTCGGTCTCCGTCGCAACGTTGGAGAAGGTGTAGTCGATCGTATTTCGCTTTCGCCGACACGTCTCAAAATAGTCGGCGTACCTGTGTGCGGGTTTGCCCAACACAAGTTTTGTGCTTTCGAGCGACACCCGGTGATGTCCCACCTTGCTCATGATCCGATAACCGGCGCAGGCAATGGCCATATTCGCGGCCTGTAGGGCAGCGTTGTAGGCAGTCGCAAATCTTCGGTCCGCCGAAAGACCGGCAATGCCGGCGTCTGCGAGGTCGCGAACGATCAGCGCCCGCATGTTATCCAACTCCTTTTTGGAGGTCTTGTGTCTCTGGGCTTACCTTACTTGCCAACAATTTCGTCCAAGTCACGCTGGCCTCCTTTCACAAACTGTTTCCGTCCTCGTAAAACGGCGGCGAGGAAGTGATCGCGTGATTTGACTTTTTCCCGAAACTCCTCTGGGGAATAGGCCGTGACGTTGACTTCCCTTCCCAACCGACCCTCCGCCTTGCGGAGCGCAGGAGACAGGTCTGCGAGACCAGCCCTGCCAATAACCATTACATCCACATCACTCATCGCATGTTCCCGGCTCCGTGCCACCGAACCATAGATAAAAGCACACTGAATCTTGCTCCCAAAAGGCTTTAAAATCTGTTCCAAGATCGGAGCAAGCCCTGCGGTTTTCTCGAAGAGCTGCTGCAGATCCCGGAAGACCGCGGACTTGGTCTCCGCCTTGAAATAGGCCCTTGTGCCTTCACGGCGATGCACCAGTATTCCGCTTGCAACCAAGGATGATAGCTCCCGCTGAAGACTCGACGGGCTCGTACCCAAACGGTCAGCAAGCTCCGAAAGATACCACCATTTGTCTGGCTGGCCGAGCGTAGCCGCGAGCACACCTTGCCGCACCTGTGGGAACAACGCAGTCAGCATAGAAGAGTTACGCATATTGCGTATATTATTACGCATATTGCGTAAGTCGGTCAATTGTTAAGCAGGTCAGGGCAGGTTGCGGCCTGTGCGGACAATCTAAAGCGCCAGTTAAGATTTCTGAGTCCCATCGAATGGGCATCGGACATAGTCTGAACAAACTCGAATTCCGTTCGACTTTGTGCGAGCATTGTTCGCAGTTCTCCGAACGGTCTGCACCGACCTAAGCCGAAGGCTTAGGGATGGTGTCTCTCCCTCTCCCTAGCACGTAACCCGTTCGACCAGTGACAATATGACCGATCTCGCAGTGGGCCGATGTCTCACAAATGAGGGCAACATTAGGAAGACTGACGGCCGATCAGCCATCCATTCCACAGCAATTGATGATGGAGCACGTCTCGATTACGCGCAGTGTGCGAAGAGTGGGCCTCCTTCGCGGCGCAGGTAGAGCTCATTGTGGAACAGAAGTCTAGTGTGAAGACTATGAACTAAGCTTACCTTCCGCTTTGAGCCAGTCATCCAAATCATGACCTTGTCCCCTGCCTCGTTCCTCGTAAAACTCGTATGCGCGCTGACGGATTCTCTCGTGAAGTTTGAGGAAGCCGGCAGGATATTCCAGCGCCAAGCTTGCATCCGGATTGAGGATCGCAACGACGTTGAGTGCTGGAGATCCAGGTCGAGCGGGCCGATATCATTTGGTTCCATAATTCCAGGCAAAACGTCATCAACCAGGATAAGGATCCAGCGGTCAAATTTGTCGGCGATATCCTTGGTCTTTGCGATTTTCTCTTCAAGCGCCAGCCGTATGCTTGTCGGGTAAATGTCCCCGAGCATTCCACCGGAGTCATCATCAACGGTATAGCCCATCATGAAAGCCTTTCCTGTCGAGGTGCTGGATGCAATCAAATCGAGCGTCACAACACCCACGGTGATTTCCTTTTTTCTTGAGCCTTGCTCGTAGTGCTCTCTTGCCGCTTGGGTGAGTTGGGTCACGATGCGTCCCATTTTGCCTTTGAGGGGTCGTTTGAACTTCGACCCCCAAAAGATGCTGCCGCCCTCTTCCGAGAATGGAATCCTGGAAAGTTCTCTCTGTAGAGCAACGTTAAGAGGGAATATCGACCTGCTCAAGACCCTCGTTAGTTCCGCTCTCATCGATGTAGCGCTGATTTAGACGCCTGACCTCGAATGCGGTACCGGCGATTGAGAAATCTGGAGGAGTGCTATTCCCGAGTGGTTCATACACGGGGTCTTTCCCGAAATGCTTCCTCAGAAATTCACTGACTATCTGCTCTTCTTTCTTCACAATTAGCTCCGTATTCTTCGTCTAGCTTTTCACCTTCTTGCGTTCCTTGCGATGTCTGAGTCCCGAAAAGCCTCCAACCTAATCGGCAGACTGGGGCGTCCCGAGCCCTGAATAGCGATATTACGGAGCTAATCCTAGTAGCCGCACTCCGCATTTTACCCTTCAGTGGGCTTGAGAAATCGATGCAAGTCCAGAAACGGGCGGCCCTTCTCACCACGTTGGAGATTCCCTTGCGCGGCGTGTGGCACGGGGGGTAGTTCTCTCCCAAGCCGAATTCGGATCGCGAAACCTCTTTTCGCAAAGGCAGTGACCTTAGAGTTGCAGGGCCGCAACCAATCTGGATGACATTCCGACAGCCAGCCGATCAGTCGGACCGCACGTGAAATCTGATCGTTGGAGTTGGCTGTGCGTCAGTTGTGCGCAGCGTTGCCATCACCGAACTTGCTACCCCTGGTTCCACGGAGGCACCGGCGCACTGATCCCGGTGTCTTGCAAACCTCGCATCCAGACTCTACGTTTCCAAAGATCAAGCACCCGACTATCATGAGCAGAAGATGGCACTTTCTGGCGCTTATCGCGGGTACCTCCACCAGGATGCGGTCACAGCATATCTCCTTGCCACGCTGCTGTTGCCCGGCGCCAGCGCAAGAACTCTTTCCGCTGAAAGAAGAGTTACGCCAGACGACTGTTTTGACGATATTGAACTGCGCGGCACGAGTCGGCGCCGCATTCAAGTAAAGTCCCATCAAGTAGAGTGCCGCCCCTTACAGCTGACGGATTTCACAACTAAAGACATCTCGTTCCGTATAGACCGGGCCGTCCGAAGTTTCACGGCGGAAACCAGTCCTGCAGACGAATACCGCCTCTTCACTACGTACGACGCTCCAGACGAGACCGTTGGCCAATTCCTTGAGCACGCGCAAGATGTCCCCCAACTTCTTCCGGGCGTCTCGACGCAACGCTATCGGTTGCTGGTGTCGCAGATTTGGCCGGAAGGTGGGAACTCATTATGGCCACATCTCGCAGAGATAGGCCGTGACGTTTTCGCGTCTTTTTGCGCTCGATTCGTGATTGAGATCGGCTGCCCGCATTCGTCGACTGACCTTCGACAACCCGGTCCACTGGAACAGTCATTGCTTGGGGTCTTGGCCGACGAGATCGGAGTCGGGCTCTGGCCAAACAATAACCGAGACGTAACTGACTCCGCTGCCCATCTGATCTACGAAGCCAGCGTCGCTCGCGCCACCAGCGCAACGCTGGCGGAGGCTGAGGTGATTCAAGCACTCGGCCTGCGAATTGACTATGGCCGCGTTCCTGAGATTCTCCCAGTAGACGACCGCAAACTCGTGCGTCGAGTTGACGCGCTAGGTGACATTACGCAGATGCTCTCGACAACTTCCCGATTAGCAATCACTGGGCCGCCAGGGATTGGGAAATCGTGGCTTGTGCATCAGCTCGGTCTCCGCTTGGCAGACGAAGGATGGTGGGTGGCAACTCACTACTGTTTCATTGACCCGTTCGACTCAGATCAATCTCTCAGGGCCTCAATCGAGACGATCTTCGGCAGCATTATGTTCGAACTGTTGGAGCGAGATCCTTCGATTACACCAAGTGGACCGCGGTTTGCGGCGGGTCCGCGAGAACTGGAAAAACTTCTCGAAGATGGGAGTAAGGCGCAGCCGAACCGTCGAATTGCCATCATCGTCGACGGACTAGATCATGCCGACCGCATTTCGGGAGCCCCTACCGCGCGTCTTGCAACCGAAATCGCCGACGAACTTGCTGGCATTTCCTTGCCAAACAATGCAGTGGTGATTGTCGGCTCGCAGCCGGGAAATCATCTCACGTCATTCTTGCAGTCCGCCACTCAGTATCAAGCGCCGAAGTGGCAGGAAGGCCCGATCCGAGCACTAATCGACAAACTTGATCTAAGAAGCAAGATGCAGGAAAACAACCTTAGCGACGACGAGGAGGCTGTTGTCCGGATAATTGTAGATAAAGCAGACGGCAGTCCTCTCTATGCGACATACCTCACTCGAACCGCGGCAGACATCGCGGAGGGCAGACACACAGAAGCATCGGACATCGCTGACTACCTCGCGACCGCGCCCGCCTTCGACGATGATCTGAACCGCTACTATCAATGGCTAATCGGGCCGATTGAGGCGGAGGCGGGCGGGCTCTCGATTATTCAGCTACTTTCCTTGCTCGATTTCTCCCTAACCCGCGATGAGATCAAAGAGATATTGCCGGCTTTCGCACACCTTGTTGAGCGAGTGGTTTCGGGTATTTTTCCTGTGCTCGTCGAAGACATCGGTCACGGCGGCCTCCGAGTACATCACGAGAGCTTCCAAAGGTACATTCGTGAAAAGTTGGAGGCTGATTCCCAAGCAAACTTGGAAGCCATCTTGCGTCCAGTGATCGACTGGCTGGACGCCAGAGGGTTTTTCAAAGACACTCGCGCATTTCGATCAGTTCTCAGATTGCTCGAGAGATCGGAGCGCATCGACGAACTTTTGAACCGAGTGTCGGACAACTTTGTGGATCTGGCAGTGCGTGAATGTCAGGCAGGAGATGCCGTCAGAAATAACCTGGCAACGGCCGCTAGGGTCGCTTCGAAAGCCCGCAACTGGCCAGTCTTGGCCCGGCTGGTGGAACTCGCTAGGGCCGCCGAGACTTTGTACGAGCGGCGTTTCGATGATTTTTCACTGGCAGAAGCATATCAGCCTCTTCCAGGAGGGCGATCACCCGATTACGGAGGTGGATGGCATCCCCCAGCGATTTCATGGTGAGGGCGCGCTCTTCCAGACCGGGAAGGTTAAAGAAATTGGTTATGGAGCCGACCCCGATCACCAGGTGGTCATAGGACAGATGATGCTGATG
>JBAVZU010000112.1:0-5314 GCA_049588915.1 Candidatus Sulfotelmatobacter sp.
AGCTGAACATGTGATTCTGCTGCTGATCCTCTCCGCGCATACCTTCTCGTACCATACCAGGCTGTGGATGGGGAGTAGTTTTTCAGCAGCCTGCTAGGGTACTGGATGGTCATTATTCCGGTGATGGGCGGACTTATCGTTGGATTCATGGCTCGCTTCGGTTCCGACAAAATCAGAGGACACGGTATACCCGAGGCGATTGAGGCGATTCTGTTACACCGGGCGCGAATCGATCCAAAAATTGCCGTCCTGAAGCCGATCTCGGCAGCGATTGCCATTGGTTCAGGCGGACCGTTCGGCGCTGAGGGTCCGATCATAATGACCGGGGGAGCCTTCGGCTCTTTGATCGCGCAGTGGATTCATCTCACGGATGTCGAACGCACTACTCTCCTTGTTGCCGGCGCCGCGGCAGGGATGTCGGCTACTTTCGCGACTCCAGTTGCTGCCATCCTGCTTGCGGTCGAACTTCTGCTCTTCGAGTTGAGACCGCGAAGCCTGGTTCCAGTGGCGATTGCGAGTGCCACTGCGGCTATCCTGCGTGGATATCTCCTCGGTCCCGGCCCCCTCTTTCGGATGCCCGGAATCGGCAATGTGGATCGAATTCGATTTGCAGTCGGTTCTTTGCTGCTAGGTGCGGTTGTCGGTCTTATAGCCGCAGGCCTGAGCCGCATGATGTATGCATTCGAGGACTTCTTTGAGTCGTTACCAGTCCACTGGATGTGGTGGCCCGCACTCGGGGGCATCGGCGTGGGCGTTGGAGGTTTATTCTTTCCGCGAGGGTTGGGCGTCGGATACGACAACATCGGCGAACTGCTTCAGGGCAGCGCGCCGATCGCACTCATCCTGGGCATTCTCATTGCGAAGTCGCTGATGTGGGCGTTCTCCCTCGGGTCGGGAACCTCCGGTGGCGTTTTGGCGCCACTACTGATGATTGGTGGGGCCGTTGGAGCCCTAGCGGGCCGACTCGGTCACGCTCCTTCTGAAATGCAGGCCTTCTGGGCTCTGATCGGAATGGGAGCGATGCTGGCAGGCTCACTCGGTGTTCCGATGACCGCAATCCTGTTCAGTCTGGAGGTCACGCACTGCCTGCCTGCATTCGTGCCTCTTACGTTGGGCTGCATCGCCTCTTATCTCCTGACAGCGCTTCTCATGCCGCGCTCGATCCTCACCGAAAAGTTGAGCCGCCGAGGGTATCACCTCACCCGAGAGTACGGCGTCGATCCGCTTGAAATCGTTATCGTCAGCGATCTGATGTCACCAATTTCCCCACACGTTAACTCCGTTGAAAAGACTGTGGCGCCCGAGTTCTTCATCTATGCCGATTGCACCTGCCGCAGCGCTGCCGAGTTGATGGCCACGGAAGGTATTGCCAGCCTCCCAGTGGTGGACCGCGCGACCCAACGAATCAATGGAACGATCACCCTTCAGGACCTGTTGAAAGGACGAAGCCGGGCGGTCGTGCGAGAGAACGAACGATTGCGCCTCGTCAGCCAACTCGATAACGGGCGCGGCGAGCACAATTGACTATGTTTGGGAAGGGACCGAATATGGTTGGCGTTAGGGTTTAGCGAGATAGAGCCCTGCTGCCATGCCCCCGAGCCTGGGAATTCTCCCAACTTAACGATTATGCTCTCTGCCCGTGACAAAAGTCATCGGCACGGGTCCGCCACTCCGTTAACTTCAGAACATCAAGCGCGCCCTATACGCATCAAGCTGGGTCGTGAGGAGAATGCAATGAGCATGACCGCCGAAAAAACCGTCCGTGAATTAGCGCTGGAGAACACTACCGCCACGAGAGTCTTTGAAAAGCTAGGCATTGACTACTGCTGCGGAGGCAACAAGTCGCTGGAAGAAGCCTGCCGGGCGTCAAACGTCTCGGTGGATCAGGTGATCGATTCGTTGGAAATGGCTGAGGCAGCGGCACACGCTGCACAGAAAGACAGGAACTGGCAAACTGAGCCCCTAGCGGATTTGATCGCACATATCAAGAACACGCACCATAAGTACACGCGCGAAGAAATGGCTCGCCTAGTTCCTCTGCTAGATAAAGTTTGCTCTGTCCACGGGAAGAACCATCCCGAACTGCAGAACGTCCGCGCCAGCTTTCAGGCCTTGGTCCAGGAGCTGACGACCCACATGATGAAAGAAGAACGGGTTCTATTCCCCTACATAGTGAGGATGGAAGAGGCCGTTATCCAGAAGGAACCGCTTCTGCCACCACCATTTGGCAGCGTGCAAAACCCAGTGTCAATGATGGAACATGAACACGAATCGGCTGGCAACGCATTGCGTGCCATGTGCGCGGCCAGCTCTAGTTATACGGCTCCAGGCGATGCGTGTATCAGCTACCAGACGCTCTACAAAGCGCTGCTGGATTTCGAAGCCGATCTGCACCAGCACATTCACTTGGAGAACAACATTTTGTTCCCTAGAGCGATTGCGATGGAAAAGACGCACTAAACGGGAGCATTAACCTGTGTTCGGCGACGAATGTTTACCGGGCAACTAGGAGTGCGCCATTCCCTTTGAGCTGAAGATTAGAAACGACAAGAACAAAGCCGAGTCCAAAAGTAGGAAGGAAATGAACGAGACAAGTGATGCTGTCCGCGCAGCTCAGCAGACCCGGACGCGAGCTCTGATTGTTCCCCGCGAGCATGGTGCCTGGGGTCTGCTGCTTGTTCCTCTGTTCACCGGTGTCGTCGCTGGGTTTGCTCCGGAGCACCGGATCTGGCCGGTGCTCATGTTCACAGTGGCCGCGCTGTCGTTGTTTTGGCTGCGGACACCGGTCGAGAGCCTGATGGGCACCAGTTCACTGACGGCTAACACGGGAAGAGAACGGCGGACGGCGCTTATCGCATCAATGTTGTTGGCGGCCCTGGCCACCGCTTGTTTGACCGGGCTGATGTGGAAAGGACAAAACTTACAGTTGCTTCTTCTCGGGGCGGCAACAGTGCTTGCCCTTGTGACCCAAACGGCGCTCCGGCGCCTGGGCCGGAGAGCGAGGATGGCCGCTCAGTTGGTCGGCGCAATTGGCCTCACTTGCACTGCTCCGGCTGCTTACTACATCGGCACCGGACGGCTAAGCGAGCGCGCCTTCATTTTGTGGGCGGCCAACTGGATCTTCGCAGGCAATCAGATCCATTTCGTTCAACTGCGAATCCATTCTGCCCGAGCGTCTACTTTCTCTCAGAAATTTGCTCAGGGGAAGCTCTTCATACTGGCGCAGCCGGTATTTCTCGCGTCCCTGGTTGTGGCATCGTTCTGGCGCGTGCTCCCTCCCCTGGTGATCGTCGCTTTTGTTCCGGCACTTGTTCGAGGAACGCTGTGGTTGTTTCGAAAACCGGAATCGCTGGATGTCAGGAGCCTGGGCTGGTCCGAGATGAAGCATGGAGTGGCATTCGGGGTTCTGCTCTCGGTTGCTTTCATTTATTCGTAAGCACACTCCAAATGCAGGGAGCGTCTGATGAAGTGCTCCTTCTTAACCCAAAACCGGGGAAGCATCACAAAGGCGTACTGAGAGATCGTTAGCCCGTTAAAAGAATACAATCTGCAAAATGGCCTTGGTGAAGAGTGAAGCGGAGAATCCGGAGTCGGCGCAGAGTAAACATCTGCTGCTCGGCACGGTATCTTTTACGGTTTGCTTCGCGGCATGGGGCCTTATCAGCGCATTCGCCCCTCATTTCCGTCAACAGTTTCATCTGTTAGCGACACAAACCGCCTTTCTAGTGGCAGTACCAGTTCTGCTGGGCGCGCTCGCGCGCATTCCGATAGGAATGCTGGCGGACCGCTTTGGAGGCCGTGTTGTTTTCACCGTTCTGATGTTTTTTGTCGCCGTGCCGGTCGCCTTGGTCCCGGCCTCTACCACCTACAAAGATTTGCTCGTTGTGGCGTTCCTTCTCGGAATGGCGGGGTCTTCATTTGCTGTTGGCGTCGGGTACGTCTCCCGCTGGTTTTCCATGGAGAGCCAAGGTAGCGCGCTCGGGGTGTACGGTCTGGGAAATATCGGTCAATCGGCGGCGGTATTCCTCGGGCCGGTGGTAGCTGCCGCGTACGGATACCGCGCAGTGTATTGGGGGATGTCAATCATCCTTCTGGTCTGGGCAGTGCTGTTCGTTATCTTCGCTCGAAACGCTCCCCACGCTGCTCGCCCCAAGGGTCTCTCTGAAATGCTCGGCGTACTGGCACGCGAGCCTCTGGCGTGGGCACTGGCGGCATTCTACTTTCTGACCTTTGGTGGATTCGTCGCTTTCTCAATTTATCTCCCAACACTGCTGCGTGATCAATTTGGGCTCAGGCCTGCGGACGCCGGTTTCCGAACGGCAGGATTCGTCGTCCTCGCCACGTTATGCCGACCGTTAGGTGGATGGCTGTCTGACAGAATTGGCGGCTCCCGAGTTCTGTCATGGATTCTGCCGGCTGTAGCTGCTTTCGGGTTGTTGCTGGGCGTGCAGTCGATGCTGCCATTTACGGTTGGAGCGCTTGGATGCGCCGCCTTGCTCGGCATCGGCAACGGAGCAGTATTTCAACTTGTACCGCGATATTTCCCAACCCAGAGAGCTACCGTCACCGGACTGGTGGGCGCGATGGGCGGCATGGGTGGATTCTTTCCGCCTTTGCTTCTGGGGATGTTTCGCGACCGACTCGGAGTGGTCTGGCCTGGATTTGTTCTGTTATCGGCGGTGGCCTGTGTTCTCTGGTGGATGAATGGCCGTGTCTTCTTGACGCGGGAAGAGACCCTTGCAGCTAAGCTTCCTCCGACTCTGACCCGTACCGCGGATAAAGTCCGCGCGGGAGCCTGGGCCACGTTGTGGACTTTGGTTCTGATCGCTGCCATCGTGCTGGGCTCTCGCAATCTGCAGAACTTCGACGCTGCGCTGGTGATCTACACGTTCGCAATCATTTTCGCGACCTGGGGCGTCATTTACCACTACTCCGTCTGGATTCGAAAACCTCCCACTTACGTGTATTGGCAGCGCGGATGGCAACTGTTCAAGGAGAGAGGAGTCTTTCGAAGCTTCGGCCACCTGATTTCGCTGGCGGGAACTCATCTTCTGGCTCAGACGTTCATCGCAAGACGCTCCAGCCTGCGTTGGGCAATGCATCAGATGATTTTCTGGGGATGCGTGCTTGCGGTGATGATCACCTTCCCGCTGGTATTCGGATGGATTCATTTCAGCAGCGCTCCTGACGATCAGATGACGTACGTGACCTATCTCTTCGGGTTCCCGGCAGGCAGATTCCATCTGCACACGTTCATTTCGCTGATGCTCTTTCATGGCCTTGATATTGCGGCCGTTTTGGTTCTGGGTGGGAT
>JBAVZU010000113.1:0-53787 GCA_049588915.1 Candidatus Sulfotelmatobacter sp.
GTGGAAGTGCGTCGTCGCACCCGGCCCATGGTGTGCTTCGTCAACGTCGAAAGCGTCCGCATCATCTACTCCATCTTCCACAGATTCAACCTGGAGTGGAAAACCAGCACCCTCAACCTATTTACACAAGCAGCTTGACGTCACCCCGGGCGAGTCATCCCATGGCATCTGTATATGCGAACTCGCTAAGCCTGCTTCGGAGGACTAGAATTCCAGCAGTGGCAGTATTTAGGATGCCGACGCGCTCTACTTCGTACTAAATGAATTGAGGTCAACATCATGAGTTCTGGACGTTACGAATCTTCCGACGGCAATCCCATCGGAACAGCAATCACTTTTTTACTGATTGGGATTGGAGCAGGGGCTCTTGTGGCTCTGGTGCTTGCTCCGAAGACCGGCAGACAATTTCGCCGCGACCTGAAACGCGGCTACGAAGACGCCAAAGATACTCTCCAAGACTGGACTGAAGAAGCCAAGGATCGCGCTCGTGACGCAAAGGAACGGGTCCGCGACATCGCCGAACGCGGTGCCAGCATTGCCGATGACCTGCGCGATCAAGTGGAACCCCTGCGCCGAGCTATCAATCGCAGATAACCGCGCGGCACTTGTCACCGCCAGCGTCATCACCGAAACATCGTGCTGAAGAACCCTTTTATTCGTCGCAGGACTCTCCGCGGGATAGAGGCTGGCGGTGCAGATGGTTGCGGTGCCTCCGGTGGTAGCGGCTGGACTTGTATCTCGAACTGAGCCGGCTGAGACGGAGTTGCGATAACGGGCAACAGAGCAGCCTCTTCCGCAGGCTCCTCGGATACATCTGCGTCCGGTTTGCCACGAAACACCAGCGGTGCTTCGATCTGAACGTGAACGTCATTTGGCTGGGAGGCTGAGAGCGGTTGGGCTTCCGGTCCGTTTGAAAGTGTCCGGGCGTCGGAAGTTGGCGCCGCAGTGCCGTGATCGTCGGACTTCGTGGCGCTTTGTGAAGGCGACTCGCCTGGCGTTAGCTTGGCGTTGGCTGGTAACACGGTTTCAGTGGCGGGCGAGGATTCGGCCCGCATTACTGGAACCGGGGCAGGGCAACCACATTCGAGGGGAACGTTGCTATCCACTTTATCGATGCGCCCAGAACGAAAAACTGCCTGCTCGTTCGGCTCCACATAATAAATGCGGCTTCCCATCAACTCCGAAACAACCGCTTGCGATGTGTTGCCGGTCAATGTCCGTACGCAGGTGTTGCCATGCGAATCGGCGCTGATGGCAAAGTCGAAATCCCCCGGTCCCTTGAACAGAATGCGGAAATCCGGAGTCAACACGGTATCGGCTGCAGCTCCCAACGTGTAGTGAGTCTCCAGCGCACCCGTGCTCACCCCCAGCATCAACTCTTTCGCGTTCTTGGAAGGCGTCACCGAGACCGTCGTGCCCGGGCAGACTCGGACCTCGCCACCTCTGGATAAGTGCAAAATTGTCGTCTCAGAACCCGCAGTTAGTGAAGATCCGGCGGTGAGGCTGCTATCGGCGACTACAGCGCTACCGGAACCTCCGGCCATCGGAATGACCCCCGGTGCGCCCGCCGATCCAACCGATAGCACCGCGGGTGGATGGATCGGAGTGTTCTTACTAACTGCTGCAGTGGGATCTTCGGGCGGCCTCAGCCGAACCATCAGCCGATTCCCTGCTTCGTCCCACGTATAGGTATAGGGCGCCAGGAGGTCGAGGACGATTCTAACCACGGGAGGGTCTTCCCGATATTGATCCGCACGGATGGCGAGGATGTTTTTCTGCTCAACCAGAATTTTTTCATCCGGCAGTCCGGTGCGCGCATGGAGCAAGTCGATGACCAAGCGAGGCGGGCGGTTCAGCAGTTGAATCTCAGGAACCGACGGACGAGTGGAAAGAATTTCAAGCGCCGGAACTCCTCCCTCCTCAACCACGCGCACACTGGTCACGACCGTCGTGTCTGGATCTGTAGGGCGAGGCTTCTGAAGAGCCGCTTTTGTCGGAGCCGCCTGCGACCAGGCAACCGCGCCAAGCAGCGCCGTTACCATCAGCAGGGTGTTTAGCAGTTGCATCCGAGCTCGCAGCAAAGAAATTTGCCCTCAAATCCTTCTGAGAGGAACCTTACCACTTGCGGCGAGAAGGGAAAAGTAGCGGGAGCACTTAATACTATCCAATGGCGAACAGAAAACGGAGAGCTCTACCAAGATTCCGGCTTTAGCTGTCGCTGAGAAATTCGTACTCTTCAATCACCGCGGCCACGGCCATCTTTCCATGATCGGTGACATTCTCGACCCGAACAACCCGACCTTTACACTGCACGCGAATGCTTTCCGTCAACGTGATTTCGGGAGGCAGAGTAAGAGTGAAGTTGAGTGGCGAACCCTGCTCAATGGGTGAATCGAGATAGAGGCAAATACCCCGGGCGCTCACATCTCGCAGTTGAGCAGATTCGCAATTAGTTTGATCCTCCCCGCGACCCACGGATACGGGTATGCGCAAGGCAAAGCGTCGTGCAGCCCTCTTTTCCTGTGAGGTTTCTGCCATGATGATGACTCCAGGCGCTAGAAATGGCGTTATGTTTCTCTGGATGATCAGGTTCGAGAGTGGGTAGCGTCAATACCACCGTTGGGGAGGCAGGTGGCCCGTTCTGGCAAGCATGTTGCGAAACAGGCGAGATCCTTACGCGGTGGTAAGCTAAAAGCTGGTCATCCAGTGGTCTTCGTTCTCGATAACTACGATTCTTTTACCTATAACCTCGTCCAGTATCTCGGGGAACTCGGCGCTGAGGTTGAAGTTCGCCGCAACGATCAGGTCACGATTGAAGAAATCGAGGCGATGCAACCGCACCGTATAGTTATCTCTCCCGGTCCATGCACACCGCAGGATGCGGGCGTCAGCATCGATCTAATCCGCTACTTCGCCGGCAGAGTCCCAATACTTGGAGTTTGTCTAGGGCATCAGGCGATTGGCGCAGCTTTTGGCGGACAGATTGTAAGGGCTCCGCATCTGATGCACGGCAAGACCAGCGCCGTGCAGCACGACAACCGGACTATCTTTCGTGGACTGCCAAGTCCGATGACAGCGACTCGTTACCACTCGCTCATTGTCGAGGAGAAAAACTTGCCAGAAGAACTGGAAATCAGCGCCTGGACGACGGAAAAAGACGGCCTACGTACCATCATGGGTCTGCGTCACAGAAAGTTTGCGATCGAAGGCGTCCAGTTCCATCCCGAGAGCGTGCTGACGGATGAGGGAAAAAAGCTGGTGGGGAATTTCCTCGCAATCGGCAGTGATCAGTGATTGCACCGATCACTAACCACTGGCTCTAGCCATCTGCACCGCCCTCAACAGCGCCTGCGCCTTGTTCATCGACTCATCAAACTCTCGGCCTGCATCGGAATCAGCAACAATTCCCGCTCCGGCCTGCAAGTAAGCGTGCTTGCCCTGTATGAGCATGGTTCGAATGCCGATGCAGGAATCCAGATTCCCGGCAAAATCAGCGTAGAGCACCGATCCGCCGTAGATGCCGCGACGCACCGGTTCCAACTCCTCAATGATCTGCATGGCGCGCACTTTCGGCGCACCGCTTAGAGTACCCGCGGGAAAGCAGGCGGCGAAGGCATCGAGCGCTCCGAGATCCTTGCGCAGCGTGCCTTCCAGCGCCGAGACCAGATGCATCACGTGCGAATAACGTTCCACGTACATCAAATCCTTCACTTTGACCGACCCATATTCGCTCACCCGCCCGAGATCGTTGCGGCCAAGATCGACCAGCATGACGTGTTCAGCGCGCTCCTTCTCGTCGTTTCGCATCTGCCGTTCCAGGAGCAGGTCTTCCGCCTCGTCGCGCCCTCGCGGATGCGTGCCTGCGATCGGGCGATATTCCAGTTTGCGCCCCGTGACCCGCACCAGCATTTCAGGCGAGGAACCCAGAATCTGCGTCTCGCCGAGCCGCAGAAAATAAAGATACGGCGAAGGATTCACCTGCCTTAACGCCCGGTACAGATCGAAGGGCTCAACCCCAGGAATGAAATCAAGCCGTTGTGAAAGCACGACTTGAAAGATGTCGCCTGCCGCGATGTATTCCTTGCAACGCTCCACGCTGCGCAGAAATTTCGTGCGTGTGGTTCCGGCATTAATCTTCAATTTTCCCGGTGCGCCCTTGCTCGATTTGCGCCACAGCGCCGGCCGTAACCCCGCGGCCAGCTTTTTTTCCAACGCGTCAATATCGCGTATCGCCCGGTCATAGGCGTGCCGAGGACTCTCCCGCGAGACGTCGGCCGCGGCCACGATATGAATTTGATGCCGGAGGTGATCGAAAGCCAGCAACCGGTCGAAGAACATTAGCTCACAATCGGGCAGGTACAAGTCGTCCGTGGCGTGATCGCCAATCTTTTCCAGTTGCCGTACTACGTCGTAGGAAAAATATCCGACCGCCCCAGCGGTAAACGGCGGCAGCCCCGGCACCGCGGCAGGCTGATGCTCACTTAACAAAAGCTTCACGAACTCAAAGACGTTTCCCTCGTGCTGCTCGCGCTTCCGACCGCGTTCAATTTCAATAGCAGAACCGCGCGTCCGCAGCCGCATGTAAGGCCGCACTCCCAGAAAGGTGTAGCGGCCAATCTGCTCACCGCGCTCCACCGACTCTAATAGAAACGCGTGCGGTTCTTTTTCTGCAATCGCCAGGAAGGCGGAGACCGGCGTAAGCAGATCGGCGCTCACCGACTTCACCACGGGCACGAGTGTTGCCGACCGCGCCAGTCGCAAGAATTCCTTAAACGGAGGAGATGTCATAGGAAGAGATGAGGCTCATTATAGGGGACGCGCGTCGGTGTAAGCCTCCCGACTTGGCTCTACGCGGGCCAGCCGATAAGTCAATAGAAAGAGAAATAGTAACCCCATGAACCAATCCCGCAATTGACGGCGCGCGGCCCATCGTCCGAAGATACCAAGGTAGCCCGGTCCTCGTGCGTCACGAGCCTATGCGGATCAAGTTCTGGGGCGTGCGTGGTTCTACGCCGACCCCACAACCCGAGAACATGCGCTATGGAGGCAACACCTCCTGCGTTGAAGTTCGCCTCGGCGATCAAATCTACATTTTTGATTGCGGCACAGGATTTCGTGTTCTAGGCCAGCAATTGCAAACCGAATTCGGCGACAAGCCCTTCTCTGCCCACGTTTTCGTTTCCCACTTTCATTGGGACCACATTCAGGGCATGCCGTTCTTTCGCCCGCTGTATGCGAATTCAGAAAGCCGGTTCTTCTTTCAGTGTTCCAACCGCACGCGCAGCCTCAAACAGGTCCTGGCCGACCAGATGGCTGCTCCCTACTTTCCCGTGGCTATCGACCAAATGACGGCGCGGCGGGACTTCTACAATATCGAGAGCGGCAGCATCACGTTGGACGAAGGCATCCAGTTGCAGACCGCCTGGCTCAACCATCCCCAGGGATGCATGGGCTTCCGTCTCGAAACAAAAGATGGAGTGCTGGTCTACGCAACCGACAACGAGCCCGGCGACCCTGGGTTTGATAAAGCGGTTCGCAAACTCGCCGAAGGTGCGGACGTACTTATCTACGATGCGCAATATCTTCCCGAAGAATATGAGGCGCATCGCCGCGGCTGGGGGCACAGCCATTGGCGCGAAGCCATCAACGTGGTGATGGAAAGTGGCGCCAAGGAACTGGTCTTATTCCACCACGACCCCGATCACACCGACGCTGTGATCGACAAGGTGGTTCATGAAGCGCGCAACTACTATCCGAAAGTGCGCGCTGCGGCGGAAGGAATGGAGATCAAGCTGTAAACGACCTCGTCATCGTCGGCGCAACAACATTCATCGATCGTCGTTACCCCCAACCCGAGCCGATCCGCCTTTAGCAGTCCCGGATCTCGCTCGGCGGAATTCGGCCCACCCGCCGCGAAGCTTGGCGGGGGCAGCTGTCCCTGCATGAGTGTCTTTCGCATCCCCATTGACTGGCGGCTTCGCGTTCTGTAGATTCTGTTTGGACTGAAAGTATTGATATGGCTGACCTGACTGGCGTGCAAAAGGCTTACATCTTGCATTGGGGCGAGATGGGGACGCGGTGGGGGATCAACCGGACGGTGGCGCAGATTCATGCGCTGCTGTATTTGTCGCCGCGGGCGCTGCCGGCGGAGGAGATTGCGGAGACGCTGAGCGTGGCGCGGTCGAATGTGAGCACGTCGATCCGGGAGCTGGAGACCTGGGGGATTGTGCGGGCGGTGCATGTGCTGGGCGACCGGCGGGAGCATTATGAGTCGATGAAAGATGTGTGGGAGATGTTCCGGCTGGTGATTGAACAGAGGAAGCGGAGAGAGATCGATCCGACGCGCGAGATGTTGCGGCGGAGTTTGGAGGAGCTGGATCCAAAGGAAGTGGGGGCGGAGTTTACGCGGGAGCGGCTGGCGGCGATGGCGGGATTTTTTGAGGCGGTGACGGAACTGCACGATCAGATGAAGAGTCTGCCTACGGGGACGGTTCGGAAGCTGTTGCGGATGGGCGCGAAGGTTAGCGGTAAGAAGAAGGCGTAGCGGGGGCGGAAGCGTTAGCGTGAGAGATCACACAATGGGACTATTTAAAGAGATGTATGAGCAGAGAGTCTTTACATCAGATTGGGAATACAGGGAGCTGCGCCGGAAGCTGTCTGAGGCAATCGCGAGAGGATTCGTGGAGCAGATTCCTGTGCTGAAAAAGTCTAACCGATTTTCGCTGAAGCGGGAGTGGTACAGAGACAAGGAAACGGGCGAAATTTTCTGCTTGATTGAGCCCGACGGAAAAATTCGGGGAGAGTGGGATAAAGTTAGTACTCAGGATCTTCTCGGGCCCGGCGAGCGCGTTCAATGATGCGACAAGTACCTTGCTTGGGCCTGAGAAATTGCAGAGGCGCTTCGGCCCAAAGGGCGGACCTCAGGATGACAATGGAGTTGCACAAATGACCGGGGGGTTTGCATCCTTCATGAGGTGAGTCGATACATGACGCAGGTTGAGCAGAAAAAGATTTGGGTAACCTTGACGGGGCTGCCCTTGACGATCGACTTGGAGTGGCCGTTTCATCGGTCGACTTCGGGGGCGGATTTTTGGGTGTTGCATGGAGACATACGGCTGGAGAATTCGGATGGGCTGCATGCGCCGGTGGCAGTGAATTTGTCGGCTACAGTAAGAGAAGTGATGGCGTCGCTCGAGCCGAAGGATGCGGAGGCTCCGGTGATCAATGCGCTGCGCAAGGAAGTCGACAGGAAGCAGATTGAGTTTGTGAAGTCGGGGAAGTTGCTTCCGGTGGCATTTTCCAGCCGGCATTATGATTTCAAGCGGCAGAAGTGGGTGTTTGGGAAGGCGAGCGATGATGAGATTGCGACGTTTGTCGAGCGGAAGGTTTATTGGGGAATGAGTTTGAGCTCAAATTCCCCACCCAAGCCAAAAGACGGATTGGATGGGACGCCCGCTGCTGGAAAGAAAATTTGGATTGCAGATCCGACGGATGCGCAGTATTTGGAGACTACGCCGGCGCACTTGATGGAGATAGCGGGGAGACTGGTTGCGGGAGATGGGCTGGTACGGATTGAGGGAGAGTGGGCTGAGCCGACTCCGGGGCTGATGGGGCAGGCGGAACGATTTGAATCGGCGATGAGAGCGGCAGTCGAGGAGTTGGAGAAGAAGCACGCATTCGAGCGGGGGTAGGCAAAATTCTTTGTCACGGATTCACGTGAATTTTCACGAGTAAGGCGTTACGGCTGCAATTGGTCATTCTCGTCATCTTCTTATTTTTGATTTAATCATCCCTTGAGAGGTTCAGCTCTGTTCTTCCTGCTGTTTGCTGGACAAAAATCCACAGAACGTGAGGCGATGGGGCCTAATACTAAGGGCAACGATTTATTCCGCGCTTTGGGCCGGCAACACGATTGTTGAGCGAGTGCATCAAAACGCAGTTTGAAGGCCGGCGCTTTAACACAAACCTTAAAGGGTTAAACACAAAGAACAAGGGTTTCACAGCGGAAAGGCCGCGCGGTTCGCGGAGAGTATGCTAGCAGAATGCTACATAACATGGCTTGGGAGCGAGACCGGGTTGGTGGCGCGTCTGTGATGGTGTGTTTACTGGTGGTGATTAGCTGGGGAGTGGCACGGGCGCAGGGGACTGAACCCGCTCAGAATCCTCCGGCGAGTCCTCCTCAAAATTCTGGACAGGCTCCGGGGAAAGAGCTTCCGGATGCGCCGGGAGCGAGTACAAAAGAAGAGAGTGCAAGCCCGGTCCAGCAGGTCGAGGACAAGACCAAGCAAGCTGTCGACGCGACGAAGGAGATGGCGACGGCGGGGCTGCTTAAAGC
Organism: Candidatus Sulfotelmatobacter sp.; assembly: GCA_049588915.1. Classification (GTDB taxonomy): domain Bacteria; phylum Acidobacteriota; class Terriglobia; order Terriglobales; family Acidobacteriaceae; genus Sulfotelmatobacter. The sequence goes on from JBAVZU010000113.1 coordinate 8,336, forward strand.
TCGGGATTGGGAATCGGGGTGGGTCGCGGGAATTTATGTCGGGCGCAATCGCAAACTGGTCCCGATGACTCGCGAGCAGCGCGAGGCTTATTACCTGCGCCAGACACTGACTACTCCTGAGGCTTATATGAAGCGGGCATTCGCGGCGCTGATCGATCAGGCGCGCGGCGTGCCGGCTTGGCAGGGCGGAATTGGAGGGTATGCGGAGCGGTTTGCGTCACGGGAGGGGCAGTTTATTACGGCGAATTCTCTGGCGGCTTTGGGGAATGCGAAGTTGGGGTATGAGGTTCGTTACGACAAGTGCAAATGTGCGGGACTTGGGCATCGGATGCGACATGCGATTATGCGGAACTTTCTGACTTACGACCAGAGCGAGGCGACTTTGCGTCCGCAGTTCGCGTTATATGGCGGGGCGTTTGGTGGAGGGTTGTTGTCTACGGCTTGGAAGCCTAGTCCGAAGAATGCCTGGACAAATGGCGGGTGGGCGGTGTTAGGGCAGGCGGGGTATGGCTCGCTGTTGAATTTTATTACGGAGTTTGGGACCGAGATTAATCGGAAGCAGGGAGTGAAGTAGGGGGTCGAGAACTGAACTCTCATTTCCGTGGGTCGTAGGCAACCAGAACGAGCACTTTGGAGCTTGGGTCTCCCGTCAAAATCACTTTGATTCTGTTGCTGGTTTGCAGAGCCACCGTCGCTTGGGCATTCGGGGAGTGGTCAGAGCGAACAACGCTCTTGCCATTCAGAAACACCTCGAAGCTGCGTACTTCGTCCTTGCCTGATCCGTTCCCGTTGGTGAGGGTCAAAATACAGCAACGCTTCGGCAGGGGATCAACGCGAAAGTCCTCCGTTCGAGTGCATGGCTTATCGGAGGAACATGCTTGGAAGACCTGCATATACACGCTTGGAGGATACAACGTTAGGTTCTGCAAAGGTTGAGTCGTGCCGACGTCTTGAGCGACAAGCGTGGCCACAAAACAGGGGCCAGCTATCCAAGAGAGCTTCATACGCGGGTAATGATACTTCATGAAGGGGGCGGATTAATACTCATGGAGAATTGGTCGCCCTCAATGCGTGATATCGCGATGCTTCAAGTGCTGCGGAGAAGGTCACCAAAGCACCTGCAGGGGCTCAAGCCCGGTTCATAGAAGACAATTTTACCGCAGCGCTGGAAGCACTGCGCCACCCCAAACGCGCCTTTCAAAGCTGATTCACTCCCAGGATTTTCCGCACGACGGTCTGGTGGTGCTGGCAGGGATCCTTCGACTACGTGAGATCTCCTTCGTAGCTGTCACTTCGCTCAGGACGACAAGGCGCTATTGAAGTAGCGTGCCACCGTTGCCGTTCGGTTCTTCTTCCGGCGCTAAGACTACGGCGGCGGCTACGCGGTCGCCGGGTTCCATTTGCAGGAGCCGAACGCCTTGGGCGTTGCGGCCGGATTCGCGGATGGTTTTCGAATCCATGCGGATGATTTTGCCGTAGTGGCTGATCAGCATTACTTGCGAATTCTCATCGACGAGGGCGATGGCAACCACTTTGCCGACGCGTTCGGTCGTCTTGACGTTGATCACGCCTTTGCCGGCGCGGTTGGTGAGGCGGTATTCGTCGGCGGGAGTGCGCTTGCCGTAGCCGTTTTCGGTGACGGAGAGAATCAGATTTCCTTTCAGAGTTAGGTCGACAACTTCACCGGGAGGAACTTCCACATCGGTCGCTGATGCTCCCTGGACAGCCAAAGCCGCTGTCCCAACATGTTCTGCGCCGGGTTTAGGCGTTACCGTCATTCCGACAACGTAATCGCCTTCTTCCAGATTAATTCCGTTCACGCCGTAGGCGGCGCGGCCCATGGGGCGAACATGATTTTCGTCGAAGCGAATGGCCATGCCTTCGTGAGTGGCGATGAAGACAATTTGATCGCCGTTGGTGACGCGGGCAGCTACGAGTTCGTCTCCGGTTTCGATGTTGATGGCGTTGATGCCGTTGGAGCGGACGTGCATGAACTCGCGCAGCTCGGATTTTTTAACGAGGCCGTTGCGCGTGGCGAAGAAAATATATTTATTTTCTTCTTCGAGGTTGCGCACCGCGAGCATCGTGCGGACGGTTTCGCCGGGCTGCAGTCCGATCAGGTTGCCGATGTGCTTGCCCTTGCCGGCGGCGCTGACATCCGGAATCTCGTAGACCTTGAGCCAGTAGACGCGGCCTTTGTTGGTGAAGATCAGAATGTAGGCGTGCGTAGAGGCGATGAAGAGGTGCTCGACGAAATCCTCGTCGCGAGTCTTCATGCCGGTGCGCCCGCTTCCGCCGCGACGCTGCATGCGATAGGTGGAAATCGGCGTACGCTTCATGTAGCCGGAGTGGCTGAAGGTAACGGCGACCTGCTCGTCGGCGATCAAATCTTCGAGAACGATCTCAGCGGCTTCGTCTTCAATGCGGGTGCGGCGCTCGTCTCCGTAGAGATCTTTTACTTCTTCGAGTTCCTTGATGATGACTTTGCGCAGCTTGCTCTCGGAGGCAAGGATTGACTCGTATTCTTCGATGCGCTCACGCACTTCTTTCAACTCGTTCGAAATCTCGTCGATGGAAAGCTTGGTGAGGCGGTGCAGTTGCAGTTCGAGGATGGCCTCGGCCTGGCGCGTAGTGAAAGGTTTCTCGGGATCCACCCTGGGAGCGCGGCCGGTGGTGTTGATGTCGATTTTCTTGCCGCCGAAGTAGGCGACTAGATTTTCTCGAGCGTCGGCGCGGTTGGCGCTAGCGCGGATGATCGTGATTACGTTGTCGAGATGATCGAGGGCGTTGAGATAGCCTTCGAGGATGTGCTCGCGATCTTTGGCTTTCTGCAGAAGGTATGCGGTGCGGCGCCGGACGACCTCGACGCGATGGTTGATGAAGTGTTTGATGGCCTGGATCAGTCCCATTTCGCGGGGCTGTCCGTTGACCACCGCGAGCAGGATCATGGAAAAACCTTCCTGCATGGCGGTGTGCTTATAGAGCTGGTTGAGAACGATCTGTGGCTCGGCGCCGCGTTTGAGTTCGACTACGATCCGCATGCCGTCGCGATCGCTTTCGTCGCGAACATCGGAAATATCTTCGATTTCCTTATCGTTGACGAGCTGCGCGATGCGCTTGATGAGTACCGCCTTGTTCACCTGGTACGGAATTTCTGTGACGATGATGGCTTCACGATCTTTGCTGAAAGTCTCAATCGCGGCTTTGGCACGCATCGTGAAGCGGCCGCGGCCGGTGCGGTAAGCTTCGAAAACTCCGGCGCGTCCGTGAATGATGCCGGCGGTGGGAAAGTCCGGTCCCTGAACGAACTGGAGAATTTCCGCAAGCTGTGCGTTTGGGTTGTTGACCAGCGTTATGGTGGCATCAATTATTTCGCTCAAGTTGTGCGGCGGAATTTTTGTCGCCATGCCGACGGCGATTCCGTCGGAGCCGTTCACCAGAAGATTTGGAATGCGCGCGGGAAGAACGTCAGGCTCGACTTCGCTGCCATCGTAGTTCGGGCGGAAATCGACGGTTTCCTTGTCGAGATCTTCGAGCAGCGCGGTGGCGACTTGCGCTAGCTTCGCTTCGGTGTAGCGATCGGCTGCGGGGGGATCGCCATCGACCGAGCCGAAATTTCCTTGTCCAAAAATTAACGGGTACCGCAGGCTCCAGGTCTGCGCAAGACGCACAAGAGCGTCATAAACGGCGAGATTGCCGTGGGGATGGTATTTGCCCATCACGTCTCCAACGATGCGGGCGCACTTGCGCGTGGCACGATTGGGCTGGAGTCCCATCTGCTGCATGGTGTAGAGAATGCGGCGGTGCACGGGCTTGAGTCCGTCGCGGACCTCCGGCAAGGCACGGCCGATGATGACCGACATCGAGTAGTCGAGATACGACTTACGCATCTCGTCTTCAATGTTGACGGGCTGGATGTGCAGTGCCCCGGGGCTGCCATCGCCGCCGGGCGGCGTTGGGGGAGTCAAGGGGAGTTGTGGGTCTTGGTCGTCGGGCATTTTTGGCTTTTAGCTAATAGCTTTTAGCTTACAACTTTTCTCTTTTAGGAACTCACTCCATACCTAAATAACGAGGGGCCAATCGAATTCGCTGAATAAAATCATACCACCCTGGTTACGTTAACGTCTGCACCTCCACTGACAACACCGCCGGAAGATCCCGGACAATCGGAGCCCAGCTATCTCCGCCGTCCGGCGATGCGTAAACTTGTCCGCCACTAGTGCCGAAATACACTCCGCACTTGTCGAGTGAATCGACGGCCATTGCGTCCCGCAGCACGTTGACGTAGCAATTGCTTTGCGGCAGCCCTTTCGTCAATGGCTCCCATTCGTTTCCTCCGGTGCGGCTGCGGAAGACGCGCAGCTTGCCATCGGGAACAAAGTGTTCCGAGTCGCTCTTAATGGGGACGACGTAAATCGTCTCCGGCTCATGCGTGTGCACGTCGATTACGAATCCAAAATCAGTGGGCAGATTCCCGCTGATCTTCTGCCAGGAATCTCCGGCGTTGTCGCTGCGCATCACGTCCCAATGCTTCTGCATGAACAGCACGCCCGGACGTGACGGATTCATGGCAACGTGATGAACGCAGTGTCCAATCTCGGCGGTTGGGTTGGGAATGTATTTCGAGTACAGCCCGCGGTTGATGGGCTGCCAGGTTTTGCCGCCGTCATCGGTGCGAAAAGCGCCCGCTGCAGAGATGGCAATGAAAATTCGATCGGGGTTGCTGGGGTCGAGGATAATGGTATGCAGACACATTCCACCGGCGCCGGGCTGCCACATGGGGCCCGTACCGTGGCCGCGCAGCCCGGAGAGTTCCTGCCAGTTCTCGCCGCCATCCGTCGAGCGGAAAAGCGCGGCGTCTTCCACGCCCGCGTAAACCGCGTCCGGATCGGTTAGAGAGGGTTCGAGATGCCACACCCGCTTGAATTCCCAGGGATGCTGCGTACCGTCGTAAAACTGGTGCGTGGTGAGGGGCTTTCCGGTCTCGGCCGACACGTCGTAGACGAACTTATTACTCATACCTTTCGGCGGACCTGGCGCAGGCGCCTCCCCGGGCGGCGTTCCGGGCTGGTGCCAGGTCTTCCCACCATCATCCGAGCGCTGAATCAACTGTCCGAACCAGCCGCTGGATTGCGACGCATATAGCCTATTCGGATCTGCAGGCGATCCCTTTACGTGATACATCTCCCAGCCTGCAAAGTGCGGCCCGCTGACGTCCCATTTCTCGCGCTTACCATCCGCCGTCAGGATGAATGCGCCTTTCCGCGTACCGACCAGAACTCGTACTCTGCTCATTGCTTCCTCTCTTAATTGAAATCTATTTCCTCTCTGTTCGAGCGTCTTTGCTTTTTCTCAAGCTCTCTGGTAACTCAGCATCACAACCCCCGAGGCCAAGACTTTCGTAGCCAAGAGTTTAAGCCGAATTCTTTCTGTGATGTCCGTGAATAGAGGTCTGCCTTTGCCGAGAAGGACCGGGTTGACGATGACACGGTACTCATCTACCAGGCCCCACTGCAAGAGAGACGATGCGAGCTCGGCGCTGCCCAGGACCACGATGTCCTTGCCGGCTTGTTGCTTCAATTTCGAGACTTCTTCCGGAATGTTGTGGCTCACGAGTCTCGAATTATTCCAGTCCAAACTCTTCAGTGTCCTGGAAAAGACAACTTTGGGCAAGTTGTTCATCCTCTCGGCGATTTCATCAGACGGAGCCGTCGGCCAGTAAGCCGCCATCAGTTGGTACGTAACGGCGCCGAAGAACAGAGTATCGGCGTTACGCAGCATGTCTTTTGCGTAGGCAAAAAACTCGTCATCGACTACGTGCCAGTCCAATTCCTTGTTCGACCCTTCAAAAAAGCCGTCCACCGATGCGAGATTTGAAACAATTACCTTGCGCATGATCGTTTCTGTCAACCAGGATTTCGACACTCGCAGCATATCGCACCATACTCCGGCATCGGCAATTCCTTGTCGAAAGCGTCGCTGATGCTCTCAGCCATCTGCGCTTTGGATCTACCCATATTAACTCTGTCTTCTTCACAGTGATTGGGAGGTAGTATCGCGCGGCTGAAGCAGGAAAGTTGCGTAACCGCCCTGGAACTAATGAACCCTGTCGTGCTAGACGGATGTAAACATATTTAACTTGCGAAATGCAAGTAATAATTTACAACAGGAAAACATGCCGAACAGGGCAGGCAATGATCCCCATTCATCGATCCCCATTGAATTAAGATGGTTCGGTGCCGACTTCGCTATCCCGAAAAGACAAAATCGATATTCTTCGCCCGGCTCTTTTTGCCGAATTTCACTGGCTGGTTCACGGATTTTCCACCCGCGCTGGTGGATTTTCTCGGATATACGGCAACCGTTCCCTCAATCTGGGATTCACCAAAGATGACTCCCGAGCTACAGTCGAGCGTAATCGCAAAGCCTTCCTGGCGGCGTTAGGCGCGAACTTTCAGTCCAATAAGAAATCCCGTCTGTGGCCTCTTATCACGTTGCGGCAGGTTCATTCCGATATCATCCGACTCGTCGACTCCCGCCCTGATTCGGATCTGGCTGGCGACGGCCTGGTTACGAACACCCCCGGTTTATTACTCGCCATTCAAACCGCAGATTGCCTGCCGATCATTCTTGTCGATCCCAAGCGGCGGGCGGCGGGAATATTCCACGCGGGCTGGCGTGGGACAGTCAAGCGAATCGTTGAGAAGGGAGTTGGCGATATGCGCCGCTACTTTGGCAGCCGGGCGCAAGACCTGAAAGCCGCAATAGGTCCCGGCATTCGTGGATGCTGTTATGAAGTCGGCCCGGAAATTCGCGACCTCTTCGAATCTCAATTCGCCTATGCGAACAAACTGTTTAGGGTCGCCGAAGAATCGGACCCGGTGCGCGAGAAATATCCTATGTTATTCCTAACGGCCCGTGCTCCGGGGCACGGCGAGCTACCGAAGAAAATCTTCCTCGATCTGGTCGAAGCCAATCGTCAACAACTGCTGGCAGTTGGGGTCCCGGCCAAAAGCATCGAAGCTTCAGCACTCTGCACGAACTGCCGCACAGACTTACTGTTCTCCTATCGCGCTGAAAAAGGCAAGACCGGGCGAATGATGGCCGTGGTCGGAATGTGTGACTTGGAAGACTGAATGTAATGCGCAGGCCTGATTAAACGTACGCTTCTGCCGCGGTGCGAATCAACCGAATCAACTTAACAACAGCCTTGTTGGTGGGTCCGTCGTCGAGGTTGGGAAAGTTGTACTCGCTGGGAACTCTCACATGCCCTTGTGCGTCTTCCCACGGATATTCGGTATTATCCTGCCGGGTGCCGCCGTCGTCGCATGCCGGAGCTAAAGTCTCTATCTCGCGAGCGATCTTCCGTATCTCCGATATTTCCCATGTGGATATCGTACTGTTGTGACTGGCGACCCGATAGAAGTGGCGCGCAATGGAGGGGAGATTGCGTTCTATGTATGCATTGGTCTTGCGAACGTTGTCGTGCCCGTTCCTAGTCGTCAGATAGGCCTTGCAGAGCTTCTCGGCTGCCATCTGGAGGAAGTGCAGCCGATGACACTTATGCACCCCCGCGCTTTCAAGCTTTTCTCGCGCATCCAAATCCGACAGCGCTTGTTTGGCGTAAGCGCTCGCCCAGTCCTGGTCGGTCGCAGACATCGTTGTTTCTGGCCTCAATTCGCCAGTAATTCTCTCCCCATGCTCCAACCGTGCCTCTTAAGGCCCTCGGCATCGTTCTTGACCGCTAAATATTCTCGGGGCGACACTTCGATAATAAGCACGGGATATTCGATCTGGCGCGCCGGATCGGCAGGAAAGGCGATGGGTTCGATCCCTCGTTCGAGAGTTCCATCTACCACTTCGAGGAGCTTGATTGGCTCCCTCGGATCATCCTCGTTTATCGGTTCCAGCAGGTGAATATGCTTGAGGTTCGGTTCGTTTGCAAAGTGGATTCTTGCCAGAGTCTCTGCGGTTTCCTCTTTGGTTTTTCTTGCGACGCTCTTCATTCGATCCGTCCTCGATTCCCTTCCCGGCACGCCTTCACCTTCTTACGCCGTAGGCGGAGGCGCAGCGGGTGGCACCGGAGGCGCAGCTGCCGGCTCGGCAACTCCCTCGTTGACCAAATCCTTGAGTTCCTTGCTGGGCTTGAAGAATGGGATCTTCTTGGCTGGCACCTCCACCTTCTCACCCGTCTTCGGGTTACGGCCTGTGCGTGGCTTTCGCTGGCGAGTGCGGAAGCTGCCGAAGCCGCGTATCTCAATCTTGTCGCCCGCGCGCAAGGAACGCACTACGCTGTCGAAAATCGTTTCCACAATCACTTCGCTGTCTTTGCGCGTTAGTTCCGCTAAACGCGACACTTCATCGATCAGATCAGCTTTCGTCATGGATGTGTTCACTCCTGCGCTCGTTTTAACTGAAGTGCCGGAATCTGTTGGCACCGCCGCGTTTGCTGCGTTAGCAACCATAACCTTCTCAAATTTCAGGGGTTGTATGCAAGTCTTCGGTTTGGGGCAAGGTCTGCAGGGCTCCACGTCTTAGGTTTTAGGCAATACGTCTGACACCATGCTATGTCTCACCCATCCACACGCGCTCTAGGTGCAGCGCCTAACACCTAATACCCAAAGATCTCTCCAACTTGCCCTTTTACTTCCACAAATAATAGAACCCGACATGCTGCTCCAGCATTTTCTCCGCATTGGGCAGATACTCCGAAACATCTCCCAGGATCAGATCGAGCAGCGTTTTACGGTCCTTCTCAGGATGCACCAGCGTCGGCTCTCCCGAGATATTCACCGCTTTCGCCGTGTCTTTAACGACAGCTTCAAAATCGCCTATGTTGTCGATTAGCTTCATAGACAGCGCTTCCTGGCCCGTCCATACTTTGCCGTTGGCGATAGCCTTCACATCGTCGAACTTCATGCCGCGGCCGTCGGCCACAGCCTGCACGAATTGTCCAAACATGTTCTCGATCAGCGACTGCATATAGGCTTGCTCGGCCGGCGTCAGGTCGCGCATGGGATTGCCCGTATCTTTAAATTCCCCAGTCTTCAGGACGACACTTTTTAGCTTGGCCCACTTTAAGAGGTCGCCATAGTTCACCCACTCCGCAATGACGCCGATCGAGCCCACAATGCTGCCATTGTCCGCATAGATCTTGTTCGATGCCGAGGCGACATAATAGGCGCCGCTTGCGCCCACGGTCTCGATGGAAACCACGATCCGCTTCTTTTTTTCCTCGCGAATGCGTTTGACCTCGCGATAGATTTCCTCCGACGCTGCCACCCCACCACCGGGCGAATTGACGTGCAGGATTATGGCCTTGATCGAAGAATCGTCCCCGAACTTCTTCAGTTCGCCGACCACAGGCTGTGGCGAGAGAATCACGCCTTCCAGGTCGACCACGCCGATGCGATCGCCGAAGCCGCCGAAAGATGCCTCGCTCCCACCGGCATGCAGCGTCAGGTAGACGAGCGAAAATACGGCCAGCACAAAGAGGAAAAATGCTCCTCCGCCAATGAGAATCCAGAGCAAGGTGCGCGAGCGCCGTTCAGACATGAGGAGAGTTTAGCACTGCCAGCGTGGGCATGAGCACTTTCAGCGCCCCGCGCTCCACACTCACCTCGGCTGGAGTGCGGCAAACGTACTCTCCGTCGGCATAGAGATCGAGAGGCGTTTCCGTTTCCACCCGCAGGCGCGGCGCTTGGAAGTAATTCACTCCACGAACGCCTAGGTGTCGGCCAAAATAAACCGTCGGAAACATGCACGCGAGTTTGAAGGCATTGACTCCGCCGATCACGCAAACGTCGAGCTGTCCGTCATCCATTTGCGCGTGAGGCGCGATTTTCATGCCGCCGCCGTAAGCCGCGGAATTGGCGAAGGCTGCCAGCATGGTCGGCCCCTCGCTCCGCATGTTCCATCCCTGGCTCTCTTTTTCTTCGAAAATCTTCATGGGCACTGCATCAAAACGAAACATCGTAGGGAGCAGCGTGAAGGCGTAGCCGCCATAGGCCCGCATCCAGCGCGGCAGCGCATTTGCCCGACGCGACACTTCACTGTCGAGCCCCACTCCGGCCACGCTGCAAAAGTAATACGGGGGGTCATTTGGCGCCAAAGTCTCGCCCGAGTAATGCAGCCGCCGGATGGTCCCCAAGTCGATAATGCGGGTGTTGTTTTGCCCGGCGCAGAACTTTTGCCATGCTACGAGCGAATCGCGGATGCTGCGCAATCCAAGAGCCCGAGCGAAATCATTGCCGCCACCCGCTGGCACAATCAGCACCGGTAAGGCTAGCTTTACTAGTTGATTCAGATGCCGGTGGATCGTCCCATCCCCGCCAAACAGCACGATGATCTCAACCTTATCGCCATCGGCGGGCATCCCCATGCGCCAGTCGACCTTTGGATCAATCTGAAATGGCTTCAGATTTCTTGCCGGACAACCCAACCCGAGAATGGCAGCCGCTCGCATATGCGCGGTCGAGACTAGCAGAAAGGCATAGGTAGGGACACCCGCTCTCGCCTGTACGGTTCGCCGAAACCCTAAGCTCGGCGGCCAAGCTGGAGTCCCGGGAATGGGAACGATTTTACAAAAGTAAATCTCTTCCCTCTTCCCCAAAGCCAGGGACGGCTGACATGATAGATAGAGGCGCAAGATTTTATTGGGAGGCAGCAGTGAGATTGCAAACCTTCAAGCGGATCGCCGGCTTTCTTGCCATTAGCCTGGCACTGACAAGCTGTGGCGGAAGCGGTTCGAAGCCGGGCCCTACAGTCGTTAGCGCAGCTGCACCCTCCATTACGGCCCAGCCCGCAAGTCAGACCGTGACCGTAGGGCAGACTGCCACCTTCTCGGTGACGGCGCTGGGAACGACTCCGCTTACTTACCAATGGCAGAAGGGCCCAATGGCAATCGCGGGCGCAACCTCAGCCAGCTTCACCACCGCCGCGACCACCATCTCCGACAGCGGCTCGCAATACAGCGTTGTCGTAAGCAACGCGATTGGGACCGCCACGAGCAACGCGGCTACCCTTACGGTTAAACCTCCACCACCGGCAACCACCGACGTGCTGACCTACCACAATGACATCGCGCGCACGGGACAGAACCTGACCGAAACCACACTCACCACCGCGAACGTGAATTCTGTGACGTTTGGCAAGCTCGGTTTTTACCCGGTAGATGGTCTGGTTGACGCCGAACCTCTCTACGCCTCGAACCTCGCGGTCCCGAGTAACGGCACTCACAATGTGCTGATTGTTCCTACGGAGCACGATTCGGTCTACGCTTTCGACGCCGATTCCGGCGCTACGATCTGGCAGGTCACAATGTTGAAGGCTGGCGAGACTACCTCCGACGATCGAAACTGCGGACAAATCACACCCGAAATCGGTGTAACTTCCACGCCCGTGATTGACCGCGCCAGCGGCCCGAATGGCGCGGTTTATGTGGCCGCGATGTCTAAAGACGCATCGGGCAACTATCACCAGCGACTGCACGCGCTTGATCTCGCGCTAGGTACGGAATTGTTCGGCGGCCCGGTCGATGTTCAGGCGACTTATCCTGGAACCGGCGATGGCAGCAGCAACGGGAATGTCATCTTCGATCCGGGGCAGTATGCGGAACGTGCTGCGTTGCTTTTGCTCAACGGCGTCATCTACACGGGCTGGACTTCTCACTGTGACATTCGTCCTTACACGGGATGGATCATCGGCTATAGCGAATCCACGCTGGCCCAGACGAGCGTGCTGGATGTGACTCCCAACGGCATCGAGGGCTCAATTTGGATGGCAGGAGCCGGGCTGGCCGCCGACAACTCTGGAAACATCTATTTTCTCGACGCCAATGGGACCTTTGACACGACTTTGAATGCCAGCGGATTCCCCAATAACGGCGATTTCGGGAATGCCTTCATGAAGCTCTCCACTTCGGGCGAGTTAACCGTGGCCGATTATTTCGAAATGGACAACGGTCCCGCGGAGAGCGGAAACGATACCGATCTGGGCTCAGGCGGAACTATCGTCCTTCCTGATCTAAGCGATGGCTCAGGCAACACTTTTCATCTGGCCGTCGGGGCCGGCAAAGACATCAACCTTTACCTGGTGAATCGCGACTCGATGGGAAAGTTCAGCGCGAGTAACAACAACATTTATCAGGAACTCCCGGGAGCGTTGCCGGGAGGTGTTTGGGCGATGCCCGCGTATTTTAACAACACCATTTACTACGGATCGGTGGGAAGTCCGATTCAAGCCTTCACGATCACGAATGCCAAGCTATCGACCGCGCCGGCCGCGAAAACTGCCAACAACTTCGCATATCCCGGCGCTACCCCCAGCATATCGGCGAATGGCGCCGCCAACGGAATCGTATGGGCCCTCGAAAACACCACTTCCACCACTCCTGCGGTTTTGCACGCCTACAACGCCGCGAATCTTAGCGAACTCTATAACAGCAACCAGGCCAGCGGCGGCCGGGATCAATTCGGTGTGGGCAACAAGTTCATCACGCCGATGATCGTGAACGGCAAAGTGTTTGTAGGGACGCCAAATGGCGTGGCCGTCTTCGGGCTGCTGCCGTGAGTTTGTTGTGGGGACGGCCGCCCCTCGGCTGTCCAGCGATAGCTCAGCAGCTGCCTACGCCGCCACAAGTCTAAGGTGGAGCAAATGGGTTGATGGACGGCTTCTTCCACAGCCACGGGTAGTCCGCCCATTCGCCGACCACGCCAGCCCGAATCGGGTTTTCCAGAAGATAGACAATCTTAGCGTCAAGATTTTCAGAAGACCGCAGCACATGATCAAATGATTCCGCCTGCCACACTCGACCGCTGCGGCAAAGGGTCGTGTTGATCCCATGAGCGGAAGCCCCCTTGATCGCATTCATAATTTCCGCCAGCGAATAGACTTCCATGGCCTGTTGATTAACCAGCGGCGTGAAGATCATGTGAACATGATCCGGCATGACTACAGCGCCGCGAAGGTCGAACTTAATTCCGTTGTCATGCAAACAGCAATCGAGGACAATCTGCCGCACATGTTTAGGAAGAACCCACCGGTGCTCCGTGCAGAAAGTTACAAAGTGCTGCCGATTATCGCACTGCAGATGCGGAAGCTGCCGTCGATAAAAAGCCTGAGGCATAGGGTCTGTTAAAGTGTGGGGACAGCCGCCCCCGGCTGTCCGGCGGAGCGATAGCTCCGCAAGGTCTTGATTGTAGTGCCGGAACTACAAGGAAGTTGGGAGGTTTCAGGCAACTTCTGGAAAGTTCATGCCAAGTTGGGAATTAGACGAACTGCAAACAGCCGGCGAGCTCCGCTCGCCCGGACAGCCGAGGGCGGCTGTCCCCACATGAGCATTGGCGCTCACCAACTGACGATTGCGATTTTTAATTGCTTTCCGACTCTTAGCAGCAACCTCATTGGGGGTGGCGCAGTTTGCTCGAAGAAAAGTTCCTTATGCACACGGCCATCCACCTTCACCGAGCCGTGCTTCAGTTTTCTACCGGCGTCGGTTGTGGAAGAGGCGAGCCCGCATCGAACCAAAAGGCGATCTGCCCTTACTGTTGCAGCGGGGCCGAGGTCGGTATCAGCGATGTAACCTCCAATCTCGGCAAGAGCAATGAAGACTTCCTCCACTTCCTCCGGCACCTCATCCTTCTGAAACTGCCGCGCCCAATCCTCTCCCGCCTTTGCCGCCGCTTCCTTCGAATGAAAATCCGCCACGATCCTCCGCGCCAGCTCTTTCTTCGCCTCCATCGGATGGATTTCCTGCTTCATCTTCTCAATCTCCGCCACCTGCACATCCGTCAGCAGTTCGTAATAGCGCCACATCATTTCGTCCGAGATGCTCATGATCTTGCCGTACATCTCAAGCGGCGGTTCGTGAATGCCAATCGCATTGCCGAATGACTTCGACATCTTCTGCACGCCATCAAGGCCTTCTAGAATTGGCGTGGTCAGCACTACTTGCGACTCCTGCCCGTAGGCGCGTTGCAGTTCTCTGCCGACCAGTAAATTGAACTTCTGATCGGTGCCGCCAAGCTCCACATCGGCTTCGAGAGCGACCGAATCGTAACCTTGCACCAGCGGATAGAGCAGCTCGTGCACGGAAATTGGTTTCTCGTCCTGAAACCGTTTGTGAAAATCCTCGCGTTCCAGAAGTTGCGAAACCGTGTATTTCGCCATCAACCGGACGAAATCATCCGCGGTGAAGGCCCCCATCCAGCGGCGGTTGAAATCGATCACCGTTTTCTGCGGATCGAGAATTTTGAAGACCTGTGCCTTGTAAGTTTCAGCGTTCTGCTCGATCTGTTCGCGAGTAAGCGGTGGACGAGTTACCGAGCGGCCGGTGGGGTCGCCGATCATTCCGGTGAAATCGCCGATCAGAAAGATCGCAGTGTGCCCGAGATCCTGAAAGTGCTTAAGCTTTCGAAGTACAACCGTGTGCCCGAGGTGCAAGTCGGGAGCCGTGGGGTCCATGCCAAGCTTCACGCGCAACGGTTTGCCCGCGGCGCGCGACTTTTCCAGCTTGGCGCGCAGGTCGACCTCGCGAATGATCTCCGCGGAACCCTTCTTGAGATATGTCAGTTGTTCGTCGACAGAAGCGAAAGTTGGCATTTCTTAGGCATTATGGCAGATCGGTAATCCTCTCGTGACTTCATGCGAGTCGAGTGTTATCCCTTGCCCCGTATGGATCTTGTTGAGTGCAAAGGACAGACAATTAAGCCTTGCTTCAAGGCGATTTTCGTATTTAAACTATTGACCATTAAAACTTAAAACCGTCAAAGGCTTTTAAGCTTTCATTGGTTCAAGAGTGGAATATGAAAAGAGGCTTGCAAGGTAGACTCGTGCAGCAAGGACCACGACAAGAAGTATTCAAGAGTCTCATTCCGAAACCCTTGCCACCCAATCCTCCAATCGAATTCGGTGCTCAGGTCCTCGACCTCATGGAAAAGGCCGATCTTGCCTTGGGCCGTCTCGATGGGTTAGCCCGGCTGCTTCCGGACCTGCAACTTTTCCTCCATTTTTATCTACGCAAGGAAGCCGTTTTGTCGTCGCAAATTGAAGGTACACAGTCGTCCCTTTTACGAACTACTTCTGTTCGAGAGCAACCAACTTACCGGTGTCCCAACACAGGATGTGGTGGAGGTATCCAACTACGTGTCTGCTCTCCAATACGGCCTGAGGCGCCTACGGCAAGACTTGCCGATCTCGATTCGTTTGATGAAGGAGATTCACGCGGTCCTGCTGGCCAAGGGCAAGGGAAGCGACAAAAGGCCGGGAGAATTTCGCGATAGTCAGAATTGGATTGGAGGTTCGAGACCTGGGAACGCTCTTTTCGTCCCCGCTCCCAAAGAGGAAGTAGTTTCTTTAATGGGACAGATCGAGACTTTCTACCACGAGCATAAATCTCTCCCCGCGCTGGTGAAAGTTGCACTAATCCATGTGCAGTTTGAGACAATTCATCCGTTTCTGGATGGCAACGGGCGGCTAGGCAGGCTGCTCATTACTCTGATGCTGGTGGCGGACGGAGTTTTGTCGGAGCCGCTGCTTTATCTCTCGTTGTATTTCAAACAGAATCGGAGCAGTTACTACGATCTCCTGCAGAGAGTCCGATTTGAAGGGGACTGGGAGGAGTGGCTGAGCTTCTTCTTTACCGCCGTGTTGGAGACCGCACAACAAGCGGTAAGCACCGCACACGAAGTTTTGCGCCTATTTAAGCGCGACCGTAGCCGGATCGAAGGTCTTGGCCGCATTCGGGGTACCACCATAGTTGTTCACGAGCTTTTCCAGCAAAAGCCGTACCTCACGATCTCGTTCGCCTCGAAAGAACTGCATCTAAGCCAACCTGCCGTCACAAATGCTATGCGGGCGCTTCAGGAGTTGAAGATGGTAAAAGAAACCAGCGGTCGGAGTTGGAATCGAATTTATGTCTATTCGAATTACCTCCGAATTATGACGGAAGGCACCGAAGCGCCCGCATAGCGGTGCAGAATTGTCGGAAATAGGGGGCAGCGGCCATAGTGGACCGGATCACAACACGGAGCGTGCGCATACGAAAGGCGACTCCGGCAGACGTCCCCCGCTTGCAACAAGTGATTGAAGCCTCCGTGCGAGGCCTGCAGGCCGAACACTATTCGCCAGCCCAGATCGATGGCGCGCTGCGGTCAGTCTATGGCGTGGATAGCCATCTCATTGCCGATGGAACATATCTGGTCGCGGAGACTGCGGAATTGCAAGGCGAGACTGAAATCGTCGGCTGTGGCGGATGGAGCAGGCGCAAGACTTTATATGGCGGCGATCAATACGCTGGGCGGGAAGACTCTCTGCTCGATCCCGCACATGATGCGGCGAAGATTCGCGCGTTCTTCGTGCATCCCCATTGCGCGCGTCGCGGCATTGGCGGCTTGATTCTCGAAGCCTGCGAGAAGGCAGCACTGGAAGCGGGGTTCACGCAATTGGAGATGGGCGCAACCCTCAGCGGCGTGGCTTTCTACCAGGCGAAAGGATATGCCGCCATCGAGAATCAGGAAGTTCCGTTGGGAAACGGAGAATCTCTGCCAATTGTAAAGATGGCGAAGAAGTTGATCCCACAGATTAACAAGTGCTGCTGTAGGGACAGCCGCCCTCGGCTGTAGCATGCTGGCTCTGGACTGTTACGGGTCGCGCCGCTCGGCGAGGCACCCGTCTCCACGTGATCACGATCACGGTGCTTTCCGTTTCAATCTCCGTCCCACGATCTCGAATTCTCCGCCCAGCACCAGGTTGATCGCCTCGGTATATGCGATGTGCTCCTGCTCGAGAATGCGTAAAGCGAGTGAGCGCTCGTCGTCAGTGTCGAGCACCGGGACAGGCTTCTGCACCACGATGGCCCCATGGTCCAGCTCCTCATCCACGAAATGCACGGTGCAGCCGGAGACTTTCACTCCGTAAGCGAAGGCCTGTTCCTGCGCTTCGAGTCCAGGAAATGCCGGCAGAAGTGAGGGATGAATATTGAGAATTCGACTCGGAAACTGTTGCACGAACCAGGGCGAAAGAAGGCGCATGTAGCCCGCGAGGCAGATCAAATCGACGTTGTGTTCCTTGAGCGCGGCGACAATTTCGCGGTCGTTTTCCTCTCGCGACTTGCCTTTCGATGAAATAACCAATGCCTCGAGACCGCGCTGGCGCGCCGTAGCAATGCCAGGAGCCTCCCCTCGATTGGAGATGACCACGGCAATGCGCGCGTTCGGAATGAGGCCTTCGTCGATGCTGTCGGCGATGGCCACGAAATTCGAGCCGCGACCCGAGAGGAGGATGCCGAGAGATTTCATAAGAGCTGTCAGCTCTCAGCTTTCAGCAAACCCATCATAATGCAGGCCTCGAGTGTTTCTACCGCGTGCCAGAGTTCGCCATGTTCGTGCTGGTTTGAATCGGCTTGCCGTCCGCCAGCATTTCGCTGAGGAGTTTTTGATCTTGATCCGCAAGCCCGGCTGGCAGCTTGGCATAGTACAAACTGTCGGCAGAAGCTTGCCCCTCGGTGATCACGTACTCAATAAATTCCTTGACCGCTTGTCGTTTTGCCGTATCCTGGCCGTCTTTCGGAACCAACAAATACGTCAGTCCGCAGATCGGATAAGCGTCCTTTGCCGAAGCTGGCGGATCGACAATCGCGGTCCGAACATCTTTTGCCAGCTCATCGTGAAACGCGTCGATGGCGGCCGTGGTTCCCGCCGCGGTTGGCTCTTCCCAATTTCCCGCTCGGTTGCTCACCAGCGCCACTGGCAAGGTATTGTCCTTCGCATAGCTGAGTTCTACATAGCCGATGGCTCCAGCAGCTTGCCGGATGACCCCGGTCACTCCTTCACTGCCCTTTCCGCCAACGCCGACCGGCCACCTGACTGAGATTCCTTTCCCTACATTCTTGGCCCATTCTGGGCTGACCGCCGCTAGATAAGTGGTGAAAATGTTGGTGGTCCCACTTCCGTCGGAGCGATGCGAAACCAGAATCGCATGATTGGGCAAATTAACGCTAGCGTTGTCTTTCTTGATCTGCGGATCTTGCCAGCTCGTGATCTTTCCCAGGAAGATGCCCGAGAGCGTTTGCGCGCTTAATTTCAATGGCGCTTTCAACTCCGGCAAATTATATGTAATGCACACCGGCCCGGCACTTTCCGGAATCTGAATCACCGGAAGCATCTCCTTCAAGTCTGCATCATCCAGTGCCGCATCGCTCGCGCCGAAATCAATCAGGCCTTTCTTCAATTGCTGAATCCCGCCGCCACTGCCGATCGACTGGTAGTTGATCTGTACGCCTGAATGGCTTCGCTGAAAAGCGGCGATCCACCGCGTCATGATCGGATAAATGAACGTGCTTCCCGCGCCTATGATCGAGTTGTTACCCCCAGGATGCACTGGGCTGGCATTCTTGGAGCAGGAGACCGCACATTCCATGATCAGAACAGCCACCGCAATTTGCGGCCAAAGCGCTATGGACCGAAATCGTTTCGTCATATTGTTCCTTTCTGCCTCGCCGACTTCATTGCACAGCAGGAATGAAGTCAAAATCTTCAAAGTAAGATTCCTAGCCCGACTATTGAGGAGTGTTAAAGGAATGTTAAAAAATTGAATGAACCCAAGTAAGGAGAAAGGTCGGAGGCGTTTCAGCTGTAGATTACTTTCTTCTCGCCCTTAACGATCCGGCCCACGGTGTAGGCTTTTTCTCCCACGCGTTCGAGCACGCTTTGCGCTTTCTTGAATTTCGCCAGGGGAACGACCATCAACATGCCCAGACCCATATTGAAGGTCCGTAACATCTCTTCCTGTGGAACATTGCCCAATTGCTGCAGGTGCTCGAACAAAGGCAACACCGGCCAGGAGCCCAGTTCGATCAGGGCCGCCGTACCCCGGGGCAAAACCCGGGGCAAGTTCTCCGTGATGCCGCCACCGGTTACGTGGGCCAGCGCGGAAACACACTGCGCATCGATCAACTTCCTGAGTGCCGGCCAGTAGCTCTTGTGCGTCCGCATCAATTCATTGCCGACTTTGTTCTTAATCTCGTTCACGTAGTCGTCAGGCGAGTAGTGTGCGACTTCAAAGAGAAGCTTGCGTGCCAGCGAATAGCCGTTGGTATGCAGGCCGTTCGAAGCCAATCCGAGAACTACGTCCCCGATCTGCACATCCTTGCCGGTAATAATCCTCTCGCGCTCGACCACGCCCACGATAAATCCCGCCAGGTCATATTCGCCGTCGGGATAAAAACCCGGCATCTCGGCTGTCTCCCCACCGATCAGGGCGCAGCCATTGTGTTTACAAGCATCGGCAATGCCTTCCACCACTTGCTCCGTGATTGTAGGATCCAATACGCCGGTCGCCAGATAATCCATGAAAAACAGTGGCGCGGCGCCCTGCACGGCGATGTCGTTGACGCAGTGGTTCACCAGATCGGCGCCAATGGTTGAATGCAGGCCCATCTCGAAGGCCACTTTTAGCTTGGTTCCCACGCCATCCACGCTTGATACCAGCACAGGATCCAGATACTTGGTTTTGTCGACCGCGAACAGGCCGCCGAAGCCGCCGATCTCGCTCAGCACACCCCTGGTAAAGGTCTTATGCGCCAGGTATTTAATGCGTTGTTTCGTGCGGCTGGCGCGATCGATGTTTACTCCCGCGTCGGCGTAAGTGATCGGTGTTCCGGCGGACGTGGGTCTTTTGGCCACGATTCTTGCGGTCTCTTTCTCAGTGCTTCAGTTGTGGGGAAACGCTGGATTCCTTGGGAAGCTGTAGCTTCTAAGGTCGCTTATTGTAACACGCTCGCCGCCCGCAGAATTTTTCGAGGCGCAAGAATTAATTCACATACACAACCAGAGCGTCCCACGGACGCGCACGCCCGTTCGCCACTGCCCCGGAATTAATTAGTGGGCGATGAAGTCCGAGAAGAAGTACGCTAGAACTCCAAAAAGCGCCAGTCCGGATATCCCATAAGCGGTGAGAACCCAGGCGCCGCGGCCTTCATGCCGGCCGGCCGAGGTTTGCGAATCCGATGACGAATGGAGAGACTGCTCGTTTGACTGCTGAACAGAAGCAGAGACACTAGGGGCCCGATCTTCCATACCAGAACCTCCGAACGGAAAATCGTGGCGCAAGTACTTTATGCGTCACGCCTGCCCGGCAACTTGGCTCGCGCAGGACTACCTGGGCCGGATTTTACTATGGTTTTGTGACGGCGTGAACAAAGAAATGTGATCTCCGTCGCACGAGGAAATTAGCCTGTCTCGTCGGCACACTGCGTACCCCTATGTTCAATGTTTCCAATTTGCAAGCCCCGCCTTGGGATTCCAATGCCGGAGGCCTTACTATTACCGGATGCGTAGTTTCTTTCTGCCGCTTATTGCTCTTTGCCTCTCGCTCGGCCCCTTCGAGTCCTTAGCGCAGGCTCCTCAGTCGAACTCAAACGTTCCCGCCGAGGCCAACAAAGGTGCAAACGCCGGGTCCACTCCTCAGGACACCGCCGCAAGGCCGCAAGAATCCAAGCACGATTATTCGCAGGAAGCGTTTGTCATTGAAAAGTACCGCTCAATTTATCGCTTCGAAAACGACGGCACCGGCCGCAAGGAAACGATCGCCCGCATCCGCGTGCAGAGTGAAGCGGGGGTTCAGCAGTGGGGTCAGCTTCAATTCGGATACAACTCCGCTAACGAACGCGTTGAGATGTCCTATGTCCGAGTTCTGAAGGCCGACGGCACCATAGTGAAAGCCGGAGAAGACGCTGTGCAGGACCTGAGTGCTCCACTCGAACAACAGGCGCCCGTCTATACGGACTATCGACAAAAGCACATCACCGTCCCTGGACTGCGTCCGGGCGAAGTGCTCGAATACGACATTGTCACCGTGATTCATACTCCCCTGGCTCCGAAAGAATTCTGGGCGGAATATGAATTCGACCGGAACAACATCACGCTCGATGAAGAAGTCGATGTGGATGTGCCTGCCGACCGTCCCCTCAAATTGAAAAGCAAACCAGGAATGGATCCCAAAATTTCCGAGGCGAACGGACGCCGCGTCTATCACTGGACGCGCGCTCACCTGGAACACGAAGACGACCCGAAAAATAAGGACAACGACAAAGAAAAAAAAGAAGAAGAAAAGAAAAAAAGGAAACATCCCGAGGACGAGCGGCCTGACATTCAGTTGACCACATTCGTGAGTTGGGAACAGATCGGACTCTGGTATGCAAGTCTGGAGAAAGATCGTCGCGCGCCCTCGCCGGAGGTTCGGGCCAAAGCGGAAGAACTCACCAAGGGTCTCGATAGCGATCTGGACAAGGTTCAGACGCTCTACGATTACGTCGCCAGGAATTTCCGTTACGTCAGCTTGTCGCTTGGATTGGGGCGCTACCAACCGCACTCCGCCGGCGACGTCCTGCACAATCAATATGGCGACTGCAAGGACAAGCACACCCTGCTGGCCTCCCTGCTCGAAGCCGAAGGCATGCATGCATCTTCAGTGTTGATCAACTCCAGCCGCAAACTCGATCCCGACGTGCCTTCGCCCTCGCAGTTCGACCACGTCATCACCATGCTTCCAATGGGGAAAGACGAAGTCTGGATGGATACCACCAGTGAAGTGGCGCCTTTCCGCCTGCTGGCCTACACTCTGCGCAAGAAGCAAGCCCTGGTAATTCCCGCCTCCGGCACGCCCCACCTCGAGGAAACCCCCGCCGACCCTCCCATCGCCGACTACGAGATTTCCGAGATCGACGGGAAAGTAAACGAGATCGGCAAGCTTGAAGCGCACGTCCACTACACCTTTCGGGGCGACGAAGAACTTCTGCTGCGCTCCATTTTCCGCCGTGTTCCGGAAGCGCAATGGCAGCACGTTGTGGAGAACGTCAATTCCGGCATGGGTGGCGAAGTCACAAATTTGAAGATCAGCGATCCTGCCGCCACACGCGAGCCGTTCACTATGTCTTACGATGTTGCGCGGCCGAATTTTCTGGATTGGTCCAAGAAGAAATCAGACTTAACATTGCCGCTTTGCCAGTTCAACATGCCGATTCTGGGCGACGACGAAAGCGATGCCGATGCCGAACCGCTGAAGCTTGGCCCCAAGGCGCAGTATGTCTACAAAATAAAACTGGAGCTCGCTGCAAAATATACGGCTCGCGCTCCGCTCCCCTTTTCTTTGAAGCGCGATTACGCCGAGTACCAGGCCACTTACGAGCTGGAAGGCTCAACCTTCACCGCCGACCGAACCCTGACTCTCCGTCAAGACGAGATCCCTGCCCAACGAGCCACGGACTACGAATCGTTTCGCCGCGCCGTCAGCTCCGACCTGGGGCAGTTTCTTTCCGTCGAAAATACTGTGGCGGGTGCGCCCACCGCTCCCGCCGACATGAAGGCCGACGATCTGATGGAAAGCGGTCGAGCTGCCATCGCCAGCAACAATCTGCCCATGGCGGTTCAACTCCTCAAACGCGCTACCGAAGTGGACCCCAAAAATAAATATGCCTGGTATGCACTCGCCCTCGCCTACATGGGCCTGCGCCAGACTGACGATGCCATCGCTGCTCTCAAGAAGCAGATTGAAATCAACCCCTATGACGAATACGCCTACAACGCACTCGGCCGCGCCTACTGGCAAGAGCGCAAGTACAACGATGCTGTCATCGACTTTAACAAACAGATCGAAATCAATCCGCTCGACAAGTTCGCTCACGCTGGCCTCGGCTCCATGTACTCCGAGTGGCATAAATACAATCTGGCCGCGGCCGAACTGGAGAAAGCCACATCTCTTACTCCTGACAATCCGGAACTGCAGGTCAGCCTTGGCGACGCATACCTGAACCTCGGCCAGGATGACAAAGCCTTGGCTACCTTCGACCACGCCATCGAACTCTCGGCGACGCCGCTGGTCTGGAACAACATCGCTTATCAGCTTTCGCTCAAGAAGTCCCATCTGGACCGCGCGCAGCAGTATGCCGAGTCGGCCGTTTCGGCCACTACCGCCGCGCTGCGCAACTTGTCGCTCGACCGCCTCACGCCACAGGACTTGCCGCTCGTTCCCTCCCTCATCGCTTACTGGGACACGCTGGGCTGGGTTTATTTCAGCGAAGGCAATCTGAATAAAGCCGAAAAATACGTTGCGGCCGCCTGGGGACTGGGCCAGCACGGCGAAGTCGGCGACCATCTCGGCCAGATCTACGAGAAAGAAGGAAAGAAAGATCGCGCGCTCGAGACCTACACACTTGCTCTGACCGGACTGCGCCCCGCGCCGGAGACGAACGAAAGAATCGATGGGTTGGTCAAGGCCAATACCAAACTCAACGCCGGCGTAAAAGAAAAAGACAGTTTGCAGTCGTTGCGCACCATCGATGTGGGCAAAGCAAAAGAAAATGGCACCGCGGATTTCTTCGTACTTCTCAGCGGCGTCGCTGGCACTCCCGCGAAAGCCGAGGCCGTAAAATTTGTCAGCGGAGACGAGAAGCTGAAAATCTTCACAGAAGCCCTCCGTACCGCCGAATACCGCCTCACCTTCCCGGACGACACTCCCCTGAAAATTCTGCGCCGCGGAACTCTTTCCTGCTCCACGGCCAACGGCAATTGCACCTTCGTCCTCACTCTGCCGGATGACGTAAGAACGGTAGACTAAGAGATATGCTCATGCAGGGACGGCTGCCCCCGGCTGTCCGGGCGAGCGAAGCTCGACGCCATGCTCGTAAGCTCCAGCCAACCTCAGCACCAAATCCTCTCGCCACCGAGGCCCAACGATCTGCAGCCCGATTGGCAGCCCGCTCTTCGTGAGCCCGCAAGGCACCGAGATTGCTGGCAGCCCCCACACGTTAAACGGACGTGTGTTGCGCAGCAATTTGATTTCCGCCGGACGCAACGCCTCAGGATCTTTCTTCAGATCAGCGATCGCAGGCGCGGGCATAGGCGTGGTTGGCGTGATCAGTAAATCCACTTCAGCGAAAGTATCGTGAATCCGTCGGCGATCTCGGTCCAGTTCATGGCGGCACCGAATATACTCGGTCGAGGAAATATTCGCGCCGAAGCGAATGCGCCGCAGAGTTTCCGGTTGATACAATTCCGGCGTCCGCACCACATCGTCGGCGTGAACCGCGTAGGACTCGGCATTTTGCACGACGCGATCGGTCGGTATCTCGATGCTGACCTCGCGAATTTCGGCAACCAGTGTCCCGATCACGGTCAGAGCCTCCTCCACCGCCGCACGCACCTCATCATCAAGATCGTCATAAAAATAATCCCGCGGAATACCTACGCGAAGACTCTTGGCCGGTTCCCCGCCGGCATAAATATAGTCAGTCACCGGAACATTCACGCTGCCGGTATCCAGCGCATCGTATCCCGCAATCGCCTGCAGAACCACAGCCGCATCTCTAACGCTTGCCGCCAGCGGACCAACATGATCGAGGGACCACGAAAGCGGAATCGCACCTCGACAGGAAACACGCCCATATGTCGGCTTGATTCCGACACAACCACAGAGCGCCGCTGGAAGGCGAATCGAGCCAGCCGTATCGGTTCCAATTGCCGCGTAGCAAAGCCCGGCGGCAACGGCGGCCGCCGACCCGCCAGACGAGCCGCCTGCAATATGAGCCGCATTCCACGGATTGTGCACATCGCCAAAGAAGCTGACGAGGGAACTCGCACCATATGCGAACTCATGCAGATTGTTCTTCCCGAGAATCACCGCGCCTGCCCGCCGCAACCGCCGCACAACCTCCGCGTCTTCGGCCGGAACGCGGTCCTTATGAAGAGCACTGGCCGCAGTCGTGCGCGTGCCCGCAGTATCGATAAGATCCTTTATTGCAATCGGAATCCCGTGCAGCGGCCCGCGCCATTCGCCACGTGCCATTTCGACCGCTGCAGCCCGCGCTTCCGCCAGCGCCGTTTCGGCCGTAACCGTGATGAACGCATTCAGCGCCTGATTTTGCTCTTCGATGCGCTCCAGGCAAGCACGGGTCAATTCCACCGGCGAAACTTCCCTCCTCCGCAGACGCGGCGCAAGTTCAACGATAGTTTCGAGTATGGCCACGAGGATGACGGCATTCATTGTAGTCGAGAGCGTTTTGCGGCTAACAAACACGAAGAAAGCGCAGTTACAAAAGAAGCCTGAGGATTCCCGCAGTGATCCTTCCCGTCCTTTGTGGTCAATAAATTCTGCCGGCCTTAATCGAGGCAACCTCCGAGCGAAGGCCTATAATCAAAAATCGTTCGCTCAAATCCGGAGGCAAACATGGCGGAGATGACGATCGCCCCAGTCGCGACTCACGGTTTCTTGATCGATGGGCGTTGGATGGAAGAGGGCGACATAGTCGAGGTCCGGTCGCCATTCGATGGCAGTGTGGTTGGACGAATCACACAGGCGAGGCGCGAACATGCCGAGGCCGCGATCGTCGCGTCCGTCAAGGCCTTTGGCACAACTCGTCGACTGCCGGCATTCGAGCGGCAGCGTGTCCTGCGACGCGTGGCGGCAGCGATTGCCGAGCGGCGCGACGAATTCTCCCGGACCATCGTGCAGGAGGCTGGTAAGCCGATCAAGCTGGCGCGCACGGAAGTCGACCGCGCAGTTTTCATCTTCAACGTTGCCGCAGAAGAGGCCACGCGCATTTACGGTGAATATCTTCCGCTCGATTGGCAGGAGTTTACCGCTGGCCGCTGGGGCATCGTAAAGCGCTATCCGCTTGGCCCAATCGCCGGAATTACCCCGTTCAATTTTCCTCTGCACCTCGTCGCGCACAAAGTGGCGCCCGCAATCGCAGCGGGATGTTCCATGGTGTTGAAGCCTGCTCCGCAGACGCCGCTGTGTTCGCTGTTGCTGGCGGAGTGTATTCAACAGGCTGGCTGGCCCGATGGCGGCCTGAACGTGCTGCCGCTTTCGAACGACGATGCGAGCCTCCTGGTCACTGACGAGCGCATCAAGCTGATTAGCTTTACCGGCAGCGTGCCTGTAGGCTGGGACATTAAACGCCGCGCCGGCAAGAAAAAAGTCGCGCTCGAACTGGGGGGCAATGCCGGCGCCATAGTGCACAGTGACGCCGATCTGCCCTACGCCGCCGACCGTTGCGTCACCGGCGGCTTCGGTTACGCCGGACAAACCTGCATTTCCGTGCAGCGCATCCTGGTCGAGCAGTCGGTTTACGGCAAGTTCACCGATCTGCTCGTCGATGGAGTCAAGCAACTAAAGACCGGCGATCCTATGAACGAATCGACCGATGTTGGTCCGCTGATCCGCGAAAGTGATGCCGTTCGCGTCACCAGTTGGATTGAAGAGGCGGTTCACTCGGGGGCGCGATTGTTGTGTGGCGGAGGGCGCAGAGGCTCGATCGTCGATCCGACCGTGCTGACCGGCACCAAATCCGACATGAAAGTGAATTGCCAGGAGATTTTCGGCCCCGTCGTCACCGTGGAGCCTTACCAGAATTTTGACGAAGCGCTGCGCCGGATCAACAATTCCAATTACGGTTTGCAGGCTGGTTTATTTACCCGCGATGTGAAGTTGCTGTTCCAGGCTTACGACGAACTGGAGGTGGGCGCTTTGATCGCGGGCGATATTCCTTCATTCCGCATCGACCAGATGCCTTACGGTGGCATCAAAGACTCCGGCTTGGGTCGCGAAGGATTGCGCTACGCGATCGAGGAGATGACTGAACCGAAATTGTTGGTGATGAACCTGAGGTAGTCAGCTGGCTGTACACGTCAAGAAAAGCATCATTCTTGTCGCGTTCCAATTTGAGACGCGTGCGAATTGTCGTCGTGAAAATACGCGACAAGTCTGTGCGAAATATTTATAATTCCGAGTTCTCCTGGCTGACGCGAAGAAATCTGTGGGAAGTTCTCTGCGTCGTAACGATAAAGCTTCCATACGAAAATGGGTCCACCGGGTCTTCATTCTTACTTTTTAGAACGCGTACGCAAGCATGTCGCAGATCTTTCATCGTAGTGCGAACACCCTGTCCCGGGCCACGATTTTCGGCGCGGTCTTCGTTGTTGTCGCGCTCGGCTGGGTAGCTTACGAAGTTCAGGGTTCGCCCTACATCACCTACGCTGGAGTGCGGAAGCCGCAACCGGTACCCTTCAGCCATCAGCATCACGTAGCCGGGCTAGGCATTGACTGCCGTTACTGCCACACCTCGGTAGAGACTTCGAGCTTTGCCGGCATCCCTCCCACCAAGACTTGTATGAACTGCCACTCGCAGATCTGGACGAATGCTGAGTTGCTTGCGCCGGTTCGCGCCAGCTATCGCTCCGGCCAGTCGCTGCAATGGACGCGGGTGAACCAGCTTCCGGATTTCGTTTTCTTCAATCACAGTATCCATGTGACGAAGGGTGTGGGATGCAACACTTGCCACGGCCCAGTCGATCAAATGCCGCTGATGTATCAGCAGGAATCGTTGCAGATGGAATGGTGTTTGGGCTGCCATCGCGCGCCACAGAATAACCTTCGCCCGCGGGATCAGGTCTTTAATATGCGTTACCATCCGCCAACCAGTGCCCATCCCGTGGTGGTGGATGGACAAACTTACACGGATCAAGTCGAACTCGGCACGGCGCTGGTAAAAAAATACAACGTTCGCAGCGTAGGCGACATCACGAGCTGCAACACTTGTCATCGATAAGAGTTTGAACAGAGTTTGAACTATGAGACCTCGTCACCCTGAGCGGAGAATTTGCTTCGCAACGCAAAGCAAAGCAAATTCGGAGTCGAAGGATCCCTATCGGCGCCCATGATCGCGAGGATGAGAGGCGTTCTCAAGATGACTTTGCAGCCGCGGAGAAAATGCGTCGAGCAGAACGGGTTCGATAGAGGTCATAGGGATCCTTCGACTGCGCGAGACTTCGCTTCGCGAACTCTCGCTCCGCTCAGGATGACAGTCGTTATAAGAGTGATGTGGAACCAATGAAGACGGAAGAACAAAACGGAAGCCCCAAGCGCGAGGAGGTTTGCCCAAGCAAGAAAGGCAAACTGGATCTCGATTCCCTTCGCGCGCAAATTGAAACTGCTGCAGAGCAGAAGGCCGGCCCGGAGTATTGGCGGAGCCTGGAGGAGCTTGCCGGCAGCGCTGATTTTCAGGAAGCGCTTCACCGCGAATTTCCCAGGGGCGCTTCCGAATGGGTCGATTCCGTTTCCCGTCGCGGCTTCCTCAAAGTGATGGGCGCTTCAATGGCGCTCGCAGGAATGACCGGCTGCGTGAAACTACCTCTGGAGCCAATCGTTCCCTACGTCCGTCAGCCTGAAGAAGTAATTCCCGGCCGCCCCATGTTTTATGCCACGGCGATGACGCTCGGTGGCTACGCCAACCCGCTGCTGGTCGAAAGTCATCTCGGACGTCCCACCAAGATCGAAGGCAACGCCCAGCATCCTGCCAGCCTGGGCGGCACGGATATCTTCGCGCAGGCTTCCATTCTCGGTATGTACGATCCGGACCGCTCGCAAAGCGTGGTTTCGATGGGCGACCAGCGGTCTTGGCAATCATTTGTGACCGCGATTCGGGGCCCCCTCAGTGCGCAGAAAGCGCTACAAGGCGCAGGTATTCGTATTCTCACTACCACGATTTCGTCGCCAACGCTGGCCGATCAGTTGCGCAATTTCCTGAAGGTCTATCCACAGGCCAAATGGCATGTGTATGAGCCGGTCAACCGCGACAACGTTCTCGAAGGCGCGAAGCTCGCCTTTGGCCAGCCGGCCGAGACGCGCTACGATTTTGAAAAAGCCGATGTAATCGTTTCGCTCGATGCTGACTTTCTATATGCGGGCTTTCCGGGAAACGTCCGCTACATCCGCGATTTCGCCAAACGCCGCAATCCCGATGGCAAGATGAACCGATTGTATGTGGTCGAGAGCACCCCGACCACGACTGGGGCGAAAGCCGATCATCGCTGGCCAATGCGTGCGAGCGAGATCGAGAACCTTGCGCACGACCTATCGAGCCACATTCCGGTTAATCCCCCCGCTGGAGGCGTAGCGGGCGATTTCCCCGGCTTTGGCGGGATTGTGTTTCAAGATCTGCTGGCTCATAAGGGTTCTAGCCTTGTTATCGCGGGCGATCATCAGCCTCCTGTCGTGCACGCCTTCGCTCATGCGGTAAACCAAGCGCTCGGCAACATTGGCAAGACAGTTTTCTATACCGATCCCGTCGACGCGAATCCGGTCAATCAGACCGAATCCCTGAAAGATCTCGTCGGTGATATGAACGCCGGCAAAGTCGACCTGCTGGTCATCATCGGCGGCAATCCGGCCTATGATGCTCCAGTTAACCTGGATTTCGCGAAGGTCCTCAAGAGCGATAAAGTTCCTTTACGCGTCCATTTCGGGCTTTATCAGGACGAGACCGCAGAACTCTGTCAGTGGCACATCAATCAAGCACATGAACTCGAGACTTGGGGCGATGCCCGCGCCTACGACGGAACGGCCAGCATCATTCAGCCGCTGATCGCGCCGCTATACCAGGGCAAGAGCGCCGTAGAATTTGTCGCCTTGCTGGCCAATCAGTCCGACGCGTCCGGTTACGATCTCGTTCGGGCCTACTGGCAGAAGCAGCACGCCGGCGCGGACTTTGAAGCTTTCTGGCGGAAGTCGCTGCACGACGGATGGATCGAAGGCACTTCCTACGAACCGAAATCGGTTGCCATCAAGAATGACAACTTTGGATGGAATGCGACGACCGCCCCTGCCATCGAGCTCCACATCCGCCGCGACCCCAGCATCTACGACGGCCAATTCTCTAACAACGGCTGGCTACAGGAACTCCCGAAGCCGATGACGAAGCTTACCTGGGACAACGCCGTACTTATCGGTCCAAAGATGGCGGAGCGCCTGCAGGTCAAGACCCTCGATCTGGTCGAACTTGAGCTGAACGGGAAAAAAGTCACCGGCCCGGTTTGGGTTCAGGTCGGGCATCCGGACAACTCGGCCACCGTGACTCTGGGCTATGGCCGCAAGCGCGCTGGCCGCGTAGGAACGGCGGTGGGTTTCGACGCTTATCCTCTGCGCACTTCGACTGCCCCATGGTTTGCAACTGGTTTGCAGATTCGAAAGACTGGCGAGAAATACGTCCTCGCTTCGACCCAGGGATACCAGTGGATGGACACGCCCAATGGCGACCATCGACCGCTGGTCCGCGAAACGGCGCTGGAGGAATACCGTAAGAATCCTGACTTCGCCAAAGAGGAAGGCGAAGAGCCAGCACCGGGCCTCACGCTTTATAAGCCCTATCCTTACAAAGAAGAGGCTTATGCCTGGGGCATGGCGATCGATCTGAACTCTTGCGTGGGCTGTAACAACTGCATGGTGGCTTGCGTTGCGGAAAACAACATTGCCATTGTGGGCAAGGAGCAATGCGCCATCGGCCGCCACATGCACTGGATCCGCGTCGATACTTACTATCAGTATCCTGATCAGGAAGCGCACGATCGCGATAATCCAAAAGCATTTTTCCAGCCTGTGCCTTGCCAGCAATGCGAGAACGCGCCTTGTGAAGTGGTGTGCCCCGTAGGTGCTACCAACCATTCGAGCGAAGGCCTGAATGACATGGTCTATAACCGCTGCGTGGGCACTCGCTATTGCTCGAACAACTGTCCTTATAAAGTGCGGCGTTTCAATTTCTTCCTCTTCCAGGATTGGGAAACGCCGCAATACAAGCTGATGCGCAATCCCGACGTCAGCGTGCGCAGCCGCGGAGTCATGGAAAAATGCACCTACTGCGTGCAGCGCATCAACGAACACAAGATCGACGCTGAAACTGCCTCGGTGCGCGAAGGCAAAGAGATCAAAGTGAACGATGGCGAATTGCAGACTGCCTGCCAGCAGTCCTGTCCCGCCAACGCGATCATATTCGGCAATATCAATGATCCGAACAGCAAGGTCTCAAGGCTGAAGGCACAGTCGCGCAATTACAGCCTTCTGGGCGAACTCAACACTCGCCCCCGAACAACTTATCTGGCGGAAGTCGGCAACCCAAATCCGGAGTTGAAGTCGTGAGCTGAATAGAAAGTTTGAAAGGGCGCGGCGGCTTTGGAAGGCACCGCTTTGGAAGGGCGCGGCGGCTTCAGACGCGCTATTGAAGGCGCCCATAAGGCAAGGGCCTTAGCCCCGAGAGAACTGGCGCAACACCATGAACGAGCCATACAAGACGACGGTGGAGGACGAACGAGCGCCGGTTATCGAACCCGGCCACACCTTCGACACCGTTACCGAGAAGATCAGCGCCATCGTGCTGACCCGTCCTGCCTCCGACGGCTGGTTCATGGGTTTCGGCATTGCCTTCATGCTGACCATGATGATGCTCTACGCCATCGGCTATCTGTTCTTGAAGGGTATCGGAATTTGGGGATCCACCATCCCCATCGGCTGGGGATTCGCCATTGTGAACTTCGTCTGGTGGATTGGAATCGGCCACGCTGGTACGCTCATCTCCGCGATTCTCTTGCTGCTTCGCCAATCGTGGCGCAATTCGATCAACCGCTTCGCCGAAGCGATGACGTTGTTCGCTGTGGCCTGCGCAGGAATTTTTCCCGCGATTCACGTGGGCCGCCCGTGGCTGGCTTACTGGCTTTTTCCTTATCCCAATACCATGCGTGTCTGGCCGCAATTCCGCAGCCCGCTCATGTGGGACGTATTTGCTGTTTCCACTTACGCCACCATCTCCGCAATTTTCTGGTTCATCGGTCTGATTCCCGACCTCGGTACGCTGCGTGATCGTGCGACTCATCCAGCTGCTCGGCTGATTTATGGCGCACTGTCCATGGGATGGCGTGGGTCGGCTCGCCATTGGGCTCGTTATGAGACTGCCTATCTATTACTGGCCGGTCTGGCGACGCCGCTCGTGCTCTCCGTCCATACCGTTGTGAGTTTTGATTTCGCCATCGGCATTGTTCCAGGGTGGCACACCACAATCTTCCCGCCCTACTTCGTTGCGGGCGCGATTTATTCCGGATTCGCGATGGTTTTGATGCTGGCCATCCCTATCCGCAAAATTTACGGCCTGGAAGATTTCATCACCGAACGTCACCTGCAGAATTCCGCAAAAGTGATGCTGGCCACTGGATTAATCGTCGCCTACGGCTATGGCATCGAGGCTTTCATGGGCTGGTATAGCGGCGACCGGTATGATGCGTTCACAATTTGGAACCGGCTCCATGGACCTTATGCGCCTTGGTACTACCTTTTGCTCGCGTGCAACATCTTCATCCCCCAGGTGCTGTGGATTCGGAAACTGCGCACCAGTCCTGTGGCCTTGTTCGTGATTTCCTTCGTGGTTCTGGTGGGCATGTGGCTCGAGCGTTTCATTATTGTCGTTGTCAGCCTCAGCCGCGACTTCCTCACCTCATCGTGGGGAATGTACTACCCCACGCGCTGGGATTGGATGACTTACATCGGCACGATCGGCATGTTCCTCGCCGCCATGTTCTTGTTCCTGCGGCTGCTGCCTGCAATCTCGATCTTTGAAATGCGCACCCTCCTGCCGGAAGCGGAGGTCAAAGAGTGATGGCGAGGTCCGGAGAATGAAGCGCGATCCCATCTACGGCATCATGGCGGAATTCGAGACCGCGCAAGCACTGATAGACGCCGCGAAACGCACGCACGAAGCCGGATACCAGAAGATCGATGCTTTCAGTCCGTTCCCAATCGAGGGTCTGGCCGATGAGATTGGCTTTCACCATAACCGGGTTCCGCTGGTGGTGCTGATTGGCGGCATAATCGGCGGCCTCACGGGGTACCTCATGCAGTACTGGATGGCCGCTGTCGATTACCCGCTAAACATCGGCGGCAAGCCCCCTCATTCCTGGCCGGCATTCATTGTCATCACCTTCGAAATGACAATTCTTTTCGCGGGACTCTCCGCGGTATTTGGCATGCTCGCGCTCAACGGATTGCCCATGCCATACCATCCAGTATTCAATGTGCCTCGCTTCGCTCTGGCATCGAAGGACCGTTTCTTTTTGATCGTGTTTTCTTCCGACCCTAAATACGATCCGGCCGGCACGCGCAAATTCATGGAGGGTCTAGGCTCCCGCTTGATCACGGAGGTGCCCAGCTAGAATGCTGCGCCTTCGCCAAATTCCTCTCGTCGCGGCAATTGGGGCAATCGGATTGCTCTCAGGCTGCCGTCTGGACATGCACGTTCAACCTCGCATCAATCCTCTTGCCAAAAGTGATTTCTTTCCAGACGAGCGAGGCGCTCGTCCGCTCGTCGAAGGTACCGTCGCCCGCGGGGAGTTGCACGCCGACACTTATTTCTACACCGGAAAAGTTGGCAGCAATCCGGGAGATTACATGCCGTTTCCCGTCACCAAAGAAGTACTGGAACGCGGCCGCGAACGCTATAACATTTACTGTTCTCCTTGCCACTCTCCTCTTGGCGACGGCAATGGTTTTATCCCCTCGCGTGGATTCTCCCGTCGGCCTCCCTCCTATCACATCCCACGCCTGCAGAAAGCTCCTTTGGGTTATTTCTACGACGTGATGAGCAACGGCTTCGGCATCATGTCTGACTATTCCGCGCAGATTCAGCCGCGCGATCGCTGGAATATTGTGGCGTACATTCGCGCGTTGCAGTTGAGTCAGAACGCGACGAAAGCTGATGTACCGCCTGGTCAAAGTATTCCCTCGCAACCACCCCGCTTCCTTGGGTACCCTGGCTCGGGAGCCACGCTTCCCGTGATTGCGCCGCAGGCCAATGCAGAATCGGAGGAGCAGAAATGAGCGCCTCCTCCCTACCCCGACTGGACTTAACGGCGCCCCCGATCGTGCAAAAGATCGCGCAACGCTCTCTTATCATCGGCATCGTTTTTGCCTTAGTCGCAGTTGTATTAGCCGTCGTTCGCCCTGACGAGTTTTACCGCGGCTACCTGCTCGGTTTCCTGTGTTGGCTAGGCGTGGCGCTCGGTTCCATGGCAATTCTGATGATCCGCCACCTTACAGGCGGCGGTTGGGGAACAGTCATTCGCCGCATCCTGGGCGCGGCCATGCGCACGCTGCCCTTATTGGCGATTCTCTTCATTCCGATCGTTCTGGCGGTTTTTCAGCAGCGCATTTATCCCTGGGTCATGCCTCTGCAGTCCATTCAGGATTTGCATATCCGCGAACATCTTGAAAAACACAGTTTCATAAAAGAGAGTTACCTGAACGCTTCAGGCTTCCTCATTCGCGCCATCTTTTACTTCGCCATCTGGAACATCCTCTCCTTCCTGCTTTCCATGTGGTCGAAACAAACTGACCACTCCGGCGCACCCGACAACCGTCAGCGATTCAAAGCGGTCGCCGGGCCGGGACTCATTCTCTACGCGTTCACCATTTCCTTTGCAGCCATTGACTGGGTTATGTCGCTCGATCCCAGTTGGATCTCCACCATCTTCGGCCTGATCCTTCTCATCGGTGAGATCCTATCCGCGATGTGCTTTGCGGTGGTCGTCGAGCGCATTCTCTTCGACTACAAACCGATGTCTGAGATGCTGAAGCCTAATTTTGTCCACGATCACGGCAAGTGGATGCTCACCTTTATCATGGTCTGGGCCTATTTTTCTTTCTCCCAGTGGCTCATCATCTGGGCCGGGAACCTGCCTAACGAAATCACGTTTTATCTGAGGCGGATTAATAACGGATGGGGATTTGTCGCCTTGGCCCTGGTGCTTTTTCATTTCGCCATACCGTTCACCATGCTTCTGTCACGGTCGTTCAAACGCAACATCCGGCATCTGGTTTGGGTCGCGGTTCTGCTGTTGTTGATGTGCTACGTCGACCTCTTCTGGATTATCGAGCCGAATTTTTCCACCACCTTTGCGATTACGCTGGCCGACATCGTCGTGCCTATCGCCATCGGCGGAATCTGGCTCTGGTACTTTTTCCGCAACCTGGCTTCGCTGCCGCTTCTGCCGGCCTATGATCAGGATGCCCATGAAGTGCTCGAGTCAGCGCATCACTAAGAATGTGTAACAGAGTGCATGACAACGAGATATGAGTAACGAGACTCCAAAACACGGGATTACCGAAGGGCACGAAACCTTCGAGCACGAAACCTTCGAGCACCAGGATCTGAGCGCGGCCAGTATCCTCTATTTTCTGTTGACCCTAGGCATCGTGACCGTTCTCTGTATGTTTGCGCTCAAGGGACTCTATTCGTTTCTCGATCGTCGCGAGCGATCTTCCCAGCCTTCGGTGAATCCCCTGGTCACGAATGTTCCTGAGGATACGCGGCATGTCCACCCCGGTTATCCGCAAACCGCGTTCCCCAGTCCGAGACTGGAGGAAGATGAGCGCGGGCAACTGAACGGCATCCGGACCGCGGAGGATCAAATCCTATACAGCTACGGTTGGGTCGATGAAAAAGCCGGCACGGTGCGCATACCCATTGAACGCGCCATGGATTTGCTGGCTCAGCGGGGACTTCCCGTCCATTCCCAGAGCGCTTCCAGTGGAGTTGTAACCGCTAAACCCGAAACCAACAAAAGCAAAACGGAAGGCAACAAGGGTGAACAGCAGTGAGCTTTAAGAAATCTAATTCGATTCCCGTCGCTTACCTTTTGACAGTGGCGCTGCTGACGGCCTCGGCTGGCGCACAAATCAATAGCGGCGTAATGTCTCCTCCCGCGAACACACGGCCGCCGCGACTGCAGAATGTCGGCATTGAGCAGCATCTAGACGCCCAGGTCCCGCCCGATCTGACTTTCCTCGACGATGCCGGGAGGACTGTGAAACTCGGAGATTACTTCGGCCGCAAACCGCTCATCCTTAACCTGGTTTATTACAACTGCACCATGCTGTGCGGCGAGGCTTTGGCAGGACTCGCCAGCGCCATGCGGCTTGTGAAATTTGACGTCGGCAACCAGTTCGACGTGGTCACCGTCAGCTTCGATCCGCGGGAAACTACCGAAATGGCCGCGGCCAAAAAGATCGACTACGTCAAGCGTTACGGCCGCGCCAACGCCGCTGCCGGCTGGCATTTCCTCACTGGGCAGCCGCACTCGATCGACGCGCTCACGAAAGCTGTCGGATTCCAATATCAATACGACGCCAAGAGCAATCAGTATGCGCACGCCACCGCGATCATGGTATTGACGCCGCAAGGCCGCATCTCGCGCTATTTGTACGGGGTGGATTTTCCGCCGAAAGATCTGCGCATGGGTCTGGTGGAAGCCTCCCAAGGGAAGATCGGCAATGCCGTGGACGCTGTGCTGCTCTACTGCTATCACTATGATCCCGAGACCGGGAAATATGGCGCCATGGTATCGAACATCCTGCGCCTGGCGGCCGCCGCAACCATACTGTTGATCGGCGGATTGATTTTTGTTCTGTGGCGGCTGGACCGTTCGGCAGCCAACGCGGTAAGCAAGAAGGCTGCAACGAAGACACGGTATGCTCAATAACTTTCCATTATGGCCGGACAAGGCCTCCACCCTCGCGGGCCACGTGGATGCGCTCTACATCTTCCTGCTCATCGTTACCGGGATGATGGCCTTGCTGGTGTTCGCCCTTCTCATTTATTTTGCCGCCCGCTACCGCCATCGTCCCGGAGTCCGCGCCGAACAGATCGAAGGTTCCAACGCCCTGGAGATTACCTGGAGCGCGATTCCGTTCTTCATCTTCATGGTGATCTTCATTTGGGGTGCGGCGGTTTACTTCAAGGAGCGTACTCCGCCCACGGATGCGGCTGAAGTTTATGTTGTCGCGAAGCAGTGGATGTGGAAGGTGGAACATGCCGAAGGACAGCGCGAGATCAATGAACTTCACGTTCCCGTCGGGCGCGACGTCAAACTCATCATGACCTCGCAGGATGTAATCCATAGTTTCTACATTCCCGCTTTCCGCATCAAGCAGGACGTGCTCCCCGGCCGCTACACGGTGGAGTGGTTTCGTGCCACTAAACCCGGCGTGTATCACCTGTTCTGCGCAGAATATTGCGGCACGCAACACTCTGGCATGGTGGGTTCCATCATCGTTCAGGAGCCTGCTCAGTATGAGGCGTGGATGAACGGCGCTTCCAGCGGTCCTCTTTCTGCCAGCGGTGAGAAGATTTTCGCCGAACTCGGCTGCGTCACCTGCCACCGTACCGATACGCAAGGTCGTGGTCCTAATCTGCAGGGCGTTTTCGGCAAGCCCGTTCAACTCGAAGACGGCCGCACGGTTACCGCCGACGAGAACTATCTGCGCGAATGCATTCTCGATCCCGGCGCGAAGCGCGTAAAAGGATTCCAGCCGATTATGCCCACGTTTCAGGGACTGGTCAGCGAAGAACAGGTCAATGCGCTGGTAGCCTACATTAAAGCGATCTCGCTCTCCAAGCCGGTGGATGGCGCCAGAACCAGTGCCAGCAGGGCAGTCTCCGGTGATTCATCCGAAAGCGAAGGCGAAACCCGCACGCTACCGAATGGAAGTAAGGTGCAATAAATATGTCTGCTACCCCGGTCATTCAACCCCCGATGCCTCAAGCGGCTGAACGCGAGAACTATCTAAACCGAGAGTATGGAGTCTGGTCCTGGCTGCTTACCACCGACCACAAACGCATCGCTCTGCTTTATCTGCTCTCCATCACGTTCTTCTTTTTCATTGGCGGCTTCTTCGCGCTGCTGATCCGCCTCGAGTTGCTCACCCCCGTGGGCGACCTGGTGCAAGCAGACACCTACAACAAGCTGTTCACTATGCATGGCATGGTCATGGTGTTTTTCTTCCTGATTCCTTCCATCCCCGCCACG
Organism: Candidatus Sulfotelmatobacter sp.; assembly: GCA_049588915.1. GTDB lineage: Bacteria > Acidobacteriota > Terriglobia > Terriglobales > Acidobacteriaceae > Sulfotelmatobacter. The sequence continues at coordinate 46,012 of JBAVZU010000113.1, forward strand.
CTCGGAAACTTTTTGGTGCCCATGATGATCGGCGCGAAGGATCTTGCTTTCCCGCGTATCAATCTGCTGAGTTGGTATCTCTACATCATCGGCGGCGCCATGATGCTGCACTGCATGCTGACTGGGGGCGTCGATACTGGTTGGACTTTTTACGCCCCTTTCAGCACCAACTTTACCAACACGAAAATTGTGGAAGCGGGACTGGCAATTTTCGTCGCGGGATTCTCCTCCATCCTCACCGGCCTGAACTTCGTGGTCACCATCCATCGCATGCGCGCTCCCGGGATGACCTGGTCGCGCCTTCCTTTGTTCATCTGGGCCCACTATGCGACTAGTATCATTCAGCTTCTCGGAACCCCGGTCGTCGCCGTTACGATCGTGCTGGTCGCTGCGGAACGTGCGCTGCATCTCGGCATCTTCGACCCCAAACTCGGCGGCGATCCCGTTCTGTTTCAACATCTGTTCTGGTTCTATTCCCATCCCGCCGTCTACATCATGATTTTGCCCTCGATGGGCGTGATCACAGAAATCATCGCCTGCTTCTCGCGCAAGCGCATTTTCGGCTACCACTTCGTAGCCTTTTCATCGATCGCAATCGCCGTCTTCGGTTTTCTCGTATGGGCGCACCACATGTTCGTGGCCGGAATTTCGGTTTATTCCGCTCTGGTGTTTTCTTTCTTGAGCTACGCTGTCGCGTTGCCGTCAGCGATTAAAGTTTTCAACTGGACCGCAACCTTGTATAAGGGCTCCATCCATTACGATGCGCCCATGCTCTACGCCTTCGGCTTCCTCGGACTCTTCACCATCGGCGGCCTCACTGGACTGTTCCTTGCAGCTCTCGGCATCAATGTCCACGTCACCGACACTTATTTCGTCGTCGCGCACTTCCACTACATCATGGTCGGAGGCGCGGTCATGGGCTATCTCGGGGGGATTCATTTCTGGTGGCCCAAGATTTCAGGCCGCCTCTATCCAGAGGGCTGGGCGCGTCTGGCCGCGCTGATCGTGTTCATCGGCTTCAACCTCACCTTCTTCCCCCAGTTTCTTCTCGGCTATATGGGGATGCCGCGGCGCTATTACGACTACAGTCATATGCCCGAATTCCAGGTGTTGAATGTAATGTCTACGGCCGGAGCGACCATCCTCGGGGTTGGATATCTGCTTCCCATGGTTTATCTACTGTGGTCCATGCGGTACGGCAAGCCAGCCTCCGACAACCCATGGAACGCTGCTGGCCTCGAATGGAAGACCGCATCTCCGCCGCCAACCTTCAACTTTGACGAGGAACCCGTCGTGACCTGGGAAGCCTACAACTACGAGGAGTTGGACGCGCCTCATAAGCAGGAGGTCCCCATTGCACGATAGCTCTACCACTGCGGTTCACGAACATCACGGGGAAGCTCACGCCGCGCATAACCCGGCCTTGCTGCACCACTTTGCCGAACCTGCGCAGCAGCGCGATGCCGCCAGTCTGGGCATGTGGGTTTTTCTCGGGACGGAAGTGATGTTCTTCGGCGGACTGTTCTGTGCGTACCTGGTTTACCGGCACTGGTATTTCCCCGACTTCGGCGCCGCCAGCAAATCCATTGACGCTACGCTCGGCGCCACGAATACAGCCGTACTGATCTGCAGCAGCTTGACCGTCGTTCTCGCCGTCTGGGCTGCGCAAACAGCCCGTCGCACCCTTCTCATCGGCATGCTCGGCATCACCATGCTTCTCGGCCTTGTCTTCCTCGGGATCAAGGGTGTCGAGTACAGAGACAAGTTTGAAGAACATCACGTTCCTGGCGCTTCCTTCAGTTTCGAAAATGTGCCCATTCCCGGCCATCCGGGTCAGTTCGCCAATCCCCGGCACGCGCAGATTTTTTTCTCTCTTTATTTCGTCATGACCGGCCTGCACGCGCTGCACATGATCGTTGGCTTGGGAATTTTCTCGTGGCTCTTATTCGCCGCCTGCAAGGGACGCTTCACTCCCGAGTGGCATACTCCTGTTGAGATTGGCGGCCTGTACTGGCATTTCGTCGACATTGTCTGGATCTATTTATTTCCGTTGCTTTATCTGATCGATCGGCACCCGTAACCCGTATCTGAGGCTTTTATGTCTGGACACGAAAAATCGTCGCCGCTGAAAATGTACTTCGGCATTTGGGCCACTCTACTGGTCTGTACTTACCTTACTTATAAACTCGCCTTCATCGAACTGGGCCGCTTCAATGCGGCTGTCGCGCTCGGCATCGCTACTTTTAAAGCGACTCTGGTTGCTCTCTTTTTTATGCACGTCTGGCATGCCAGCGAGAAACTCACCAAGCTGGTCGTATTCGCAGCAATATTCTTTCTTATGCTATTGCTCGGCCTCACCATGTCCGACTACGCCACGCGCCCGTGGAGCTAGAACAGCCAGGTAGGGACAGCCGCTTCGGCTGTCCAGCCCGGGCAAAGCCCGGCTGCGGCTCGGTACCACTCGGCATTCCGCATTCTCTCCGATATGCGATATACTCGCGCCGACCTATCATTCGTAGATCGTAACGAGGTAATTTATGGCGTTCTGTAATGCTTGCGGAACAAGTATCACTCCCGGAACCGGCTTCTGTAGCAAGTGCGGCGCACCCATTCTCGCTTCAACGCTGCCGCCCTCGCCCGCTGCCGGAACTGTCCCGCCAGTCACCTCCACTCCTGCGTCGTCCATTCCTCCCGTCAGCCCATCTCAAGGCGGCGGTGGAGGTGCGCTTAAAGTCGTTCTGATCGTGGTCGGAGTGGTCGTTCTTCTGGGAATTCTAGGCATCGCATCCCTTGGGCTCTTTGCCTGGCGGATGGCCCACCATACCCGCGTCCACCAGGATGGCAACAACGTTCGAGTGGAAACCCCATTCGGCAATGTCGAGACCACCAAAGATCCAGCCGAGGCCGCACGCAATCTGGGCGTGGATCTCTATCCCGGCGCTGATGTCTCGAGAAATGGTGCGGCTTCGGCAACTTTCGGCAGCATGCACACAGTCTCGTTAAGCGCCGAAACCACCGACTCGGTGGACAAGGTCGCAAGCTTCTACAAATCGAAATTTCCCAATGCGATGGTTACCAGCTCCGACGCCGGTCGCTGCACCATCGTCTCCAACGACCACAGAAATATAGTTACCATCAACATCGACGCCGAGGGCGGCAGGACCAAGATCCAGATCACCAACGTGACCCGTAAGTAGGCGAACTCGTCTTCAAATTAGAGTAATTCAGAGCGCATGCCAGAAAGATTCGCCGAACTCGCTCAGGCCGCCAAGTCTGTGCAGGTGGATGCCTCGGCTCTGGCTGAAGCGCTGCGTCAGCAGATTCGCGGGGATGTCAGATTTGACCGCGGCAGTCGCGCCCTCTATGCAACCGACGGCTCCAACTATCGCCAGGTTCCGATCGGCATCGTCCTTCCCCGCGACCAAGATGACGTTCTCGCAACCGTCGCCCTCTGCCGCGAATTCGGGGCTCCGTTACTTTGCCGTGGGGGTGGCACATCCCTCGCGGGCCAATGCTGCAACGTCGCCGTCATACTTGATTTTTCCAGGTACATGACGAAAATTCTGGAAATTGATCCTGCCCGCCGCATCGCCCGCGTACAGCCCGGAGTGGTGCTCGATCACCTTCGCGCCGCTGCCGAGAAGCACCATCTCACCTTCGCTCCAGATCCCGCCACTCATGATCGCTGCACCCTTGGCGGCATGATCGGTAACAACTCTTGCGGAGTTCATTCCGTCATGGCCGGGAAGACGGACGACAACATCGAAGAACTCGAAGTCCTTACCTACGACGGCGTGCGCATGAAGGTGGGACCTACGTCCAACACTGATCTGGAACAAATTCTTCAGCAAGGCGGTCGCCGTGGTGAGATCTATTCAAGACTGCAAACTATCGCTGCCACCTACGGCGATCTCGTCCGCCAACGCTTTCCGAACATTCCCCGCCGCGTATCCGGCTACAACTTGAACTATCTTTTATCCGAAAACGGTTTCAACGTTGCGCGTGCACTGGTCGGTTCGGAAGGTACGTGTGTAACGGTTCTCGAGGCGACGTGCCGTCTCGTCGAAAGTCCGCCCGAACGCGTGTTGCTGGTCATCGCCTATCCGGACATTTATCAGTGCGCCGACCATGTTCCCGAAATCATGGCACACCAGCCCATCGGCCTCGAAGGATTCGATGATCTTCTCGTCGGCTACACCCGGTCGAAGAGAATCAACACAGAAGGACTCGCGCTCCTGCCCGAAGGGGGTGGCTGGCTGATGGTCGAGTTCGGCGCGCAATCCGCGCTGGAGGCCGAATCTCACGCCCGAAGCCTGATGGAGCATCTCGCTCGCCAATCCAATCCTCCGGGAATGCGCCTCTACACTGAAGCGCAAAAAGCCAGGCGCGTGTGGGAAGTTCGGGAATCCGCGCTCGGTGCTACGTCGCATGTACCCGGCGAACCCCTCAACTGGGAAGGCTGGGAAGACTCCGCCGTCGCTCCCGAAAAGCTTGGCGGATACCTCCGCGATCTTCGGAAATTGATGGCCGCCTACGGCTACAAAGGATCGCTCTACGGACACTTCGGCCACGGCTGCGTGCACACACGCATCAACTTCGACCTGCAATCAGTCGAGGGCATTTCCAAATACCGCAAATTCATGGAGGAGGCTGCCGACCTGGTCGTGAGCTATGGTGGATCGATCTCCGGCGAACACGGCGACGGTCAATCCCGCGGAGAGTTGCTCCCGAAAATGTTCGGACCTGAACTCGTTCAGGCGTTTCGCGAATTCAAGTCGGCGTGGGACCCAGGTTGGAAGATGAACCCCGGCAAGCTGATCGAACCCTACAAGCTCGATGAGAATCTTCGCCTCGGCGCCAATTACTCGCCCTGGGAACCGAAAACCAATTTTAAGTTCTTCGCCGACCATGGCAGCCTTGCCCAAGCATCTCTACGCTGTGTGGGTGTAGGTAAATGCCGCCGCGAAGAAGGCGGCCTGATGTGTCCCAGCTATCGCGTAACTCACGAAGAAGAACACTCCACGCGCGGCCGCGCCCACCTGCTCTGGGAGATGACGCAAGGCCAAGGTCGGAGGGATGGGATCATCCAAGATGGCTGGCGCAGTGAAGAAGTAAAACAGTCATTCGATCTCTGCCTCGCCTGCAAGGGTTGCAAAAGCGATTGCCCCGTCGGTGTGGACGTTGCCACCTATAAGTCTGAATTTCTCTCTCACTACTACGAAGGCCATATTCGTCCGCGCAGTGCCTACGCCTTTGGGAATATCGACCTGTGGGCGCGTGCCGCATCGGTCGCACCTGGGTTGGCCAATCTCGCCACGCAGCTGCCCTTCTTGCGCGACGTTTCAAAACTCGTCGCTGGAATCCCCATGCAGCGTGCCATTCCTGCGTTTGCACCTGAGACATTCAAATCCTGGTTCAATCGCCGGGGAAAAGGCCTCAAAAACACGCAAAAAGGGGAAAAGTTGAGGGCTTTAGCCCCTGAGCAAAGGCTGCCAGTCCTTCTCTGGCCCGACACGTTCAACAATTACTTCCACCCTCAAACGGCGATCGCCGCCGTCGAGGTTCTCGAAGCCGCCGGCTTCCAAGTCATGGTTCCAAAAGCTCATCTCTGCTGCGGGCGCCCTCTCTACGACCATGGCATGCTCGACCGTGCGCAAGCCCTGCTGCTTCAAATCCTCGATGAACTATCGCCTGAAATCGACGCCCGCATTCCTATCGTCGGCCTCGAACCCAGTTGCGTTGCCGTCTTTCGCGATGAACTCGTCGATCTCTTTCCGCGCGACGAACGCGCGCAGGCGTTATCTCGCCAGACTTTTCTGCTCAGCGAATTCCTTGAGACTCACGCCCCCCATCTCTCGCTGCCCCGTCTTGATCGCAAAGCCATTCTCCACGGCCATTGCCATCACAAATCTCTTATGAAAATGACGGCCGAAGAGGCCGTCCTGCGTCGCGTGGGCGTAGACTTCCACAGTCCCGCTCCGGGCTGCTGCGGCATGGCGGGCTCCTTCGGCTTCGAACTCGATAAATATGAGGTGTCCATCGCAATCGGTGAACTCGAACTCTTGCCCGCGGTCCGCCAGACGCCGCGCGACTGGCTGATCATCGCCGACGGCTTCAGTTGCCGCGAGCAGATCGCCCAGTGCACTCCCCGTCGCGCCCTTCACTTGGCGGAAGTGCTGCAGATAGCGCTAGAACCTGAAGATTCCAGCGCCGCTGACTCAAATCCATATCCCGAATCCGCCCGCACCCGCCAGCGCGAGGCCGAGTTATCCCAGTCGATGCAGCGTGCCGGACTCGGCTTGGGAGCCCTAATTCTGAGCGCTGTAGTGCTATTGAAGATGTCCAGAAGTGAATGATCCCACAAGGGTTATTTCACATATAGCTATTTGCTAATGTCAGCCTCTCGCCAAAGCGCCGCGCTTCTGGGACAATAGAGGTCTCGCCCTCTTGCAGTAGGTCGCTGATGGATCTTGAAACCACAATTAGTTTGCCCAGCGTCGGCAAGGTTCCCGCCGAGGCTCTTCCCACGTTGGTGGCGGCCAAACCGCCCAACGCGCCCTTGTGCGGCTCCGTTCTCGTCCTCATCCAATTCGATGTTTGCGAGGAGATCCGTCTCGATGACCTCCGCCGCATCTTGGGCGCCCGCACGGTCGACACCAGCTTTAAGCACATGGCTCCGGGATACGTCCGCTTCCAGCGTCCTCCGGTGGAAGAACCGCTGGAGCCGCTGGTTCTTGAAAGTGGCGAGCGCCTGCAGGGTGAGATCAAATACTTCGACTACGGTGTGATTAGTGTGGTCTTCGAACTGCCTTTTTCCGGCGACTGGGACAAGCTCGTTCAACTTTCCAGCCGCTGGGTGTGGGACACAAACTTCGAGAGCCTCGCCACTCGCATCGTCAAGCAGAAGCTCGAGCGCGCTGCTCCGGCAATCGTGAAGCCCTACATCAGCGAGTGGCTGAAGGAAGACTATTTCATCTTTCACCTGCGGGAGATTGCCGGGTCACCCACCGGTGCCGACCTTCTCGCCACCCAGGCCGATTGCATTTCTCAAGTCGTGCGTGGTGAAAGCCAGCCGCTGTCGGATGGCGAGCGCCAGGAAATTCTGCAGTCGCGAATTTCCTATTACCCCAATGACCTCGCCGTGATCGGATGGAACGCCGCTTTCATCTACGACAGTCCTTCCGGCGCCGAAACCGCCATCCAGCTTCTGCAATACGCCAACTCGCAGCTGCTCGAATTCCGCCATTACGACGAACTGCTCACTGAGCAACTCGAAGGGGTTTACGATTTTCTCGAGCGCGGAGGCCGCGGCCTCTGGTCGCGCTGGCGCACCGCCCGTGCCGCCTCGAAACTTCACACCGTTTTATTGGATGTGAGCGAGCTGACCGAGCGCGCCGATAATGCCATCAAGTTTCTTAGCGACATGTTTTCCGCCCGCCTCTACAAACTGGCTGCCTCGAAAGTCGGCGTGCCCGATTACAAAGACCTCGTCCAGCAAAAACTGCAAACCGCCGAAGAACTCTACCGCTTCATGGTCGACGAATTCAACCAGAGCCGCGCCTTTGTCCTGGAATTATTGGTCGTCGTCATCCTCATCATCGAGCTAGTCTATTTCTTCCGCGGCAAACCCATCTAATATCCCGTCGTTTCGAGAAGTATCCCTGTCATTTCGAGAAGCTATCCCCTGTCATTCCGAGAAGCTATCCCTGTCATTCCGAGAAGCTATCCCTGTCATTCCGAGAAGCTATCCCTGTCATTCCGAGAAGCTATCCCTGT
>JBAVZU010000114.1:0-10135 GCA_049588915.1 Candidatus Sulfotelmatobacter sp.
GTGGCATCATTATTCGGCGCTCCGCTTGGCAGCGCGGGTAAACAAGTATTCCATTCTCACCCGCAGTCCGCGCTCCCTAACATTACTTGCCATATCAGCTCGCTGCACGTATTGGGCAAATTCTTCATTTGTCGTGATGCCCTTGTCTTTCAATAGTTGGACCATAGCACCAATCTGAGCATCGAGCGTTTCAAGATACGGAAGTACTTCTTCGAAAACTTGTTCCGACGGATTGACGTTCATCGTGAATCTCCTTACAAACCAGCCTCTCTCATTTAAACTCGGACCGCACGGATCATCGGGCCTCTCACCGCCCGGGCAATTCAGCATGGTTCTGGAGGAAACCCAGAATATGTCTGCGGGAAAAGATTCCTTCCAGCCGCCCGTTGGAGAGAACAGGCAATTGGTTGATATCCTCTCGGCTCATAATCTCAAGCGCCTGGATTGCGGGAGTGTCAGGTTCGATTGTCCGAAGTTGACTGAGGGGTCGCATCACAGCTTGCACACTCGTTTGTGCCCAGTGTTCACGGTCCACATGCTTGACCTCATTCGGAGTGACTAGCCCGGTTAGGCGACCGTTTTGAACGACCGCAAAGCAGCGACGTCCGCTCCGCAACAAGTATTCATGGACAAAATCCTGCAAGCTCAAATGGCCTTCGACCGTAGGGCAATCGCGGTCCATGATATCGGAGACAGGCCGGCCACGAAGCCCTTCCACGAGTCCTACTTGGATGTAACTGCTACGGGACGCATCCAGCAAGAACCAACCAATAAATGCCAACCAGAGGCCACCGAAATTTGCACCGACGAAAAAGCGGTAAAGCCCAAGCATGATGAATATGAAGGCAACAGCCTGCCCCACTTGCGCTGCCAGCCGGGTCGAGCGATCGGCGTTATGAGTGATCCACCAAGTGATAGCCCGCAAGACCCGACCCCCATCTAGGGGATATCCAGGGATCATGTTGAAAGCGGCCAGCATGAGATTGATGTAGCCGAGCCAGAGGAGCACGGCCATGACGGGAGTGCGGGGTTCGGTGCCAGGCAACCAGCCGGACAGCCTCGCTATTAATAGAAAAGCAAAGCCAATTACGAGACTGGCCAGAGGACCGACGATCGCAATCCAAAACTCAGACTTGGCGTCCGATGCTTCCGATTCAATCTGCGATACTCCGCCCAGAGCGAACAAGGTAATCGAGCGCACCTTCAGTCCATAGGCCTTCGCCACCAGCGAGTGCGCCATTTCATGTGCCAGAAGAGCCGCAAAAAACAGCAACCCCGTTATTATCGCGGCTGACCACACAACCGTATCGCTCCACTGGGGCGTGACACTGTGAAAGTGTCCAGCAAGAGAGAGCGTGATCAGCGCAGCGATGATGAACCAGCTGTAGTGCAGTCCGATCGAAATGCCGGCGATCCGGCCAAACTTGATTTGTGCCTGCATTTTCGTGACCCTCGAATCCCGAACCCGCTGAGCAAAACTATTTCTCGCCGGGCCGTTCCGTTGCCGGCTTATCCGCAGGTGGGCCTGGCAATTTGCTTTTTGCGCCACCAGCAGACTCTCCTTGGAGGAGCGCCTCCAAGCTAGGGTAGGCGTAGATCGTCGGTGCATGGGATTGCATCAAGCCACCCGTATCGGCGGTCGGGCCGTAGTTGCTGTGCAGGTCGCGACCCAGCATGCGAAGCATCGCCAATTGTTGCCCGCGGTGATGCGAAGTGTGAGTTAAGCGTCGTACCATCACCCACGTCCGCGAGCGCCGGACATCAAAGAAATTAGTCTCGCCTTCCCACCACGCATCATCCTTCTGGCGGAGAGCGGCAAGTCGTTTTCCACTGTCTTCCGCATAACGTTTCATGAACTCCAAGCGTGTTTCCGGAGTGGGCAGTGGCGGTGCGCCTACATCGACGCCAAGCATCATGCGGAACCAGACATCCTCACTGATGCACTGGTGCACCATTTGCTCATGCACGCTGCGTCCCCGCGGATCACCTGGACGGAGACGCACAGGAAAATCCTCGTCCTTGAACTCACTCCAGACACTGATGACCTTGATCCGTTCTGTCTCGTACGTCTCCACGAGAAAATCATATTTCATCGAGGCCGACTCCCTGCGCACTGTGTTGTTTTGTGTCATCTTCCCCTGCCCGCGGCGGTGCCGCGAAGCTACGCGGCTCGGTACGCCCCGCCCCCCCTACTTATCTTGGCCGCAAGGTAAGCTTTCAGTGCGACTGCATTGTTGTGCTCCTTATCGTGGGAGCTGTACACAAGTGTCACATGTCCGCGCCAGTCGGCATCGAGGATCGGTTTTACGGCTTCGGGTTTCGCGTTTAGTTCGGCAGAGTACCGTCGCTGAAACTCTATCCACTTGCTTGGGTCGTGGCTGAACCACCGCCGCAGCTCAGTGCTCGGGGCCACATCCTTGAGCCAGGCATCAAGACGCAGGGCGGTCTTGTTCACGCCGCGAGGCCACAACCGCTCGACCAGGAACCGGATACCATCGTCTTTGCTAGCAGAATCGTAAGCACGCTTAAGCTTGATCATCGTCAATCTCCTTTCGCAAAGAATCATCTGTGCAAATATCATCTGACTACAAGGCCACAATTCCGGCCGACCGGCAACGCTAGAGTCAGCTTCGCGAATCCTATGTCTACAGGCGCACGTCTGTACGGTTTCGGGCCAACGCCCTTCTGCGTTCAGTGCTTTGCCGGTTCGAGTTCGGATATAACGGCCTTTCAGTCCTGCAGAATCTTCCGAAGTTCCTCATCAAAGTCAATGCTACGATTGAGTTCTGTAGAGAGCGTTGCATATTGCCATTGCGCCATTTCACCTCCTGGCTGTCGTCCAGGCTCCTGTCCTCATTCACGATGACAGGACCCTTATGTCGGTCATGAGCTTTCACCGAGAGTCCGGTTGTGCTGGCCACTGCGGAGAACCGCATTCCGGACACTGGCTGTTGATGAATGCTAGCCACGTAACAATCTCCTGCAAGTCGGGCATTGTCTGTCCTTCTGCCGCTCGGTACACAGCAAACACCTCGCCGAATCGGTCGGTAATGTAAATTGCTGTGGCGGGGTGACCGTAGTTGTCCGCGGCGCCCGCGGGGCGATGTATTCGCCCATCCTCATCGACCAGCAAAGGAAAGGGCAAGTTCATTTCCTCCTTAATTCGGGTCGCTTTTGCTTGGGTAGACTGCATTATGGCCAGCGCCTGCGTCTGCTCGTCCAGAAACCGGGCATAGTCTGCGGCGATCTCTGCCAACTCGCGTTCATTCTCTCGTTCGGCCCTGGATATCACTCACTTCCAAAAGCAACCACAAGACCCTGCTTGGACCATTACTTGTGCGCGTAGTGGTCCGCATTTAGCAGTGCGTAGTCCGTCCATTTTTCTGGCAAATCCTCCAAGGCAAAGATTGCTGACACTGGGCAAACCGGAACGCAAGCTCCGCAGTCGATACACTCAACCGGGTCGATATACAGTTGCACCACAGCAGCAAAATCATCCTCGTTCTTGCGAGGATGGATACAATCGACTGGGCACGCGTCGACGCACGCGGTGTCTTTCACATTGATACAGGGCTCGGCTATCACGTAGGCCATGTTCCTCACTCCATTTCGATCCTACTGACCTTCATTGTTACTTATCCCTTGTAAGTCACCACACGCCCCCAAAGGCTTGCGGTTCCCCAGATGCCAGAGCGCAGGCACTCCAACTGGACGATTTGGCTGTGATCCACGAACAGGTTCGCCTCGGGTCCCCAGTTCTTGATGTACCAGGCGAAAACCTCAGGATCGGCAGCTTCGAACATCACTTTCTGCAAGCCAAGCGCATTGATAACCCGGGCCGGCACATCTGTGCGCCACTGCTTCACGTTCTCTGTGATGCCTTCGGATTCGATCATGATCATGTAGGCCCCGGCGTCCAAAAACCGCTGCGCTAACCGGATGGGCCATTCGGGGTCGCGGGTTCCTTCTGTCTCCAGTTCTTCCGCCCGGGTGGCGCCCCCTGCTCCAAACTGAATGCCTACTTCTGGCTTGGCCTTCAGTCCGGCTTTCTGCACCTGCTCTACCAGCCGTAACCAGTCGTCTGCGGGCAAGGTAATGAAACCACTCGAAATCTCGATAGTGTCAAATCCCAGTTCCTTACACTCCTTGATATAACTCTTCACCGCGTCCCTGCCCTGCATGAGAACCTGTTCGAGAAAGCCCCCGGTCGATACGAGCACGTCGTGTTCGTGACATAAATTAATGATTTCCCCAACCGCACGACGCGGCATCAGCGTGAAGGACCCTCCGGCGAACTTCAGTGAATCTACATAGTCGCCCATCGTGTCGAGAATGTCCTCGAGGCAATGCCTTCCCAACGGTGTGTAATACGGCCCACGGATCTCCGTAATTCCTTCGGTCCTCGGCTTCCGCTGCCGCTCATTCACCCTCAGGAAAGAAAACGCTCGTTCGTCTGCAACTTGAACGGTTGCCATGTTTTCAACTCTCCTTGTGCGCACCTGAAACAGGCGAGGTGCTTGAATTGTGGCTTACGGCGCCCAGACGTTCCATCAACTCGCGAACCGTAACCTGCTCCAGGTTCGCCACTGCGTCGGCAATCGCGGTACGCTGGGCTGCGCTTGCATGCGGTGTTGCAATCTCGTTGAACTTCTGAACGGCCATTTCCCACGGCATCGGCCGAGTGAAGAACCCCTCATAGTCGTTGGTTTCCTGTTCGAGAACGCGCCCGTCCTTCAGGGTGATCTTTACGCGACAAGGCATCTCGTTCGGGAAGCGCTCCGAGAAGCGCGTGCCGGATTGAACCGAGACTTTGCCGAGAAGTGTCTGTACATCCGCGCGCCGAATGCGCTCCTGTTCATACTGTTCCGGCATCACCTGACCATCGAGAATCGCTACGGCGACCACGTACGGAAGACTGTGATCAGCCTGTTCTTTGGTGGAAACGTTGGTCTTATCACCCTCTTCTCCTCCGCCAATGATGTTGTAAGCGACGTCGAAGATCTCCACCTCCACTCGCACTACGTCGGTGCTGGAAAAGCGGTATCGCCGGAGCAGCGTGAGTACCGCTTCAATCGCAGTTTGCGAATGGATCTCAGCGTTGTACTTCTTCACCGTGGTCCGCCCCACACCGCCAAGGTCTTCCCCGGACCAACTCAACTGGAAATAGCCGGTAATGGCATCCATCAGTCCCTTCTCTCCCTCAATTACCTCAAGAGGACCCGTGATTCCGTGCCTGGCCAGCAGCGTGGCACGGGTACAACAAGCTGCCAAATTCGGGTAGGCAAGTCCCTTCCAATGGGACAGTTTTCCGGTTCGGGTCACTCGCAAGGCAATGAAGGCTGTTCCACTGATGGCGAGTGCATTGGCGGTTCGTGATTGGTCGAGCTTTAGGATCCTGGAGACGCCCGCAGCTACCGCATAGGCGCCTTGGACTGTGTGGTCAAATCCTCTTGCCCGGACCGGGGCAACATCGCACAATCGACACTGGACTTGGTAGGCGACCGCCAGAGCAGTCATGAGGTCACGACCTGTGGCCCCGATGTATTCACCCGCCGCCAGGATCGCTCCCAGATTGTCGCTGGGGTGACACGTTTCGCCCTTCGCCAGGTAGCTATCATTGAAATCGAGGTAGCGTATCAACGCACTGTTGTAGAGAGCAGCTCGGTCAATGTCCGTGAACCCACCGCCGATCAAGGTACAGTGGCCCGTGCTGCCTAGCTCATTGATGTATCCGCGTATCATTCTTATGGGCTCCCCATGGAGTGCGCCCATACCGCAACCCAAAGCATCCAAAATACGGATCTTGAGTTGCTGGCGGGTATCGGACCCCAGAGCTTCAAATCGTGCTCCGCTGGCGAAGGCCGCCATTTGCTCCACTTGGCTCGTGAGGCTCTCATGTACGGCTACGCTCGGTCTTGACTCGCACGAATGTGTTCCCATCCCCCACCTTCAATTCGGTCGCACGGTTTGCCAATTAAACTTTGCTTATGTTCGACGGCAACTTCACGCGCTAAGGTCTTGCGCCTCTGTCACGCCAATCACATTGCCGTGCCGGTTTGGACTCCTTAGAGGCACGACGGCTAGCCCCTTGTGCTGATCGAAGCTCAGAGTCATGGTCGAGCAACAGTTCTCGCACAGCCAGAAGAACACCGAACTCCGGATCGGCTTCAGCTGGCAAATCTGATCCGGGACATCTAGGCAAGGCTCACTTGGTGTCTTCACATCGCAGCGAAATAACTTCCCTCCTCTCCAGTAGCGGAACGGAGCAGCGCACGCAGGATTGGCACAAGTCTTAACCATCCGGAATTCCTTTCTAGCCATTTTTCCACTCTCCATTTTGCTCACTCCGGCCTGTTCTTTGAAATAGTCCGTTCGTACTCGTAGTAGAAACAACCATCATGTAGAAGGGCGCCCTGGACGGAGAGAGAGATCTCGAGCCTGGCACCCTGCGTGAATGATGGGAGGAACGGTAAGGAGCTAGACCAGCTTGCGCTGAATGGCGTGCATTACAGCTTCTAGGCGATTGTGAGTCCGTAGCTTCTGGTTGATGTGGTGAAGGTGATTGCGTAGGGTTTGAAGGCTGATTTGTAGGCTCTTCGCTATCTCGGGAGAGTTCTTTCCGGAGGCAAATAGACTCAGAATCTGCACCTCTTGTTCGGAAAGTGCCGCCACAGGGGATACCCTTGGAGTACTGTCTTCGGCAACCTTGTTGAATTGACGGGACATCTGCAGCATTTTTTCTGTCGCTCGTTCCGTTTTTTTCTGCTTAGTGATGTCATGTGCCAGATGAATTACCAGACGGTGTTGATTCCGCGGGTTTTGCCACACCACTGTGGACAAGTTGACCCATAGCCGCTTCCCGGAACGCAGGCTGACCTCGAGGTCGAAATTCGGGATCTCCCTTTGCCCGGCAGCAGCATATTCCAAAACGCTGCAACCCTCATGACACACTTGCGTCCCAAGAACGCCCCGTCCGTGCAGTATCTGGAAACAGCTCTTGCCAAGAACCTCGGAAGAGGAATACCCAAACAACCGTCTGGCCGCTCCGTTCCAGGAAAGGATCTCGCCGTGTTCGCTCACGCTAAAGGCGGCATCTGTGGTCCCCTCAAGGAAGGCAAACAACTCACTCTCCAGCATCCCCCAAGCCTCCAAATGCACATTGACGTTGACCGGTACGAACGGTCTATTGAAATGAATAAGCCTCAGTATAAGTATACGATCAAAAGGCGGGCGGCAACACTTCACCATGCGATGCGCAGGCTGTGGTGACTGTTCGTGCCGTCGAACGAGTTTTTTTTGCCCCTTTCAAGAAAGTGAGTAGGGCCTTATGAAAACAGAAAAATACATACCGCACCTTTCAGTTCGAGAACGTCGTCGCCTGGGAGTCTGAGTTTCGAGGAACATTATTCGCTTCGGAGCACCCGAACGTCGAAGTCGGCAACCCCCCGGTATTCAAGGGCACTCCTGACGTGTGGTGTCCGGAAGACATGTTGATTGGAGCATTGAATGCTTGCCTGATGTTGACGTTCCTCTATCAGATGCAACACCGGAAATTGGAAGTGCTGGCTTACGAAAGCAGTGCCCAAGGCACGCTCGAGCACAGTGACGGAAAGCACCGCGTTACTCGGATTGTAGTGCAGCCTCGTATATCGCTGAAGTCAAACGTCGACCTCTTGCTTATGCTTTCCGGGGAGGCTGGGACGGACGGATCTCAATGCGGCTGACGAGCGCGAGGCCGGGATAGCGATAGATATCGATCACCGCCTGGGCGATGTCTTTCCCCGACAGTTTCCACGATTCATGGAGATTGCTGCCTGCCGAGCCTCCAAAATCGGTGTCAACGCTTCCTGGCATGATGGTACTGACACGGATGCCATCATAGCGAACATCTTGCATCATAGCTTCAGCAAGGCCATTGACGCCGAATTTAGAAGCACAGTATGCGGAGCCTCCGGCAATACCATGGATGGCGAGCAGGCTTGAGATGTTGAAGATGTGGCCGCCACTGTTCTGCCGCATGACCGGAACGGCTTCGCGGCAACAATAGAAGACACTGGAAAGGTTTGTCTGAATGATAGAATCCCATTCGTCGGCCGTGAGTTGGTCAACCGGCTTGAAAATGCCAATGCCGGCGTTGTTCACCAGGATGTCGAGCCGCCCGAATCGTGTCGCCGCCTCTTGGACCACGCTGCGGCATTCCTCGTAGCGACGGACATCCACGACCATTCCAGCCACATCGCTCTCGCCCCGGAGGGTGTGGAGCTGGCCAAGCGCCATTTTCAGCGTTGCCGAATTGCGGCCGCAGATAAACACGCCGGCACCCTCCCGAACCAAAGCCTCGGCAATGCTCAATCCAATGCCCCGAGCGCCGCCCGTTACCAGCGCCACCTTCTCCTCAAATTCCACAGACATACGATCCTCCATCCCACAAATCTGCCACCCTTAAGGAACTCTATCGCGTCCAGACCGTGCCGGAATTCTCGTAGCCCGTTTCATTAAAGCGTGCGAGCGCCGTGCCCCTCAATTGCGTCCTCACGCCCTTCCGGACCGATGCGGTGCCGGTTCGTCTTGGAGTGGCAATCCGAGCTCGCGGGCCACCTTCCGAGGATCGAAGGGAGAGCAGTGGAATCCGTGCCCGTCGACATCGAATGTGGGTGTCCGTTGCTTGCCTTCATTGACGTTCATAACGAATGCAAGGGCCTCAGGATTCTTGTCGATATCCACTTCTTCGAAGCGCACGCCCTGCGCCCGCAGAAAGTCTCGGGCTGCGCTCGAGTCTTCGCAGCTCACTCGGGTGTACATTCGGACATGTTTCGGTTTCAAAGATCCACCTCGCTTCCGCGCCGGGATCCAGTGCAAGAACTTCTTGAGCGCCCACGAAGATCACTTGCCCCGTGCGGTTCGAACGCCGAGCGGGATTTGCTCACGAGTCCAGAGCGAAGCACTCGGTTTCCAAAACTCCAGAAACCATGTCTGGCGGTTGCCCCAGCCGAAAATCTGCGCGTCAGCCAAAACCGGATGTTGCCAGCTGATCCACCGACCCTAGCCGTCAGGCGTCCGATGATACTTTTGATTTAGGGTTTGACGCACCGCATACGACCACATGAGACAAGGTTTGGGGCGGACCGGCCCCTTCGCTTAAGCGATGAATGGAGGATATCGGATGCTTCAACTGCCGGCGGTCGTACCGCATCACGAGGATCGGCTCGATACCAGAAATCAGCTCTGCGAACAAGCTGACCACAGGCGTTCCTCAACTCCACCCACCGCAGAGGTAACTGGTGTGCGCTCGCGAATTCCTCAATCGCCGGACCCAACTCATTCTCTTCCCAAGAGCATTTGTCGGATGACAGTACGAAAAATCCTGAGTGTCTAGTCTCGGTGGCTTCTTCCGTGGGAGACAATGCTCGACCGAGACTAGGGAAATTCTTCATCATGGCTTAGATGTGCCCTTCGGCCAGGAAACAGTAAGCAGAAACGCACTCTCCTCCAATGCTTCGACATCATGCGGCATTCCGGAGTCTAACGTCAGCAATTGTCCTGCGGAAAGCTCGATTGGCTCCCGCTCTGGCAAGTGCAGACGGATCCTGCCCATAAGAGCCTGAATCGAGATTCTGGCCTCGGCCCTGTGTTCGTCCATGTGAGTAGCAGCCTTCATGAGGACCAAAACGATCCGGAAGTCCGGATACTTTGCCAGGGTCTTCGAACTACGTCCCGTTTCGCGGCCCCACGAGTCTTCTCGTCGAAGCTCTTGCAGCTCTTGCCGGAGATCGAATCGCAGCAGCGGCTCAGCCAGATATGGCAGCCGGTTGAGGCCTTTCGTGCCCTCGCCGGGATGGCACGTGCTCTGGTTCGCGTTCATGATCGGTACCTCCCTACTTTCCGGGCTGTTCCGCCTGATTAATATTAATACCCCGTAAACTCTTCAATCCGGATGTTGTCGTCGTCCACTCCCGTATCCACGAGCATGGTATGCATGGCTTTTACCATGGACGGCGGACCTGTGACGTAATACACAGGTGAAGCAACTCCCTTGAGATACTTTGTCAGCATCTGCGGGTTGATCACACCTCTCTCTCCCGCCCAAAAGTGGGAGGATTTCTCCATCTCGGTCATGCAAGCAATCAGTTTGTAG
>JBAVZU010000115.1:0-9703 GCA_049588915.1 Candidatus Sulfotelmatobacter sp.
TCCTTATCATTGCTGGTTTGATTGAAGCTTTTGTGTCGCCGACGGGGATGCCGGTTGTCTTGAAGTTCTCGATGGCAGCAGCGTTGTTCGTTCTGCTGGGGGCTTACTTGTTCGGAGTTTCGCGAGAATCCAGCAACGCTAAAGCTGATTCCGTTCCTTGATCTGCAAATAGGCGTTCACCAGGACCGGAGACACTGCTCGGGGGTTGACTTCCAGCGCGAGAGCCCCGCGCTCGCGCAGCCGAGCTAAGAGCAATTCACGGCGGTGAACCATCTCCTGTGCCGCGGCGACCTGATACATTGCCGTTTCGGTTTGGGGTGTTGTGGTCGCCAGTTCACCCAAGTCTGGTTGACCAATGACGACAAACAAAACCAAATGCCGCGGCATCATCATTGAGGCGGCGTCGATGACTTCTGGCGTCATGGCGGTCTCGGCGAGATCGGTGAGCCAGACTACGAGGCTACGGCGTTTCTGTTCATTGAGAAAGCGAACGGCCATCTGCGAGTGGTCGGCCTCGGAGCCTTCTTCGCGCACCAAGGCGAGCTGCTCGATGAGTTGGCGCATTTGGGAACTGCCTTTGGCAGCGGGAAGCTGCTGACGAATCGCGCGGCCGTAGGCTGCCAAGCCCACGCGATCGCCAGAGTAGAGTGCGACCTGAGCCAGGCTCAGCGCAGCATTAACGGCGTGATCGAGTTTGCTGAGGCTTCCCACGCGGGCGCGCATCAAACGTCCGCAATCGATGACAATCCAAACGGTTTGACTGCGTTCGATCTGATAGACGCGGGTGACCAGCTTTCCGCGGCGTGCGGCGGCCGTCCAGCAGATGTCGCGATATTCATCGCCCGGCTGATATTCGCGCAGACTCTCGAACTCGCGGCCAATCCCGCGTACGCGAGCGTGGCGTTTTTCCATGGCAACCTGCCGGCTGCGCAGCAGGTAGATGGAATGGCGCTTCGCTTCGTCCAGGTTGGGATAAATGCGCACTGTCTGGCTGATGGGAGCTCGGACCCACTTCTCGGCGATGCGCAGGGCGCTTCGATAGCGCACGTAGCAGTTGCCGAACACCGCATCTCCTCGCTGCATGGGGCAGATGCGATAAGTCGCAGTCGATTCGCTACGAGGTCCGGCTTGCAACGAGAGAGTGGAAACTTCAGTTTTCAACTGCAGAGGAACTGTATCGATGAGTGCGGCGGTGATTGTTTTGTCCGAGGAATTGATGAAGGTGAGATCAAGGTCGGCGGGGACTGAGAGCGCCAGGGGCGTGCGCCAGGTTCGTCTTACAGAAAGCTGCGCGGGGTTCGGAAGTCGCGCCAGGTCGGCGAACCAAGCCAAAACTGCGAGAAGGTCCCAGACAAGCAAAGCATAAACGAATCGAAAATCGAAGAATGCGGGAACCAGCCAGACCATCCCCACAAAAAGCATTATAAAAAAGCGGTCGCCAAAAGCTACGCCCACTCGCTTGTAAGCATGTGCGGCCGCCTCCACTTCGGAGGGGACCAGCCTGCCCAGATTCTTCACTTCGGGACCTCGACGGCGCGCAACACTTCTTCCAGAACCTGGTCAGGAGTGATGCCTTCGAGGTCAGCTTCCGGGCGAAGGATGATGCGGTGACGAAGCACGGGCCGGGAAGAGGCTTTAATGTCGTCCGGAATTACGTAATCGCGTCCGTCCATTGCGGCCGCTGCCTTCGAAACCGCCAAAAGGCTTACCGCGGCGCGAGGGCTGGCGCCGAGCGACAACGAAGGCCAATCGCGCGTGCGCCGCGCGATGTTCACGATGTAGGTGAATAAGGCCTCCTCGACGGTAACCGATCTAAGTTCGATGCGGGCTTGTTCCAGCAATCCAGCCGCAATGGGCTCGAGGTTCATCTTGTCCAAGTCGCGGGACTCAAAACCATTTTGTACGTTGGCGAGCAGACGGATTTCATCCTGCAGCGCGGGATAGGGAACTTGGAGCTTCAACAGGAAACGGTCGAGTTGCGCCTCCGGCAGCGGATAGGTGCCCTCGAATTCAATGGGATTCTGTGTGGCGAAAACGGTAAAGAAAGGAGAGAGCTGGTGGCCGGTTCCATCGATTGTGACCTGCTGCTCTTCCATGCACTCGAGCAACGCCGCTTGCGTGCGCGGAGGCATGCGATTGACTTCATCCACCAGAAGCAAGTCGGTGAACACTGGCCCGTGGTGAAGTTGGAAGGAACTGGTTGCGAGATTCAGAACGTTAGTCCCGATGATATCCGCGGGCATGAGGTCGGACGTGCATTGAACTCGCTGGAAATTGAGATTGATTAATCTCGAAAGAGTTTTGACGGTGAGGGTCTTTGCGATGCCAGGAACCCCCTCCAGAAGAACATGGCCGCGGCAGAGCAGCGCCATCACGCACTGGTCGCGGAGATCATCCTGGCCGACGACCACTTTTTCCATCTCGTTGCGAACGTGTTGCACCAGCTGCGGAACTGCCTCAATCAAGCTTTCTCCCTCCGACTCTGAAACAATTTCAGTTGAGTTGCATACTCGTCGAGTTCCTGCAGCAGATGCAAGGCTACAGGAGCTGACAGAAAAGGATCGAGCCTCGCGGATTCACAGTGCTTCATCGTGGCGATGAAATTATCTGCGGTGAGGCCCCAGCGATCGTGTACCGCGGTTGCCAAAGACTCGACCGATACGTCTCCCGCGACTCCTAACCGGCGGGTGAGCCAATAACGAAACCGACGGTAGCAAATATCGACCGCAATGGAAGGCGTGCCGGCACGCTGGTAGAGCCCACCGAGAGTTTCGACGAACTCAATCGGAGAGAGGCGCGTTTCGATGGTTGGCACACACGTGGGACCACTGCGGCGTGAAAAAGTGGCGACGACCGCCGCAGCCAGAAGGGCCAACTGGAATAGCAGCCACTTCACTGGAGAATGAACGATAGAGGCGGCAAGCGTTTGGCGATAACCGTGGACGTATTCGTCAAAAAGAATTTCAGGTTGGTCCTTTGGTTGGTCGCCTGGATTTTGATCGCGAAGTTTTTGATCGCGAAGTTTTTGGTCGCTCAAACATGCGAGAAAGAACTCCAGATTGCCATTTTCTTTCAGTCCAGCATTGGTGAGAGGTGTGGCGGAGGCCCACCACAACACTTCGCCCCTTCCTAAGGCGTACTTCATAACCAGCGTATGTTCGCCATCGCCGTACAGCGGGTAGGCTGCAGAAGCAGAGCGCCAATAGGCACGCGGCGCCAACACGATCTGCGGGGCGGCGCGAGTAATGCGGGAGGGCGAAACAGATGAAGCAGTTTTTGACGTCATGCTGGGCAGTAAGTCAGGAAAGGAATCGTTCTGCGGCAGAAAGGTCCCACCAAACATTCCTGTGGCGATAACGCGGCCGCCTTCCGAGATAAATGCTTTCAGGCGTTCGCGCTCTTCGCGGGTGGGGGCTTCTTCTGGTTCGGCCAGAATCAGCGTTATCGCTTGAGTTTTCCCCGACGGAAGACCGTTGAGCGGTTGCTCCCAGCGCTGAACTTTATATCCCGCTTCAGAGAGCAGCAGATATGCGGCTTTAGCTCCGCCGGAAGCCGTGGAATAGCTGCTGGGATCTTTACCTTGACCTTGCTCGTCGGAATCGAACAATAGCGCGATCACGATCAGGAGAACGAATACGAATCCTGCGCCGAGCAGAAGATTACGGTCTTTCCCGCTCAGCTGGAGTGACATCCGAGCCTTTCCAAAGCTTGCAGCATCTGCGAGAAGGAGGTCGCATCTGCTTGCTGTTTGGCATACCAGGTCAGCTCAAACATGCGGGTAATCGAACCCAAAGTTTCACGATATTCACTTGCGTTCGATAACATGCGCAGATACTCGCGTGGAGTGCGGGCGCGATCCGGCCGCCAGGCGCCATTGAGTTCGAGAAATGAAATGCCAGCCCAGTATGCGAGATGAATAGCCTCGCGCCAATTATTCTGCGCGCCGGCTCTGCGCGCCTGTTCGAGCCATACAGTCCAACTCTGGGCTGAAACTGGAAGATTGACGGGCATGATTGTTTCGCGCTCACTGCTTGACTTGATCCGGCGATAGACCATAAATCCGAGAGTTAGCACCGCTATGCCGATGAGTCCGTAGACAAAGAACTTGCTGATGGTTGGAATCGAGGACGAACCGAAGATAGAGCGCAGAACACTCAGGAGCGCGTCGAGCAGTTTCTGTTCTAGGCGGTCGAAAAAGCTTGGTCCGTGGACCGCGCGAAATTCCGGTCGAGCCAGAATAGATGCAAGTTGTGCTCTGTTATTTGAAACGTCGAGCGGAGGCTCTTCGAAGCCGTCGAGATCGTTGAGCAGGTTTTGAATCCGGGTGCGAATGGCGGTTCCCGCGGGTGCAGTTTTGTCCTGTTCAAATCGGCGGATGTCACGCTGCAGGCCTTCGGTCGAGATCTCAAAATCGCGCGAATCGGCGTGCACCCTCCACTTCTGCGGGATGTGCTGCAGAAGCGAAGGCAAAGGTCTTCCCGAGCTATCCAATCCTTCTGTAGCGAGCAGAAGTTGATCGAGTCTCGCGCGATATTCGGCAGTGGTGAGCGTTAGAGATCCAGCATCTGCCCGGCACAAAGAAGCGGTAAACAGAAAAGCAGCGAGAATGTGGATGCGCGTCATGCGAGCTTCACGCTGACGCACCCTGAAGGAAAGGAGCATCCAGGGTGGTCATCATCAGTTGCAGGTCAAACGCCTCTTTGCGCACACGCTCGTCAAAGTAAACCAGCGAGAAGGCGATGGTCGCCAGAGGACCGACCAGACATTCCGAAAGGAATGTAGCCACGAGCGCTGCTACCCGCCATTCCGCTGCAACTGCTTGCAGCGCAAAAATGCTTTTTACCCCGGCGGCAATTTCAATTGGCCAACGAAGAAGAAAATTAACCGCGATGCTCAGAACCAGGAACAACAACCAGATAACAAAAATGCGGCCACGGTTTCCTCGAGTCAATTCGCCGCTGCGCGCCATGGAATCTCCGACAGTCTTGTTTTCCAAAACCTTTACCGGGATGGCCAGGGACCACCGCAACATGAGCAGAACTCCGGGAATGATGAAGGCGATGCAGGCCAAGCCCGCCAGAAATCCCACGGCAAGAGAAACCCCGATCACGCCCGAAATCTGGTTTTTCACTCTCGAAAATGAATCGGCCACACCTGCGGGTCGATCGAGATGAACCTGGGAAACCGCAATTACGGTTGCGGCTTGTGAGGCCGCGGAAGCGACGATGCTCAAGATAGCGGCTCCCAAACTCAAAAAAACCCCTATGAGCACCTTGGATAATTCGAATGTGCCAGCTGTCGGAGTTTGAAACTCGAGGGTCATGCATTGGAAGGCGAGAACGAGCAAATGCGGCAGGGCGAAGATCGACAGGAACAATACGAAGTGTGTTTTGTAAAGTGAAAAAGTTCGATCCAGCAATTCGCCGGTGGTAAGGGGCCTGAGCACGGTTGCCATAATCAGCCTCCTTAAAGCATAAGAACTTGCCCGGCATGGTAGCACAATAGCGGGCTAGGCGTAGTTTCCTCTGAAATCCATTACTGTCTCTGATTTACTGCTTGCTCCAGGTCATCGGCGGCCTTGCCGATCGCGGCCGCGACTTTTTCCAGCACTTGGCCGACCATGGGAATCTGGGCGTCCGCTTCTTTCCATTTTTCCTGATCCATGTACTCGCGAACCGCCGCGATCGGCTTGGCTCCGTAACCGGTGTACGCGCCGGGAGCGTAGACTTGGTGTTTGAACCATGGGCGCTCCGGCAATCCTTTCTCCGTCAAGAACGTTCTCTGAATCTGAATTATTTCCGTATTCAGGGTGGCGGCGGCTTGATCGGGCAAAGCATTTCCACTAGCCTGCCATTTGGAAAACGCCGCCTGATACCTTTCCGCACTCTTCTTGATGGCTTCCGTGCCATTCTTGAGCGGAGCAAAGTTCATGAACGGAGGAACCTGCTTTGCGGGCGGTGGCACAGACGTTTTGCGCGGATCGGCCGTCGCCGTGAAAACTCCCTCTTTCAGTTCCAGGTTTCGTTCGGTGATTTCGTCCTGCTTGTCTTTCAACAATTTTTCCAGGTCTTTGACGTATCTTTCGATGGTTTCCGCTTCGGCGTTGTATTCATAAGGAATCAAATCCGCATCTGCTAGTCGCATGACCGTGGTTCCGCCGGTTTGAGCCAGTGCGCGACCATAAGAAAAATCAGTATCGACAAACTTTGTGTACCAGTAGAAGTCGTCGTAGATGGAATGGTACGCGTCTGCATCATTCTCTCCGCCATAGCCGAGGTCGAGCGAGGATATGCCCGCGTGATCCATGAAGGCCGTGTAGTCCGAACCATCTCCTAACGCGTTGATGCGGACGTCGTTACTCTTCCTGATCTCTGATCGGTCCTCGGCGTTGTGTGCGCGAGCAATTTGCTGCAGACGCATCCGTTGCTGCACAGGGATGTGCTTCTCTGGATCTTGAATGTCACGGGCTACATCGTTGATGAGGTGTTGCAGGTCATGCGTACCTCCGGCGTGGAAGAATCCACGGCCGTTGCTGTCGGAATTGATGTAAGCAACCGCATGCTTCTGGAGTTCGTCCCGATGCGTTTCAACCCACTCGGTTGAGCCCAGCAGGCCTGGTTCCTCGCCATCCCACGCGCAAAGGATAATCGTCCGCTTCGGATTCCATCCTTGCTTATGAAGTTCACCGAGGACACGTGCCTCTTCCAAAACCGTGACCATTCCCGAGATTGGATCGTCCGCGCCATTCACCCAGGCATCGAAATGATTTCCACGAATCACCCATTCATCGGGAGCAACCGATCCGCGCAGGGTCGCGATCACGTCGTTCACCGGCTTCAAGTCCCAGTTGGAAGCGACTTTCAAATGAACTTTTGCCGGGCCGGGACCAACGTGATACGTGATCGGCAACGCTCCTCGCCAGCCCTCGGGCGCAACCGGTCCCTGCAAGGCAGAAAGCAAAGGCAACGCGTCGCCCCAGGAAATGGGAAGCACGGGAATTTTGGTGATGGTCTTCGCATCTTTAATCTCAAGCCGTTTTGCATCGGAAGTCGCGCCAATTCCGGGGGTGAGAGGATCACCGGGATAATACGTATCCATGACGCTGCCACGTTGCACGCCTTCGCGGGGGCGCCAGCCACCCTTGGGATAGTCGTCGCCGTTGAAGAAGCCATCGTCTTTAGGATCGGAATAAATAATGCAGCCAATCGCCTGATGTTCCGCGGCGACTTTGGGCTTGATGCCACGCCAACCTTCGCCGTAGCGGGCGATTACGATGGCGCCCTTGACTGAAATTCCGAGACGATCCAGTTCCTCGTAATCCTCGCGGTTGCCGTAGTTCACGTAGACGAGCGGCGCAGTTACGTTTCCATCGATGGAGTATGCGTTGTAGGTGGGCAACTGCTCGGCGATTTGATTGGAGGTCGGATCGCCCGGAACCGGAGGCTCTTGCAGCTTTGCTCGGAACTTTGTGGGCTCAACCATTTCAATCACGCGCTCTTTAGGTGTCGGGAAAAGCACGCTGAAGGTCTCGATGTGTGCGTCAAATCCCCATTCTTTAAACCTGGCGAGGATCCACTCCGCATTGTCTTTGTCGTACGGAGAACCGACGTGATGTGGACGCGCACTTAAACGCTGCATGTTGGCGCGAAGATTATTGGATTCGACAGCGGCCTGTAGCTTCTTCTCCCAGTCCCTCTCCTTCCGGGAAGATTGCGAGGAATAACCGGCGAGCAGCGAAGTTTCGGAAACGGCCATGGGAGAGGATTGTGCGAAGGCAAGGTGAGTGATGCTCAGCAGTGCCAGATAACCAATAAAAGAGCGTAATGAAGTCAAAAGAGAACCTCCATAGAATGCGAGTATGGAGCGACGCCAGCTAAAATCGCACGGCGACTCCGGAAGACAGGCGAAGGTTACGCCGTTCGAAATCAGGCGACCCGGTCTTGAGTGCATCCACTTGATTGCGCCAGTTCAGCAGACGCACCAGTCGAAAATCAAGTCCCAAGCCTAGATCCTCAGCAAAAGAAGTTTCAGAAATTTGTCCCGAGGAGGCATCTTCACGGGCCCGTACAGCGCCGATCATGGCTTGTCCAAATGGCCGGAACCTTCCAACCGAGGCGCCCCCGCGCAGGCCGAACAAGAAATTGGTCTGGCTCGCACCGCCGTACTGCCCGCTGAAATCGGCGACTACTCCGAAATAGCGCAGATACATTTTCTCCACCGAGGCGTTCCAGCCGCCCAGGTTTGAAGCCTTGCTGGAAAACGTATCGCACGTAGTCGCCGCGCCTGAGATCACCACTTCGCAATGAGAAACACCGGCGTGAGTGTACCCGAAAAATACATTCCCATGATTGGGAGTCTGCGATTTCTCGGCCTCTGCTGTCTTCGGCGCACTTTTCTGCTCCGTTAAAGCACTCATTCCTTCAAGTTCGCGAGAGGCGCGATACCAGGGGTGCTCGCCATGAAGCATATTGGCGCCGCTGCGAATGGGATTGAGAGCAACGCGGACAGTGTCAATCAAAAAGCGGTTCTGCGTGGCCTCCTCTACACGGCGCACAACTTTCTTGTCGAGAAAATCTTCCCCGATCAGCCAACCGGTGCCACCTAGAGGCGTAATCACAATGTCGATCTGGCCCACGCCGGTATAGCAATGGTTGGTGTTGCAAGGGAATGATCCGTTCGAATTCCACGGCATCCTGTCCTTGCTGCCATACTTCTCGACTGTGACCTCGCTCAAAGGCCCAAGATTCCACTGCGTACTATAAACGGCATTCCACAATGCGGCCTTCAGTCGGCTCTTCCAATACGCCTTGGTCTTGGAGAACTCAAGTCCGGCAGACTTCGGGTCGTTTTGAATTTGAATAAAGCCAGTCAAAGCCCCTTGAATGGGATGTCCCACGTAACCGAACCAGTTTGGATCCCCGTCGTCCCATCCCGATTGAGTCCATTCGGAGAGCGACTGCTTGTAATCCCGCCAATAGTGATTGAACGGTATTCCATTTTCAGACACCACCCACCGGAAATCAGTGTGCACAACGTATGCCTGCTCGATGATGAGAAAGGTAAACGACTCCGTTAAGGCCCGAGCCCAGTGAAAATGCGGCTGTTCGGATTCCGCAGAGGTTCCTCCCGTCGCATCATCGATGGCAGCCGCGCGGAAATTTTGGCAGCCCGACGTATCCTCGTCCTTGTCGGTCAAAGCCCTGTTCCGCAAGCTTGCTAGATCTGGAATCGTAGTGGTGCTGAGCGCAGTGCAATCCTTGAATGCACTGGATCTTGCGACGCACGGCAGCAGTTGGCCGAACACCAAGGCAGGGCCGACCAGTACGAAGGCCAGTAGCGCGATGCGGCAGGTTAAGCCCTGGAAGCAGAATGCAATCATGCGGGATTTTGTGAAAACGTCACGAAGCCCTCGGATGGTTTTTGGCCAGGGAAAACGGCGCTGGCTCTCGGATCGAATGAACGTTTCCTGGGTGGAGAAGCAGAACCGAGGCATGACTGTAAATGATCCGCTGGTCCCTTATCTGGCCGCGACTACGTATCAGTACGCATTCTTGCTGCTGAACAGGCGGAGCAAAGTCATGGTGATGATCTGCAGATCGAAGGTCAAGCTCCAGTTGCGAAGGTAATACAAATCATATTCCACACGCTTGGCAATGGATGTGTCACCGCGCCAGCCATTTACCTGAGCCCAGCCGGTGATCCC
>JBAVZU010000116.1:0-35998 GCA_049588915.1 Candidatus Sulfotelmatobacter sp.
TCGGGCATTCTGGTGAAGGTCCATTCGGTCGACTCCTCGGAAGCAGATTGGTCAGCACCATCAGCTTCTCCGGTCTTGCTCGAATGGACTATTCACTTCTTGGGAACAACGTGTTGAAAGATCACAGCCAGCCCCCTGATCGTTCTCGTCGGAGCGGAATTCAACGCCATGCTGTTCCCTCGTGCCATGCTGGGAAAAGAGTTGATTGCGATCAATGGCCCCAGGGACTAGGCATTCCAGAATTGCACGGATACCTATGACGCCGCCTCGAACCGGACATCGCTGACGGCGCCGGATGGCAGCATCTCGACCTACGGCTACGATACGCTGAACCGGCTGAGCGGGCTGGCCAACTCCTGGGCGGGATCGTTCGGTTTCAGCTACGACGCGCTGAGCCGAAGAACGCAGTTGACGCGGCCGAACGGCGTGAACACGAATTACAGTTACGACTCGTTGTCGCACCTGCTTTCGGTGCTGCACCAGGCGGGCGTGAACACGCTGGACGGCGCGAGCTACACCTATGACCCCGCCGGGAACCGCACCAGCAAGGGCAACTACCTGAACGGGATCACGTCGAATTACACCTATGATGCGTTGTACGAGCTGACGCAAGTAACCCAAGGTGCGAGTACCACGGAGAGCTACAGCTACGACCCGGTCGGGAATAGGCTATCGTCATCCGGTGTGCCGACCTATAGCTACAATGCGTCGAACGAGCTGACTTCGAATTCTTCGGGTAGCTATAGTTACGACGCGAACGGCAATACCCTGAGCGATGCGAGCGGGAAGAGCTATACGTGGGACTTTGAGAACCGGCTGGTGCAGGCGGTGGTGCCGGGCACCGGGACAACGACCTTCCGGTACGACCCCTTCGGCAGACGCATTCAGAAATCCGGCCCGCTGGGAACGACGAATTACCTCTATGACGGGTTCAACGATATGGAGGAAGTCGACAACAGTGGGAATGTGCTCGCTCGGTACACGCAAGATCAGGCGGTCGATCAGCCGATGTCGGAATTGCGCTCAGGGACCGCCAGTAACTATGAGTCTGATGGAATTGTCTCCGTTACTTCACTCAGCAACTCGACCGGAGCGCTTGCCAACTCATACACGTACGACTCGTTCGGAAAACTAACTGCCTCCACGGGCACGCTTACTAATCCGTTCCAATACACCGGTCGGGACTTCGATGCGGAGACTGGTCTCTTCTACTTCCGTGCGCGGTACTACGATTCGGGTACCGGAAGGTTCATCAGCGAAGACCCGAATGGCATGAGTGCGGGAATCAATTACTACGCTTACGTAAAGAACGATCCTACGACACTCGTTGATCCATTCGGACTGGATTCAGGCCCGTGGCATCCGCCTGCTGGAGTTCACACAAAATGTTTGCCGACTGACACGTGCGACGTCATCAAAGGAAAGATTTACATCCTGGAAAGGATGATCAATTCGCACGTTGGATGGGATCTCAACATGCGGTTTCCAAGAGGAGGCAATCGACACTCGACTGAGATCGACCAACTCTTTACTCAATGGATCGATTGTCAGGAGCTTTACCAGCAAAAATGTCAAAACGGCAACAAACCATGCGACAAAATACCTCAAGTGGCTCCAAAACCGCTGCCACTGCTACCGATTCTTCCGCTGCTGGAAGAGATTCTCGAAGGCTTGGGCCTTGCAGCCCTATGAATTTTGAGCCTGCATTAGCGAGGCTCCCTGAGTCCAGAATGTAAGGCGAAGGAGGATTCTCGTGTTGAAGGACATTGTCAGGGAACTAGAGGCGCCCTCTGAGTCGGCGGCGAACATCTCAATAGCCAGGGTTCGGGAGTGGATACGAAGCGACGATACAGACACGCTCGGAGCCACCTACGGGTTCCTTTCAAATGCTGGGCACGTGAGAAGGGTTTCTCCGCCGCTGGAGTTCGATGAGGTTTTCGACTTCATGCTCCGGTACTATGCGTTTTGCCTTAGAACGGACCCGAAGAGTCGATGGGCAAACAGCAGATACTCTGCAGGCTGGGACCTAACCGGGTGGTTTGTCCAGATGTGGGATGAGAAACGGGACGCGAAGTACTTTGGGTTGATTAAATCGATGCTAGGAAAGCTATACGTAGAAGGAAACGTGGAGCTCAGGAAATGCATCGACAATGCCGTGATAGAACACCTGTTTGAAAGACCGCCCATTCGTAAGTTCTTTGAGGATTGGGCACGTGACCCGGAGCTTCGCGCATCGTATGACCACGGAAAGCTTTGGGTTGAGAGCGGAGGCAAGAGTCCTTTGACTGAGCCGCATGCCCATGGCCGGAGCTAGGTTCATAAGGGATCACGATCATTCGAGCCTGCCGACTGATCCGGCTCCCATGTGCCCCGGAAAGTTTCTCTTTTAGCTGCTGGTCCGCAGATGTTTCCCTGGCCGATTCCTGCCCTGATCCGAGTTGGTTTAGCTGCCTCATCCGGCCCGATACGCGGTCCGATTCGATCCTGATTCCTACTCCTGCGGTGTGGCGAATCCGGCGCACTCAGGGGCGACGTTGCCGTGGTCCGGGAGGTGGGTGTCAGGTGTCCTGCCCACCCGAGGTGCCGTGCCAGGGGAAGTTCAAAACCCTGCCGTGCTTTGCACGGGGAGTAGGGTTGACACGTCACCCCCAAATGGGAGCTGCGGAGCAACTTCGGGTTAACGTGGGTTAACGTTCATGGGATCAGCGAGCTAGGCGGGAGAAGCGCGAAAAATTGGCAGTTTCCGCGTTCGCGTGCGCGAACCTGAAGAAAACAAGTGGCTAAGAAGGAAAATCCTCGACTCCGCGTTGCTGTGCAGCGACCACGCGGCGAGTGCGCGTTAACGCCTTGAAAACAAAGAAGCGGGCGGAATCTCCCATTTTTCCGCCGGGAGTGTACGGAGCGCGGGAGCCGCATCAAGCCTCTGCGCTTCGCTTCGACCGCCGCGCGGCGCGCAGGAGAACGCGCGGGCTTGACCCGCCTCCCTCTCCGCTCCTGTGTTGCTTCCAGCTAGGAAAAAATGGGATGAAGAAATGGGAGCCGGGGGACGCGGAGCAGTCCCAAAAAAAATAATCAGGGTTTGGCTCGCCGGTGAGTATTAGTGAGAGAAGGGCAACTAGCCTCAAGGAAAAAACGCTTATGAAACCGAACCAGAATGACGAGTTAGCCGAGCAGTTGTTGGACACCAAGCAGAGTGAACGTCCGAAAAAACACGTTCTCAAAACACCGAAGAAGCCGACCGCCGAAGAGAAGGAAAAGGGGGGCTGGCCCAGCTTTGCGTCATGCGTACATCGCCACGAAAATGGCTGCCCCAGCTTTGCTTGTTTTTGCAAAGCTGGGCACCACTGACCCCGCATGGTTCACCGGTCACATCCACGCCTCAACGCTTCGTGCTAACGTCGCTCGTGCCCAACAAACTTCGTCGTTACTACGGGGCGGGATATCTTCACTTCATCACCAGCAGTTGCTCCCGGCGGATGGCACTGCTGGGCAGCCCGCATTAACTGTAAGGCTGATCGTATTGGGAAGTTAGAGCCAATCGGCCCTCTCCATTTACAATAAACTTTCTCCACAAAAGTTCCGATACATTCAGAATTCATGTAGCAGCCTGAGCTGATGAAAGCCAATTCCGTTTCCAAGCGAAGTTCGTCTGCAGGCGTGGTTCGCGGCCTCGCTTCGGGCCGCCGCGCGAAAATCATTTGCACGATCGGTCCGGCCTGCCACTCCGAGCCCGAAATGCGCGACTTGCTTCGCCTCGGCATGGATGTTGCACGGCTCAATTTTTCTCACGGCTCGCACCCGGATCATGCCCGCAACATCGAGCGTCTGCGCCGGGCTGCCCAGAAGGAAAACCGTACCATCTGCGTCCTGCAGGATCTGCAAGGGCCTAAGATCCGCACTGGGCGCCTGGAAGGCGGCATGCCAATTGTGTTGAAAAGCGGCACAATCGTCGTGATCACTCCCCGCGATATCGCCGGCACAACCACCCGAATCTCCACCACTTTCCCGGATCTTGCGCAGGAAGTTATTAGCGGGGCGCGCATTCTCTTGCGCGATGGTCTCATCGAACTGCGAGTACGGACCATCCGTGGCAAAGATGTTGTCTGCGACGTTTTGAATGGCGGTACTTTGGGAGAGCATCAAGGCATCAACCTGCCTGGCACCGCTTTGTCGATTCCCGCCCTGACAGAAAAGGACCGTAAAGATCTTGAGTTTGGCTTGATGCACGGCGTGGATGCAGTCGCGCTCTCCTTTGTGCGCACTTCGGCTGACGTGAACATGGTCAGGCAAATTGTGATCGCCATGGGCTCTGACACGCCGTTGATTGCGAAGCTGGAGAAGCCGCAAGCCATCGATCATCTCGAAGAAATTTTGCAGGCTTCCGATGGCGTCATGGTGGCTCGCGGCGACTTGGGCGTGGAGATGGCGCCGGAAAAAGTGCCGGTCATTCAGAAACATGTGATTCGCCGCGCAGCGCTTTGGCGCAAGCCGGTGATCACGGCCACGCAGATGCTCGAATCGATGATCGAGAACCCGCGTCCCACACGCGCCGAGGTTAGCGATGTAGCCAATGCCATCTTCGATGGCAGCGACTCGGTGATGCTCTCCGCGGAAACAGCCAGCGGACATTATCCTCGCGAAGCGGTCGCCATGATGTCCCGCATTGTGATGGAAGCGGAAAGTAATATGGGAGACTTTACGCAGCCTCGCCACCGCCGTCGCGACCGGCACAGCCTTTCCATCGCGGAAACGATTTGCGAGTCAATCGCCCATGCGGCCGAAGACCTGCCCATGGGGGCGATCGCCGTCTTCACCGAGACCGGCAATACGGCGCGAATGATTTCGAAGTACCGCCCGCGGGCTCCCATCTACGCTTTCACCGCAAGCTCCACCGTAGCCCAGCGCACCAATCTTTATTGGGGAGCGCATCCCATGAAGTGCGCGCCGGGGCTGACCTCCGAACACATGGTGCGCGTTGCTGAAGAAGAATTATTGGACCGTCGCTTGCTCAAGCCTGGCGATGTGCTGGGAGTGGTCGCGGGTACCAGCCATACCTCGGGCTCCACTAACTTCATGCGCTTGCATACGGTGACGGCCGAAGAAGCCAGAGCCATTGTTATGCCGAAACGAAAACGCACTCGCAAGCCGCAGAAGCTATAATCGCGGGATATGTCGCAAGGGTACCTATCCATAGCGATCTGGGAGCCGCTGCCCGACATGGAGGCCGCTTCGCTTGAGACCATGCGTGAACTCACCACTCTCGTGTCCAAAAGGCAATACGGCCGGGATCTTCTCTACCGCAGCGACAAGGATTACGTGCTGCTGCGTTATTGGAATTCCGAACAAGCTCGCCAAACGGCCCAGGAAGATCCGGAACTGCTGCGTTGCTGGGCGCGCCTGGGAAATGAAATCAAAATTCTAAAAGTCTACGAAAAACTTGCAGAAATCAGCGCATAAGCTCAAATAGGGAACAGCCGCCTCGGCTGTCCAGCCAAGCGAAAGCGCCAGCGTCTAGAAACGAGACATGTCTTCTGAATCCACTTCGCAAGTTTTTACCGATGTCGCCGTCGACCCGTTTGTGTGCGGTTTTCTGCACCGCCCCGCAAAGCCTAACGGTAAAGGACTGGTCCTCACTCACGGCGCAGGATCGAACTGCAAGGCTCCGTTGCTGATCGCAGTGGCGGAAGCCTTTGGCGGCGCCGGCTTCCACGTCCTGCGCTGCGATTTAGCGTTCCGGCAAGATCGCCCTTACGGTCCGCCCGGTATGCACGACGGCAAACGCGATCGTGCGGGCCTGAAGAACGCTGCCGCGGCTCTGCGGCATCTGACGGATGGTCCCATATTTCTCGGAGGGCACTCCTACGGAGGAAGGCAGGCTAGTATGCTGTGTGCGGAAGAAACCGAAGCCCAATCCAAGGAAGTTGCCGGCCTGCTCTTGATGTCTTATCCGCTGCATCCCCCGGCAAAACCATCTCAACTGCGAACCCAGCATTTTTTCAACTTGCGCACTCCCGCTCTTTTCGTGCAAGGCACGCGCGACCCATTTGGATCGATCCCAGAAGTTGAGCAGGCCTTAAAGCTGATTCCAGCCGAGACGAAATTGTTTACCGTGGAAGGCGCGGGGCACGACCTCGGATTTAAAGGCAAATCGCGGCGGGGAGAGTTACCGGGCAATGTGCTGGCAGAGTTTCAGGCGTTCTTCGCGGGTTGAAGAATGTCCCACGGGCGCGACCGAGTTGAAAGAGCGCATCCGCCACTCTTTTCATCCCGACCGAGCTGAGCGAGCTAAGTAGAAGCCAGTGAGTTGAGGCACCAGCTTTTGTTGCTCGCGCCTCACTGTAATCCGTGTAGATCCGTGGCTCTAATTCACCCAACCTGATTTTGATCCGCCATTGCCTTTGCGAGGTCCATCATCCGGCGGGATGTAGTTGCCGTGTTCGTCGAACTCCACCTTGCGGTCGTGCTTCTGCATGTAGACTTCGAACTTCTTCGCTGCCCGCCGTCGCTTCCAGCGGTAATATTCATTCCGCAAGCTAAAATAGCGTTCCGACGTGGCGAATGCCAACCCTTTCCTGGGCAAAAATCTGAGGTAAAGATAGCCAAAGAGCAGTCCACCCAGGTGTGCGAAATTGTTTACCCCGCCGATTTCCTGAATCGCTCCCGCCAGCGTGAGGAAAACGATTCCCCAGATAAAATACTTCGCCTTGATTTGAAACGGCAGGGGAAACAGCATGATTTCGGTCTCGCCATGTAGCATGCCGAACGCGACCAGCAAGCCGTAGATCCCGCCTGAAGCTCCAATGGTTGTAGTTGCCGGAGACAAGCCAGGCACGTGCATGTAACTCACTGCCACGGTCGTGACCGCGGCCGCCACCGTACAAAAGAAATAAAACTCCAGAAACCGTTTCGATCCCCAATCGCTTTCGATTTGCGAACCGAACATCCACAATGCCAGAGCGTTAAACAGGAAATGCAGCAGGGTGAAGTGCAGAAATGAATATGTAATCAACTGCCATACCATGCCGCGCACTACCAGAGCCGGGATCAGGCCCAGATAGACACGGACCCACTGGTGAGCGAATGGAGAGACAACCTCCATCAGTGCCATCAGCAGGTAAATCCCCGCGTACGTGAGGATCAGCCGCTTCACCCAGTGGGTGAACGGTGGCAAACTCAACGAGATCGTACGTCCGCGATTCATCGCCACGTTGGGGCCTCAACGACTGCAAGGGAAAGAAGTGTACGGATCATGGTATCAGGTTGCGAGATTAGTCCGTAAGCCTGAGCCAGCAGGCGTAGCGCGCCGACGGTCGCGTTCTTAGTGATGCAATAGATGCTTCTGGCTCGCTTCCTTACCGCTCTGGCGCCGGCACAACCGGCAAGCTCCGGTGGCCCTGGGCGTCCAAGGCTCTCACGGCAAAGATGACATTATCTTTGGAAAGTTTCAAAGTCGCACGCGTCACATTTCCGACAGTCTCAACGTGTTCCCACTTTGGGCTGGTCGTAGAACGCCAAAGGATTTCGTAGTTCGACGCTAATCCTCCCGGTGAACCCTCCCAGGTGAGCGTCGAGTCATTCTCCAGACCCTTCGCCAGGATATGCACATTCACCGGCGGCGCCGGCGCCGATGCCAAGGACGCGAGCGTTGCCGCATTCAACCGCACCACGTGCGCCACATAATCGTAGCTCACAAACTTGGCCAGGTCGCCGTACTCGATGCCATTCTCCGTGCGGACGTTCTGGTGCTGGTGATGAAAGTCCTCGCGAAATTCCGTGAAGCGAACGGCGGCGAATCCCTGCTGGTTAAAAGAGTAATGGTCGCCGCCACGCAGATAGCGGTCCAGCCGGAACACCAGCATGGGCTTCACGCCCGCGTCATAAGCTAAGCCCACGTCAAGAATATACCGAGCCAGTTGGCGCGACGCCGAATCGTTCTCCCCGCCCAGCCCCCGAATGCGGCTGATCTCCTGCTCGCTCGCAGCGGCGGGCAATCCCTCGGAGAACACGCGCACCACGCCGTGATCCTGCTCGGGGTTTTGGTCTCCTCCAACAATGTCATTGTTCAGAACGGCTTCGATTTCCCATCCCTGGTCCTTGGCCATTTTCGCGAAGTGGCGGCTGCCGTTCAGCCCTTGCTCTTCGCCTGCCACGGTCAGGAAAATAATTGTGGCCGGAAATTTCAGCTTGCTCAGCACCCGCGCGCATTCCAGGCTGACGGCGGTTCCGCTTCCATCGTCATTCGCCCCTGGAGCGTCGCCCTTGACATCGAGCGTATCGCTGTTGCGCGAATCGTAATGCCCGGTTACCAGCACAATGCGCTTCGCATTATCCGCATCCGTGCCCTTCAAGACTGCATAGACATTTGTGATTTCCGTGGGCTGCGGAATCCGCTCTCCGGCTGGTTCGATGAACGTATCGGTTTTCACCTCCAGGCAACCGCCGCAATCGCGGGCGTAGCGACCGAACTCCGACTTGATCCACTCCCGCGCCGCGCCCACCCCGCGTCCAGAGCCGATCGCAGCCTGGTCCTGCGGCGAAATGGTCAAGCGGGTTCCAAAGCTCACCAGCTTTTCGATATTTTCACGGATACGCTCGGGCGAGACCTGCTGGATCGCAGCCGCAATCCTACTATCGACAGCCATAGATTCCGGGGCTTCCTTACCTGTCGCCGTGGAACCCGCCGAATTCTGATTTTGCCCCGCAGCCATAAGACTGATGCTCAGCAGAAAGGGGACGAAGCATCGGATTTTATTAAACATTTTATTAAACGAAGGAATCGCGTAGTCTCCAGCGAGCGAAATGTCAAGATCGTCGGCGCTTGCCGCAAATTATAAATCTTCAGCTCTACAGGACTCGCCCCCTTGACACTACGCTCGGGTAAGAATCTAAATATTACGAGTAGTATCTAAGGATGATATCGAATCGAACCGGAGGAGTCATGGTTCTTTGTCCTGAATGCGAAACCGACCTGGATGTGGAAGAGGAAGAAGTCGACGAGGGCGAGATCGTCTCCTGCCCCGAATGCGGTACCGACTTCGAGGTCGTCACAACCAGTCCGCTGGAATTGAAGGCAGTTGAAGAAGGCTATGTGGAAGAGGAAGAGGAAGTGGAGACCGAAGACGGTGACGACGCATAGTGCCCGCCGGTTTTATCCCTCGGTACGCTCATCCTGTTTTTCTCTTCTGCTCGTGCTGGTCTTCGCCACGTTAAGCCCGCGCCAAGCGGCCAGCGCAGCTCCCGCATCCAAAAAGTTGAAACCGACCGACCCTTACGCGCTTATCTTTGGCACCGTCTGGGGTCCAACCGATCACCCAGTCTATGGGATCAGAGTCTTGATCCGGCGCGCTTCCGACAAAAAGGCCCATTGGGAACTTTATTCCGACCACGCCGGGGAGTTCGCCCAGCGCGTCCCGGCCGGCAAGAATGACTATGTCGTAACCGCCGATCTCAAGCATGTAAAGACCGAAGACGGCCAGCCCCTCCATCTCGCCGAAGAGGTTCCGGTCCACGTAGAGTATGATGAGCGCGTCGATATCGGCTTGCACCTCGCCCGATAGCGCCGCTGCAAAGCATCCGAAGAAGAACTGCAAGAATTCGTAATTCCAGATTATGATTTCAGATTACGACCCCAGACTATGAATTCCAGACTATCGCGTCGGCGGGTATTCCTTTTCACCTGCGCGTTGTTGCTCGTGATCTCCGTGACTGGCGGTGCGCTCGACAAAAAAGACAAATCCCAAGGCCGCCTGCTCTCCGGCAAAGTGCTGGATCGTCAGGATAATCCCGTGGTTGGCGCCATTGTCTACCTCACCAACACCCGCACCCACGCCGTCAAGACCTACATCGTGGGGCAGGATGGTACCTACCGCTTTCCGGGGCTCTCCACCGCCGATTACGAAGTTTACGCCCAGTTCAGCGACCACAAGAGCGACACCCGATCGGTCAGCCAGTTCGATGATCGCTCCCAGGTTTACATCGACCTGCGCGTGGATGCGAAGTAACTTCGGCCGTGATTACCCAGGCCGTGCTTGCCCAGGCAAGAGCCGGCCCTGAAACTAAAAAACCTGAGACTTAAGCCAAAGAACGTACCATGCAACTCTTCTCCATTTTTCGGGTTCAATACGTAGGGGTGCTCTAGTGTGGAGGAAACCTTGAACGAATTGCGATCATTTCAGACTAGAAATCGCCGCGCATTGGGCGCGGCTGTAGCGTTCACCAGCGTGATCTTGATGGCCGTTTCGGCCTTCGCTCAGCAAGGCGCTATGAGCCCTTACCAGGATGAGCAGGACGGGGTTAGCGCCGGCGGCAAGTGGATGGAGTTCCGCTCGGAAGACAAAATGACTGGAAAGAAGAAAGCCCGCTTCGAATTGCTGGCCAACAATTATTTCCGCGAAGACCCGGATTACAAGCCGCGGATCGAAATCGTATGCACCGATGGCAAATATCAGTACGCCGACTTCAGTATGGGAGGCCGTCTTGGACGGCCGGATTATCCCGGCTTCTGGGGAGAGCCCAAGATGGTTGTAATGGTGCGCATCGACGGTAGCCACGATCACAAGGGCTGGAACTGGGTTCGCGGGCGATTCCTTTCGATGGACAAAGGTACCGTTCGCGGCTTGATTGGAGCCCAGGTGTTCAATCTCGAAGTCAAGACCAGGACCGGTTATGCGATCGCAGAGTTCTCGCCCGGAGGTTTGAATCTGGATGAAGTCCGGAGTAGTTGTGATCTAACTCCGCATAAGCCATAGCGGTTTTTCACTGCGCGCGACAGGGGCTGAGCTGGGGGGCTCAGCCCTTTTGTTTACCAAAACCCATCACATTCGGCGCTGTCCCGTCAGTTACTTGCACGACCGACGTGTATCCTGCTTCACTGGATTATCCTAGGGGGCGCGGGTATCGGAGGTCTAGCGGACGATGGGGA
This sequence comes from Candidatus Sulfotelmatobacter sp., assembly GCA_049588915.1. Lineage (GTDB taxonomy): Bacteria > Acidobacteriota > Terriglobia > Terriglobales > Acidobacteriaceae > Sulfotelmatobacter. Next base: position 10,922 of record JBAVZU010000116.1, read on the forward strand.
GCACCGTGATCGAAGCTGCGGCGTTTTTCTTGTTCGTGGTGGGAGTGCTGGCCTATGCAGTTATCCTCTACAACGAGTTGGTGCGGCTGCGCAACGATAACGACCGCGCTTGGGCCAACATTGATGTGCTGCTTAAGCAGCGTCACGACGAGATCCCAAACCTTGTCGAGACCGTGAAGGGATACATGCAGCACGAACAGCAGACCCTGTTGGCCGTGACGCGGGCGCGAGCCGCATCCATGAACGCCGCCAGCATCGGGCAGAAGGCGCAGGCCGATTTCCAGGTCACCGGCGCTCTGCGCGGTCTCTTTGCCGTGGCGGAGAATTATCCCCAACTAAAGGCCAACCAGAACTTTCTCAAGTTGCAGACTCGCATTACCGAACTGGAAGAGCGCATTGCCGATCGCCGCGAGTTTTTTAACGACAACGTCAACACCTACAACACCCGCATCGGCCAGATTCCTGAGGTCTTTGTCGCCAGCTTTCTCAGCCTGAAGTCGCGCAGTATGTTCAAAGTTTCCGACGAGGACCGCCGTCTGATCGAGGTGAAGTTTCAGGGCAAAGGAGCAGTAGGCGCGTAGGCCGGCTTTTTCCGCAGCACAATACAAATCGTGACCCCTGCAGGATTTCTCCCGGCCTACTCCTGCGTAGGCATGATTGGCACATCGGCGGTAACCACCGTCGCTGGATCGTCGCGAAGCTTGAGGTAGAGAGTCTTCCCTTTCGGCTGCGGAATGTTCAGCGCCGCCTGAACAAAGCCGTCCGGAACGGTCACTGGGTTGGTGAATTCCGGATCGCTGCTGACTGCATCAATGAGAAAAAGTTTGTCGCCGTTCAGCGTGCACTGTTTCTCCGCCGTTTGGGTGCAGCGAATTTCTTCAAGAACAGGAATTCGGACGAGTGTGATCAACGGCTGCCAGTCTCCATCGCTTCCATCCGGGCCAATTGGGCGAAATTTCAGCGGTCCGAATGCCGAAGGACCGAGCAGCTTCATAGGATCGAGCACGCCATATACTGTCTTGGAATCCTGCGGGGTAAGATTTCCATCTTTTTCGCTCAACATGACGCTGAAAGAACCGTCGGCGGTGGCCACCTCGATCTTCTCTGCCGCCGGAAAATTCTCCGGAACCTGCGTTTTCAGGAAGAAATTAAGTCGCGCATCCTGAGGCAATTCATCCTGGCTTTCCAGCCGCACCACGGATGGCGTACCCGACGATTCCTGTTGCACACTTTTGCTGAGCACGGTAACCCGCGGCCGAGACGCTTCGACGGTACTCTTTAGATCGAGCGCACGGCCATCTTGCAGGTTGACATGAACCGTCATGGAATCTCCAGCATGCAAGCCGGTGCTCACCAATGCGTCATGGCTGACCAGTTTCAGTTCGTCCTGCTGGTTGGCGCGAGTCAAGCCGCCGGGGACGAAGTGAATGCCTGCTGCTTCAAGGGACGTAACCTGATCCAGCCTTGTGCCTTTGAGCATTCCCTCGGCATCACCTGCATGGATGGTGAAGGCGTCCAGTCGAGCGGCCTCGGAATAAGTGTGTAGTGGAACTTCATCGGACTGGCGAGTGCCCAATTTGTGGATCATTACTGTAAGCGTTCCCGCCGTCGCATTCTGCAGAGGAACTTTCACTTCCAGCTCTTCGGACTTGGCAACCTTCCATCCTGCGTCAGTGATTTTGCCGTTCTCGTCGCGTAGCCTGACAGCGCTCACGCAGCAGGCATCGGGTGACTGAAGATGTAACGTATCCTCGCGGCCCACGATCAATGCGCTGGCATCTTTGGATGCGACGGTCCACTGTTCGGGGCTCGAAGCGCGTAACCGAAAGTGTGGACCCTCGAAAGAGCCAAAACCCCACCGGCCGCGCAACGTCCCGCTAATCTCTCCATGCACGTCCACCGATTGCATCGCCTTCGTATCGATCACGAAACCGCCCTGCGCGGGATTGGGCACGGCGGGAAGATCGGTCCCAGCCCAGGATTTGGTTTCCACGTGCAGAACGAAGTCATGCGCCAGCTCGGTGGCAAACGCCAAGGGAGCGCCGTCAGCCGGTAGTACCAGAGAAGGTTTATCTACGCAGAAAACCTGGGTTGCATCCACTGCGCGCACAGGCGGGTTCGCCGCCGCCACTACAAGTGGAAGCGCTATCACAATCACCGATTTCGGATTCCGGAAAGATGGCGGAGTGTTCAGGCGGAGACTGAGGTCTTCCTTCTTCGGCAGCGAAAGCGCTGGGATGTATTGATACTGCGCGGTATGCGCCGTGCCTAGGATTCGAACCACATCGACCACTGCCCCGACGTAAGCGCTATAAAATCCGCCGCCCGCCGTCGGAGTAGCGCTCACCTGCACCAGCAGGTCGCTGGATGGTCCGGAACTAAGTGTCGCCACCATGGTCTGGCTGTGGGCGTCATCGAGAACGAGTTGGTCGGTGTTCTGCGTGAGACAGGGAACCTGTTGTGCGCTGGGTTTATCAAAGCATTGCTGATCGAGCTTTATATTCAGGCTGCGCGCAAGCAGAGTGCTGCGCGTCTTCATCTGTTCCGGATCGGCTGAAGGCTCCCGAACGGCTTCCAGATATTTCTCCAGGCGCTCGCGATCAAGACTAGCTTGCTCGAGATCCTGTGCAGCCCGCACGAAAGCTCCCGGCTTGCCGCGAACTGCGGTGCGCAGCGTGCTTAACGCGCCTCCTGTTTCCGGCGCCAGAAATACAATCGCCTCCTCGGCTCCCTTAGGAACGGTAACGAATACCCCTTCTTTGCGCACCTGTTTGCCCCAGGTCTCGACATGTGTGAACCAGTCATCGGGAGGGGGATTGGTCGATCCTCGAAGAAAAGTAATCACCATCAGATAACGCACCGACTGGCTATCCGGCAAATCGGGATGGATCCACAGCCGGTCTCCCACCTGCAGGTTTGGAACTTCGGAAATCGGAAGGGTATGGCCGTCCCGTTGCACCCGGACCTCGACCTTGGGCCCGGTTAGATCAAAAGCCGCACCGTCGGCCCAGAGCGCTGCCTGGCCGAATACTATAAAAGCCAATGCACAAAAGCTGACAAACACAACGCGAAAATAGCGGCTCAAATCAATCAAGACGCACTTCTCCGTTTCTCCGTTTCAGAACTCAGGTACGATTATTTCCGTAAGCCAGTCGGCGCCAACATCGAAGCTGACATCAACTCTGACGCCGACGTTAAGGACGAGAGACGCGCAACCCAGGCAGGTGGACAGAAACATCAACAGTGCATCTATCGTACTGCGGGTGCAACCGCGAGAGCAACCGATTCCGCATCCAGAAATGCAGCCGCACGTAACTTTCGCACCAACACGCCAGGCCAGTTTCGTCAAATGCCCCTGCTCGTGGTAAAAACACGGCGCACCCCTATGACGGGATTTTTCACGCGCCAGCGCTTCGGCCGCCCACAGTTTCTCGCCGGATCTTTGCTCCTCATCTTTCTCGCGCAGGCGATCTGGCTGGTTCGTTGCGATTTGCGCACTTCCGACAGCAACCGCCCCGACATTTCTGAAGAGGTTCGCATTGCCGCGGGGTGGCGGCAAATTCACGGCGAAGGAATCGCCGGTGCTCCCTTCCCCGATACTCCTGGTTCGCTTCCCATGGAAGTCTCGGGCGACGATGCCGGCTTCGATACCGAGCACTCTCCACTTCTCTCCCTCGTTACCGCAGCTCCACTGCTGGCGTGGCCGCGGAGCCTTCTCGCACCCGGGTCTTCTCCACAGTGGCGATGGCTTCCGCGTTTTCCTTTCCTGGCTTGTGGGGTCTTCCTAGGCGCATCTTTATGGTATGTCGCGCGCCGTCTCTGCGGCAACGCCGGCGGATTTCTCGCGCTCACTCTGTACTGCTTTTCACCCGCCATGCTTCAGGCAACTGCGGTGTGGCATGTCGAGCCTGAAATCCTGGCCGCGTGGGGATCTTTCGGAGCTATCTTCACTGCCATCGCTGTCGCCCATACTCTGTACGCTCCGCGCGAGGTTGTTCTCTGGAACTGGCGCAGAATCCTGCTGCTCGGAATCTCTCTCGCCATTGCCGTCGGATCGCAGTTTTCCATGATCGTAGTGGTTCCTATCGCTCTCGCATTCCTGCTCTATCTCGCGCCCATCCGCCGCGGCGCAGCCCTCACCATCTGGACGGCCGCATCTCTAGCCGCCATCCTCCTACTTTTCGCGACCTATTTTTTTCATGGGCGCACATTTCTCGAAGCACTCCAACACGGCTCTTTCTGGGGAGCAACCTGGCGCACCTTCGCGGTTCTCTCCGTTTATCGCCAAGTCGCGCAATTGATCCTGCGTGGCTGCCCTGCATTCGTCTTGCTGATTCCGGCTGCTCTTGCCACCTATCTGGCATGGCCGCGCACGCGCTATTTTGGCAATACCGCTCCATTGTTGGTCGCGCTCCTTTTTATAATCCTCCGCATTGCTCATCCGCGTGTCGCAGGCGCCGGATTTCTCCTCGCTTCCATCCCCTTCCTGTTCCTTTTCGTCTCCGGCGTCCTCGCCGATCTCATGCAAACTTCCTCGCGATCCCTGGTAACTGCCTGTGTCTGGGCGCTGGTGGGCGCCTACATCCTCTGGAGCCTTTCGGCTCTGGTCCAAGTGCCCAGAGGATAGTTCCCCGAGGATAATTTTCGCCGGTGCAGCTAGGTGACTCCTGTGTGTCCACTGTGAGCTCTGTGTTAGACCTGTCGACTTTTCCCCCCGAACAATTCTTTACATTTTCCGCGCATCTCGAACGATGCTGCGGCGATCCAAATCTATAGAATGTTCCTTCTTGAGGTGCGCTATGCCGTCCGCGTTGGAGTATCATAAGAGCGTGACTTGCCTTGTGCGACGCTCGGTTCCGGCTTCGCTAGCCGTCTTTGGGATTTTTCTTTTTCTACTCTCTCCTGCCTCGGCACAAATCAGCGCATCTGCCAGTTCTTCCGGCTCTGCTCACTCTGGAGGTGCCGCGCCATTCACTGGCGCCGTAGCGCCGCCCACCGGCCCAGTGGCACCGCGCACCGGTCCGGTAGCCCCTCCAACTGGAGGGTTCGTGCATCCCACCGTTCCGCATTCTCCGGGCAACTCTCTCAACAATCATCTCCACCACACCGCAAACGGCGATGCCTACTATCCGTATGCCTACGGTGTGGCCGTGCCCTATGCCGTCGAAGTCCCCTATGCGGACAATTCCGGCGACGATCAAGATGCCGATTACCAGGGAGGCCCTACAATTTTTGACCGGCGGGGATCGGGCCCAGGCGATTATGTGCCTCCAGTTTCGGCAGGCCCCGCTCACGCACAAGGCGGAGGAGAAAGTGCGCTGGCGGCCGATTCCAGTTCCGAACCGCCGCAGAATCCCACTACTCTCGTCTTCAAAGATGGTCACCAGATCGAGGTCGGCAACTACGCGATCGTGAGTCAGATGCTCTACGATCTCACGCCGGGGCATCCTCGCAGGATCGCTCTCGCGGATCTCGATCTCTCAGCCACCCAGAAACAAAACGAAGATCACGGAGTGATGTTCCAACTGCCGCCGTCGGCGCAGGCCAACTAATCATGCGCTTATTTGCTCTCATCACGGCTCTCTTCATGGTCTGGACACCCTGGACCGCAGCCCAGAGAGCCTCATCAGGTGGCCACGCCTCTGCTGCTGTCCGCTCCGCGTCGCCGCATATCAGCTCCAGAGGAGGCATTGGCGCAGGCAATGTTTCCCGAGGTGGCAATTACGCTTTCGGACGCGGCCCGCGTTCATCCGCATTCCGCCGCTCGCCTGCGTATCCATACAACTCTCTCCCATTTGCATTCTTTGGGGATTTCGATTCCGACGATATTTATTCTTCCGGCTATCCGGTGGCCTCGGATCCCCCGCCATACCTGATGCAGGCGATGCGCGATATACCCGCTCCCGGTTCTCTGGGAGAAGGAGTTTCTCCTCTGAGCAACCACCAGGCGTCATCCTCACAGCCCTTAATGATCGAATTGCAGAACGGTCGTTACGTTCGCGTAAACACGGTCGCGATCAATGGCGACGCTTCGCCGCTCGCCTTCCCTGACCCTGCGAAATCGTCTGCCATGCCAGCCACACCACCGACTCAGCCAGTATCCGCAATGGACTTGACGCCGGCAGTTCTGGTTTTTCGTGATGGACACAGCGAAGAAGTGCGCGACTACACCATCGCAGACGGCTCCCTGTACGCCCGCGGCGATTTTTACACCGACGGCTTCTGGAACAAAAAGATCGACCTCGCGTCCCTCAACGTTGCTGAAACCATGCAAGCCAATGCCAGTCGCAATGTGAAGTTTGTTCTCCCCTCGTCTCCGAACGAAGTCATTACCCGCCCCTAGCTACCCTCGTTCTCCCCCAATTCCAAGTGAACAAGACAGTGCCAAGGAGCTTAGCGTATTGCAAGAATTCAGCGCTCGATGTAGGCTTTCTAGCCGCTTCGATTCGCTAAAAGATCTCTACCAGGAGACACACAGACATGCTAGCCAGAAAGACTAAGATCTCACGAACACTGGGATTCGCCACTATTGCCTTACTCGCGTGGCCCAGCCTTGCCGGTGCTCAACGCCTCACACCAATTCCACCCCGGGGTGCTTCCCGGGCACAATCTCGAGTTCAGGCCAACAACCTGGGCACGGGTTCCCCTTGGACTCCGCTGACCAATCAACCCACTTTTCTCGACGACGTCAACTGCGCCGGCGCTGCCAACCCTCTCCTGCTTACCGATGGTACGGTCATCGTGCAGGAAGGTGGCTGCCAGGAATGGTGGCGATTGACTCCCGATAACACCGGCAGCTACGTGAATGGAACCTGGTCGGAGTTGGCTTCGCTGCCCTCCGATTACAGTCCGCTCTATCATTCTTCCGCGGTGCTTCCCGATGGCCGGCTCATCATCATGGGCGGAGAATACAATTTCTTTAACCCTGTCTGGACCAATCTCGGCGCCATCTACGATCCCCTCGCCAACACCTGGACGCCCGTCGCTCCTCCCAGTGGATGGACGACAATCGGCGACTCGCAAAGTGTGGTGCTGGCAAATGGCACCTACATGCAGGCTAATTGCTGTACCACGCAATCTGCATTGTTGAATGCCAGTACCTTGACTTGGACCCCAACCGGTACCGGCAAGTACGACCCCAATGACGAAGAAGGGTGGAATCTTCTTCCCAGCGGCAAAGTGCTTACCGTCGATGCCTACGTCCCCATCTCTCCTTTTCCGTACATACCTACCGGGACGAATTCAGAAATCTATAACCCCAGGACAGGCTCATGGTCGAGCGCCGGCAGTACCATCGTTCAGCTCTGGGATTCCGCAATATCTTGCGGAGGAGAGAAGGTTGCTACCTTCGAGCTTGGCCCCGCGGTACTCCGCCCCGACGGCACCGTGTTCTACACGGGATCGAACACTTGCGAATATTCTGCCGGCCCGCCGCCGGTCTTCGCCAACGGCAATACGGCAATCTACAACACTCGTTGGGGACGATGGACTCCCGGCCCAACCTTCACCGGCGGAAATAACATTGCCGATGGCCCCGCGTCACTTGAGACCAACGGCAAGGTCCTCATGATGGCGAGCCCAGGTTACGGCGATCCTCCTTCTACTTTCTTTGAGTGGGACGGCAGAGATCTTCACACCGTTCCAGGACCACCGAACGCGCCCATTGACGGCTCGTTCTACGGAAACATGTTGATACTTCCCAGCGGACAAGTCTTGCTAACGGATTTCTCCGACGACATCGAACTCTACAATCCTAGAGGCGGCTACCAGCCTGAATGGGCTCCAGTCATCTTCGGCTCTCCATTCTTCGTCCAGCCCGGCGGCTCTTATCAAGTCTATGGCGTCCGGTTCAACGGCATGTCGCAAGGTGCGGCATACGGAGACGACGTCCAGGGTGCCACCAACTATCCAATGGTACGCATCACTAACTTCTCCACCGGTCATGTGTTCTATAGTCGAACTCACGACCACAGCAGCATGGCGGTCGCATCGAATGACATTGTTTCCACCCACTTCGATGTTTCCGCTGCGCAAGAGAAAGGCCTTAGCAAACTTGAAGTCGTCGCGAATGGAATTCCCTCATTCCCGGCGTTGGTTTACGTGAAGTAACCATAGAAACCTCCTCGATTCGCCAGCGTTCGGATGGGCCACAGCGCAGTAACTCGCTGTGGCCCACCTCCAAACGCTCCGGCCATGTGATAAAAAAACCCCATCCGAGACTTTACTGACCGCCTGTGGATGCAACCGCTCAGGGGTGGTGATCGGGGCGTGATCGCGACCCATTCCGGGCGCTCTAACTTGAAGTTCGGACTTCCTCAATTTCTGCGATCGGCTCGGTGTCGGCTTTGTTTCTATCCATAGAGAGCGGGATGGTGGCGCGCAAGGTGGTGCCGGCTGTGGTGGAGCAGATGGTAAAGTCACCTCCGAGTTCCTTTACTCGTTCACGAATGCCTGCCAGTCCCACGCCTGAACCGGCTCCGATCCGTTGAAAGCGGTCCATTACCGCTTGTGGAAGTCCCCGGCCAAAATCCTGGATTTCGAGGATAGCGTGATCTGGAGAACGCTCGAACTTAACTTCCACGCTGGAGCTGGCGGAGTGGCGATGTGCGTTCGTCAAACCTTCCTGCAGCGTACGGAACAGCGCGAGTTCCACAACCTCAGGCATGCGCGTGCCTTTCAACGGGAGCGAATCGGGGTGCAGGAAATTTGTCTTGACGGCCATGGCAGTGCGCTTGGCAAAGCCATCAATGAACCAGTGCGCGGCTGCCTCAAAGCCCGCTTCATCGAGCAAAGGGGGATGCAGAAGATAGGACATGGTGCGAATGCTGGAGACGGCATGATCGATCAGCTTGCGCGTCTCCTCCAGCATGGGAGACGGCTTACTTTCCTTCTGCAGTAGTACCATGTCGACATTGATCTGAGCCGCTGCCAGCCATTGTCCAAGTCCATCATGCAGTTCGCGGGCAATACGCCGCCGCTCTTCATCCTGCACGCGCATTAGTCTTGCGGAGAGCCGCCGCAACGCCAAAGTTCGCTTTTCCACCAGGGACTCCAATTCATCGTGCGCCCTACGTAATTCTTCCTCGACCTGTTCTCGCTCCTCCAGGTGATCGCGTATCTCGTATTGGCGAAGGCGGGAGCGAATGGCGGTGCGGACGCTGCTGATCAGGGTGGCGGGGCGCAGAGGCCGCTCGATCAAATTGATATTCCCCATGGGAGTGCGCGAGCGAACCATCATTTCCGTGTAAGGAGTGGTAGCTCCGCCACCAGTGAGAACGATGATGGGAAAGTCGGACCAAGCCGGCTGAGCGGCGACACTGCGACCCAACAGTTCGATGCTTTCCTTGTCGAGCGCTTCCTCGGCCATGATCGCCGCTCCTGCGCCTCCGCCGACGCAGCGCGCAATCGCGGCCACACTTTGTACAACTCCAACCGGAATTCCGGAGCGTTCCAATACTTCACGCACTAGAAGCGCGTCCTTGCCGAACGGTGCGAGAACCAGCACACGGTAATCAGCATGGAGCAAGGTCGCCATCGCGTCTTCTTAATCCTCCTTCAGTCCACCGAGGAATGCCGGAGTACCGGTCAGCACGCCCTGAAACTCGTACAGAGGTCGCCCGATATGGATTCGACCGGGTCCCAGCTTCAGCTCCCGAATGGCATGCTCATGAGGGCCGCTTCGCCTCTTGATGGTGGAGATCGCCTGTCGCACTTCCCCGCGAGACTCGAAGTAACGCAGCAGCAAAATATTGTCTGCGAGATAACTTACGTCGACCGCGCTCTGAAGCGGTGATCCGATGGTGCCGGCCTGAGCCAGAACCATCAGCGTAAGTACGCCACGATTTCCGAGATAGGCGAGAAGCTCATGAAGGTGGACGGCCAAAAACTGTTCCCCTGGCATAGATTGGAGATATCCATTCAGACTGTCGACAACGATCATACGAATGTTTCCTTGCTCGACATGCTGCTGCACATCCGCAACGAGTTCTCCCGGGGACATCTCCGCGGGGTCGACACGTTTGATGATGATTTTTCCATTGGCCACATAAGGACGAATGTCGATTCCAAGGCCGGCGGCACGTACGATCATCGTTGCTGGCGCTTCCTCAAAAGTGAAGATTACGCAGGGCTCGCCGCGCCTGGCGGCTGTGGCTGCCCATTGAATCGCGAGGCTGGTCTTGCCGCAGCCGGCGGGGCCGATCAAAAGCGTGCTAGTGCCACGATCCAGTCCCCCGCCGGTGAGTGCATCCAATTCTGGAATGCCGCTCGAGACAATTTCGGAAAGAAGATCGGAGCGCGAATCGGCTGCAACCAGGCGTGGAAAAACCACGACACCGCCGGTCACGATCGAGTAATCATGGAGGCCTTCCCGGTAGGCGGTTCCACGGAGCTTCACGATTTCGATTTGACGGCGCGTCTTGCCGTATTCACGAGGCACTCGGTCCATGCTGACCACGCCATGAACCACACTATGGAGCTGCAGATCAGGCTCGCGCGAACTACGGTCATCGAGCAGGATTACGGTGCATTCCTGATCTCCCATAAAGTCTTTAAGCGACAAAATCTGCCGGCGGTAACGCAGCGGATCTTTTGCTAACATGCGCAATTCGCTCAGTGCGTCGATGACCAGCCGGTCCGGACGAACTCGCTGAATTTCCTTGACGATGCGCTGCATGCGATCGGTAAGTTCGACTTCGGCTGGGTGGAAAACCGTGTACTGCTGCTCCGGGAGCAAGTCGTTTTCGTTCGGCAACAATTCAACAATCTCGATATTTTCCAGCGAGATTCCATGGGAACTGGCGGAGTGGTTCAGATCGGCGCGAGATTCGGAGAGGGTGATGTACAGAGTCCGCTCGCCTTTGTTCGCTCCGTCGCGAGTGAATTGCAAGGCCAGGGTCGTCTTTCCGGCACCGGGATCACCTTCAATCAAGTACAGGCGGCCACGAGGCAAGCCGCCATTGAGGATGTTGTCCAGGCCCGCACATCCTGTACTGACGCGCGGATCGGAGCGAGTTTCATGCGGGGCATTTCTTCCCTGGACATTCGCTTGGACATTCGATTCGTCAGCGGTAGTAGTCAATTGTTCTCCTGAACAAGGGGTATGCCTTGGAGCACTGCAGCTGCGAGGGTTCGTACGGAATTTGTTTTGCGCACGTGAGCCTTAGAATTGGTTTAGATTTATCCCGCCAAAGAATGCTAAGCGCTTAAGATGGCTTAGAGGGCGCAGGGCTGGGTATCGGTTGCATTGCTGAGGACGCTAGGGAGTTCACCGTAGAGCGGGCGGTTCATTAGAGCTATCCTGAGAGTTTGAATCTCTGTATAGTGAGTCGAAAAGTTACAAGATGAATGTCCGAACGATCCGAGTCGTCTTGCCGCCGCATTTGCGAACTTTGGCTCGCGTGGGTGGGGAAGTAGAGTTGCAGGTTGAAGGCCCGGTTACGCTGTGCTCTGTGCTCGACGCACTCGAAAAGTTCTACCCGATGCTCCGGGGCACGATCCGGGATCACGTCAGCCAGCAGCGGCGTCCTTTCTTGAGATTCTTCGCTTGCGAAGAAGATCTTTCTCACGAGTCGGCGGATGCCCCGCTCCCAGACGCAATCTCCTCCGGGATTGAGCCATTGATTATTATTGGTGCAATCGCCGGTGGCTAACTGCTGGCGGCTAAGTTAGTTGCTCACGATTTGCCGGTGGCGCCGCCCTCCGTTATAGTTTCCCTAGCCGTGTTTGGAGACTTCACAGTTACGGACCGTTGGACGAAGAAGAAGGTCCATTGCATCTATCAAGCATTGATCGTTGCCATCGCAACGCGCCATGCCGATGCCGTTGACATCAAGTTTCTGGTGGATGGAAAAACAGTGTGGGTGGCGTTGCCGCATCCGGCGTGGGTGGAATATAAGAAGCGCACCGGAAAATCCATCACGGATTCGTTGGCGGTGGAAATTGCCGGGCATTATTTGCAAACCGCTCTTCTCTCCGGCGAGGGTCTGGGACGCGAAATGTATTCGCTCACGATCGACGAAACCCTAAGTCATCTGGACTCAGTGATTTACGCCATGCAGGAACCGGCCACAGTTTCTGGATAGTTGACCTCGAACTTGCTTCACCTTCCATCCCCAGGCCGTCGTACCGTCCGGAAGTAAAAGTGTCGTACGCAGGTAAAGCCGAAAGCTTTGTGTCCTCAGCGATGAATGACGTTTGCGCTGTGGTATATCACGGACAATGGTATCTGCTGCCTTGAGGTTCCGCTGATGGCTGAAATAGTGGCGGAATAGGTTCCAATTCTGGCACCATTCGTGGCGGTGATTTTGAGAGTACTGCTGCCTGAGCCTGGAGCCGACAATGTCTCCGGTGTGAAAGTAGCGGACAGACCGCGGGGCAATCCAGTCACAGAAAAGGCGACTTCAGCGTCGAATCCGCCGCTGACCGTGACCAGCAGGGCAACGCTGCTGTGGTTTCCAGAGGCCACCGCGAGAGACGCCGGCAGAGCGGCAACGTGAAATTTGGGTGCAGTCGCAGCATCGTTCCAGTGACTGACAAGAATGGATGCGTCAATCGAGCCGAGTCCCGTGACCTGGTCATATCCCGCCACGGCGGCATAGCCAGTCTGTCCTGGAACGCTATTATTTCCGCTGGTGATGTCATGAAATACAGGCGCTCCTCCCGCGCTCTGTTTGGCGGCCAAAGGGTAAAACACCGTGTTGGCGTTGCCCTGCCGGACCGACCTTTCCTGCACAACCAGCGCCATCACACCGGCAAAAGCTTGTACCGAAGCCGAGGTCCCGCCGACAACATAGAGCCCGCCATTCTGATAGATGAGATAACCATCGTGTCCCGCACCACTGAGCGAGACGTCGGGAACGTCGCGCTTACCGTCGGCGGGAACGCCCATGCCGGCCTGCCAGAACGGCTTGGCATAGATGGTGCTCGCGCCGCCGCCGCTCGCCCACAAGCCTGAACCGGATCCACTCTCATTCCAGGCAGTTTCAGGAATGTAGCTGAGAGCTGAGGATTGCGTGCCCGAAGCGTTAGTGGAGGACCAGTAGAGTGATTGATTGGTATCTCTAAACTCAGTGCCGCCCACGCACACGCTGTAGGGCGAGGAGCAGAGCCCGTTAACGCCGCGCCCATGGCTGGCTCGCGAGGCGGAAGCCGAATCGCATCCGGCTGCGCCGCTGTCTCCGGATGAGACAAAAACTGTGATTCCTTGCGCCGCCGCTTGTTGCCACAAACTGTTGATGAAACTATTTCCCGCAGAACCAAGGGCCGCCTCGCAGAGGCCGAAACTCATGCTCATCACCGGCGCGAGGTTGTGGTTCACGATGTATTGGGCGGAAAGATAAATGCCATCGCTGGAGTTTGTGGACTTCGAAACCACAAATTTGATGGCGGCATTTCTCGCCACCGCGCCGGACCATTCCACATCAAGATCCGCTTCCGTCTCCTCCCCTGTACTCACAATGCCCGGGTTGCTTCCATTGACGATGATTTGCGGATCATTTGCGGGCAAGTTGAACGCTGAACGGAACTGCCGTACATCCGCGATGTTGATGTTCGAGCGTCCCACGACCGCAACCGACTGTCCACTGCCATTGATCGATTGCTGATAAATCGCGCCGAGATCATAAATTGTCGCGAAGTCTGCCGGAGCCATGTAATACGAGCCGCCGTTGGTGAATCCGGGCAAGGGCAGCCGGGCGCCGTTGTGCGTGGGTGCACTGCGGAAATCGTGCAGGGAAACAATGCCGGCAACTACTCCTGCGAATGCGATGGGAATTTCAGGATCACTCGCGTTGGCATGATGAACTGCACCGCCCAGGTTGTAAGTATGAATTTGAGTATGAAAAGCCGATTCAACTTGCGCCGCGGTGCCGCTGAATGTTATGGAAAGACGTCCCGCCGCAACCTCCTCTACTTCCATGCCGTGTCCTTGCAACCATGCAGCAATCTGGGACACGTCCGATTCAGAGACGCCAAAACGCTCGCCGTACTGTTCCGGCGTGAGCCACCGATGATAGGCGGGGGATTCAGGGTCGTGAAGCTCGTCGACCAGTTCGTCGAGTGCATCTTGTTGCGAGGCGCTCGGGAGCAAGGTCAGCACCATATGCTCCATACGATAGCTAGAGGCAACTCGGCCTGAGTCGTACTGCGCGATGGCCGAAGGATGCCGGTTTCCGTCCAATGTGATTCGCTTCTCATCGTCAACGAAATTCATAATGCGGTCTTGAGGTTCCGCGAATGGCGCCTGCATAAACGATGGTTCCGGCTCGGTTTGTGCCTGCGCGCGAATAACAAGCGGACACAACATTAAGAAGCCCGCGAGGAGTGGAAAGAAAGCTGCGCGACGGCGCGTGAGTTTGGAGAAAATGCGAAACATTCTGCCTCCCGGCCGATGTCGGCGTAAAAGTTTCATCGGCGATAGTGAGGCAAAGCCTTAGCGGCCAGCCGTCTTCGCGGCATGACGGGAGTAACATTACGTCGAAGCGTGGGGTGGCTTCATTGGTACGAATTCGTGGCAAAACCGAGAGGCTGCAAGACGACAGACCTCTGTTTTTATCCTTTAGCCCTTATCTTTATCTTTATCACTGAAGACTTCGGCCCTGAAGGCCTGGATCGTGGCGCCCGTTTGCCAGGCGTTTGGAGGCAGTCCAGCTTTGCGGCAGGTTTGTTCGAGGAAGGTTGTGCGGTCCCACTTGCGCTCCACGGGGACTTGAGGGAGCAAAAGCCCGCGGCGACCGTGGTGGCTGATGAGCAGGCCGTGGCGACCGACTTCGATGGCTTCTGGAAGAATTGGCTGCGGAGGCGAGAGAATGCTCAGCTCGATCTCCAGGTGAGCAGCTTCTTCCTCGGTGACTGGCGCAAAGCGGCTATCGTCGAAGGCGGCTGCCCGCGCGCATTCCGCGACGGCACGGTAAAGGGACGAGGTGGGCAACACATAGCCGACACATCCGCGTAACTGACCTGCAAGATACAACGAAGCGAAGGCGCCGCGAGGTTCTGCAAGATGCGGAGTGGGCGGGTCCAGGGCAATTTCGCGAGCCTGCAATGCAGAAGAAATGGAATCATGCGCCAGGCAGAGGAGCAGTGACCGTTCTGCTGGTGAAAACTCGGGAACAGAAAGATGCGGCTGAGAAAATTCGGATGGCGCGGTTGCCGCGAAAGACAAACTTGGCGCAGACAAGTCCGGTGACGATAAGGCCGTCGGCGAATTAGGTGGAAGGTGCGACATCGGCATCGGCCGCTCGGGGCGCTGGTTGCGCCTTGCGGCGGCGGCTGAGAATGAAAGCGCGGCGGCGGCGCTTCGAAACCTGACGGTCAATCTTCGACCAGAATGCGGCGAAGTAATCGATGGCGGAGATCAGTGAAACGCAAACCACGAACCAGATTGCCGCGTAGGCGATCCAGTGCACGGGAAAAATAAAATTTCCGTAGACCGGCCACTCTTTCCAGCGGTGATCCAAAATGACCGCAACCACGGAAACGATCTGCACCACCATCTTGAATTTTCCAAGTTCACTGGCCTCGATGGTGAAACCTCCGGAGGCGGCGATCGAACGCAGGCCGCTTACCAGAAATTCGCGCCCGATGATAATGACCGCGATCCACGCGGGAACCAGGCTGGGATTGAACTGGACCAGGGTGACGAATGCGGCGGCGATCAGGAGTTTGTCAGCCATGGGATCGAGCAGGATGCCCATGGTGGTGATCTGGCCGCGCTTGCGGGCCAGATAGCCATCGATTCCATCGGTCATGGAGGCGGCAATAAAGATGGCTGAAGCGAGCAATTCCTTGGTGCCGTGCTCGCTGCTGAAGTGGCTGGAAGATAAGACCCAGATCAGCAGAGGAATGCTGCAAATGCGGATCAGCGTAATGGAATTCGGCAGGTTCACCGCAGCTCGCAGGTTTCCGGAGAGGCAACCGGAGATGAATCGATTATGCTCCACGATACGAGGGAACGCAATCGGAAGGATGAGCCATTTTGGCCCAAATTTCTTGCGCTTCAGGTTGAATTAAACTGTAAAGTTTTATTTCGGTGCAGGCGTCATCGCATTCGATTTCGGCTGCTTGGCGATGATCTGGTCCTTGATCTTGTCATAGGTAGCTTGAGGAATGATCTTTTTGTGAACCAGGTCCAGCTTGGTCCGGTAGGGGCGTCCGGCAATGATTTTCTGCGAGTAGGCGTCGCCGATTCCGGGTAGAGCCTTGAGTTGATCAGCGGTTGCGGTGTTGATGTCGAGCTTATCGCCGGCGGCGGCCTTCGCCATCTGAGCCGGCGTCGCCATGGCCTCAGGTTTTGAGCCAGGTTCGGAACCCTGTGCTGCAACGATGACGCTCATCAACGAAATTGAGAAGAGCAAAGCTAGAATGCCCGTTGTTAAGCTTCTGCAGACCGACTTCATAAACCCTCCAAAGCCTCAATTCTCTTTAGGCATAAATTCCGCGCTGGCGGATGGTGTAGGCCACGCGGTCGATGGCCAGCATATAGGCTGCGATGCGATTGTTCACGTGATGAGTCTCGGCATAACGAACTACGTCGCCGAATGACGAGACCATGATCTCTTCCAGTTGCTCGTTGACCACGGATTCTTTCCAGAAATAGCCCTGGCGGTCCTGAACCCACTCGAAGTAGGAAGTGGTGACGCCCCCCGCATTGGCCAGAATGTCCGGAATAACAAAGACTCCCTTGTCAGTCAGCACATCATCCGCGGCCGACGTGGTGGGACCATTGGCGCCTTCCGCCAGAATACGGCATTTTACGCGATCAACGTTGCGCGATGTGATGACGTTTTCAGTTGCGGCCGGGATGAGGATCTCGCACTCCGTGGTAAGAAGGTCGGCGGGGTCGGCTGCTTCTGCGCCTGGGAAGCCGTGCACCGTACCGTTTTTCTGACGAAAGTCGACCAGAGCATTCAGATCGATCCCATTCTTGTTGTAAAGGCCGCCGCCCACTTCTGCGATGCCCACAACTTTGTATCCGGCCTGGTGCATGAGGTGGGCGGCATTGGAGCCGACGTTGCCGAAACCTTGCACGATCACTCGGCTGCTGGTGCGAGAGAGGCCTAACTTCTTGATCGCCTCATCGCACACCACCATCACGCCGCGGCCGGTGGCCTCGCGGCGTCCGCGGGAACCGCCAATGTTAATCGGCTTTCCAGTAACACAAGCGGTCACCGTCTGCCGCATGTGCATCGAGTAGGTGTCCATCATCCAAGCCATGATTTGTTCGTTGGTATTGACATCGGGAGCGGGAACATCTTTTTCGGGGCCGATGAACTCGATGAGTTCGGAGGTATAGCGCCGGGTCATGCGCTCGATCTCGCCCATGGACATCTTGTGAGGATCGCAGATCACGCCGCCCTTAGCGCCGCCGAAGGGGATGTTAACTACAGCGCACTTCCAGGTCATCCAACTGGCGAGAGCGCGAACTTCATCGAGCGTCACGTCGGGAGCGTAGCGGATGCCGCCTTTGGCGGGCCCGCGGGCAATCGAATGTTGTACGCGAAAACCCGTGAAGACCTCAAGGTGGCCATCATCCATCTGCACCGGGATGTAGACGGTGAGTTCGCGATTGGGATAGCGCAGAACCCGCCAAAGGCCGTCGTCGAGATTCAGCTTTTGCGCAGCCAGGTCAAAGCGCGCCCGTTGCGACTCCCACGGATTGCTTTCTTTGTCGACGTGCGGCGAGGTCATGATCGTGCTCATAAAGTGGGTCTCCGGGATAATTGCATTCGTTGAAAGTTAGTTGTCGGCCGATGCGCCGACTCCTAATCAGAATAAGCAGGCAAACGTTCAGAGTATATGAGCGGGGATGGTCGGGAAGCAAGGACGAGAGCGCAACGTTGCCGTCGTGGAGACGTACCCTGGGGCAAATCAGGAATCGCTTGCATGCGTGGCCGAAAATTATGCAGGAGTGGCGACCATAAGAGTGCCCCGGGAGTCGATTGACTTTGGGAGCCGGTCTGGACTTTGTTCAATGGCCATACTCCAGAGGTGCACGGCAGCGTAGGCACGCCACGGGCGCCAGTTTCCGGCGCGCCGCTCAAGGTCGCGGGTGCTGTTCAGGCCGAGCGCGCGCAGAAGCCCGAGATCACTCGAAGGGAAGGCGTCGGGCTCACCCAAAGCACGCATGGCAACATATTGTGCGGTCCAATTACCGATGCCTGGAATGTCGCATAGACGGTCGAGGAAGTCGGCCGAATCTGCGACCGACTCGAAATTGATTCGCCCCTCACAAACGGCTCGCGCCAGGGCTCGGATGGTCGCGGCTCGTGGCCCGGTGATGCCGACGCCCGAGAAATCGGCATCGACCAGGGTTTGCGGCGTGGGAAATAAATGTGTAAGACCGGGAAGACCATGAAAAGGTTCGCCAAGATTTTTCACGAGACGGCCAGCCAGCGTAGTGGCCCCTTTGACGCTAACCTGTTGCCCGAGAATCGCACGCACGGCCAGTTCGAAACCATTCCAGCAGCCAGGCACTCTCAACCCCGCATCGGCGTCAATCCGCGCGGCCAGCGTTGGGTCGGTTCTTAGACTTTGCACGATGGCGGCCCAGTCTGCATTCAGATCGAACATGGCGCGGATTCGCTCCGTAATATAAAAGAGCGAGCGCGGATCGCCGAACTGCACTCGCGCAATGAGCGCATGGTTCACGTCGTCCAGCGAAACTTCAAAATATCCGTGACAGCCGTTCCACGAAATGGAACGGCGATAACAGCAGAGTTCGACGACTTCAACGCCTGGGGTTGCGCGCGGCGCAAGGAATGCCAACATACCCTTCCAGTCATAAGGCGGACGGAAGCGGAGGCGGAACAAATATTGATTTTCCGGCTGGCTTTGCTTCTGCGGCGCGAGACGGCGTATCTGTGTCGGAGTTCGATGGTAGACCTTGCGAATGCCGGCGTTGAAACGCCGCACGCACCCGAAGCCGGAAGCGAGAGCAATCTCAGTCATCGGCAACCGGGTCTCATCGATAAGCTTCTTGGCAAAATGCAGGCGCCGGGTGTGTGCCACCGCCGTCGGAGTTGCGCCCAGATGCTTGACAAATAATCGGCGAAGGTGCCGCGAGCCAACTCCCAGGCGCGCCGCTAGCGTTTCAACTCCGCCATCTTCAAGACCACTCTCGCCAATTAACCGCAACGCTCGCGAGACGGTATTGGAAGTTCCCAACCAGGCCGGGGTTCCAGGCGAGCACTCGGGGCGGCAGCGCAAGCATGGACGGAAACCAGCCTCTGCGGCGGCCGCCGCCGTGGCAAAGTAACGAACATTTTTCTCTTTGGCGGTCGGGGCAGGACAAATCGAACGGCAGTAAACACGGCTGCCCACGACACCGATGAAAAACTTGCCGTCAAAGCGCGGATCGCGCGATAGCCGGGCTCGCGAACACACCTGCCAATCAAGGGTCATAACTTGCTAATCAAGTTCGAAGCAATCATATCTTTCCTGATGTTTGGACATGGATGTTTTCGGACTATGTTCTCGAAGCACGGCAAAAACTAATATCTCGCGGAATAAACCATCAGGAGCAGCGTCCGCAAACGTCCAACTAGCAGCCATCGAAGTCCGTGAACGTCCAACTGTGCTGCAACATTCCATCTATTGTGCCTGAAAAGGGGTGCGCTCCAAAGTGCCCCAGTCCCTTCCTACAAGGAGTTTTAGATGAAATCCCGGATTCTGACCTGCATCGCAGCAATGGGCTTGCTCCTGGCGACTCCGATCGCCGCACAAGAGTGGAAGAACAACCCGCCCCCCAAGTTTTACGTCTTCAATCTCGGTGCCCCCGGCGGCGGCACGGTCGCCATGGCCGCCAGCATTAATAATGTAGGCTGGGTGGCTGGAGATGCCTATCAGACGGGCAACACCAGCGAGCACGCCGAACTGTGGGTTGGCAGTCCGTTCGACCTCGGTACGCTTGGCGGACCAAACAGCGCCGTGGGCTGGCCGAACAAGAATGACAGGGGCGAGATTGCGGGCATCGCTGAAACCGGCGAGGCGAATCCGTTAAAAGAAGATTGGAGTTGCGCTCTAGCGAATTTCCCCACCATCACCAATCAAATATGTCTGGGTTTTGCGTGGCAGGATGGCGTGATGTCTCCACTTCCGCCGCTGCCAGGGGGTCTGGACAGCTACGCTGCCGCTGCCAACAATTACGGGCAGGTTGTTGGTTGGGCGGAGAATGGCGTTCACGACCCAACCTGCAATACTCCACAGGTTCTGCAATTTGAGGCGGTTGTCTGGGGACCGAATTTAGGCGAAATTGCACAGCTTCATCCGCTCCCGCCCGATCCAGATTCAGCCGCCACCGCCATTAATGACAAAGGCCAGGTAGTCGGCATCTCCGGCCTCTGCTCGAATGCCGTTGGAGGTGCGAGCGCGATGCATGCAGTGCTTTGGAAAAATGGCACGCCGATGAACTTGGGTAACTTCGACGGCGGTATGGCATGGAACACTCCTACGGCTATCAATAACCGCGGGCAAGTCGTGGGCTTTGGAAATCTACCGAATACCCCGGCGGGAGAGTTCAACCCGATCGCCTTTCTCTGGACCAGGGAGCATCACATCCAGGAAATTCCTCCGCTCGGCACCGACGCCAACAACATTGCGTGGGGTATGAACGATAACGAGCAGGTGGTCGGCGACTCGTGTACGGATAATACGTTTAGCAACTGCCGCGCCTTCCTTTGGCAGAACGGTTCAGCGATAGACCTGAATACCCTGATACCATCTGGCTCCTCCTTACACCTGATTTTGGCCAACGATATCAACGATCACGGCGAAATTGTGGGCTATGCCGTGGACGCAAACAATGGCGAAACCGTCGCCTTCCTGGCGGTTCCCGTCTTCGACGGAAGCGGATTTGCCAGCCGGTCCTCACAAGCGGAGGGCACGACCGATTCGCGGAACTTCATTGTTCCTGAAAATATCCGCCAGCAGCTTCTGCGGCGGTTGGGCGTTGACCCGACCAGAAAATGATTTGTGACAGCCTGACAAAAAAGGGCAGGAAGAGATTCCTGCCCATCCTCGCCACGAACAACCAACCCACCATCGTCTCTCCTCGCACTTCAAGAAATCCAAATACGGCCAATACCAGGAAGCCTGGCATTTGCTGTTGAGATAAGAAGGCCTGCCGTACGAAAAAGGAACGTTCCGCAAGTGTAAAAATGCAAAGAAGCCGCGCAGTTGAGATGCGGGAGGACTATTCTACCTGCGATGACCTCAGTCACGGCAAGAATGACAATCGGGAGAAGAGCCGCCGTTCCAGTTGATATAATGCCTGCCGTGGACCCCAAGAAACCCAACGCGAAGGTCGCAATGAAGCCTGCCGACTCGACGGCGGACCGAACTGATCCCAAGTTGCCCGGTGGCCCGACTTCTACAGACGTGCGCAAGGGACAACGCAAACAGGAGGTTTTCCTCCCCATCCACGGTCACGTGGGTCTCTACTGCGAAGAACTGGCGATTGTTGACCATCCCTCATTCCAGAGGCTCCGCAGAGTTCGCCAGCTTGGCATGGCCCATATGGTTTTTCCGGGTGCAACGCACACACGTTTCGAACACTGCGTGGGCGCTGTGCACGTCGCACAGCTGATTGTCGACCACGCCAACGAAAACTGTCTAAATACCGAAGACGAGGGCAAAAGATGGAGAATGACCAGCATCAGCGAGCCAATGGCACGCTTTATCCGCCTAGGAGCTCTCCTCCACGATATTGGCCATCTTCCCTTCGGGCATACGTTGGAAGACGAGTTGAATCACCTGAGATCCCACGATGGTCCCGGGCGTCTCTACAGAGTTGCGCGAATCCCATACCCTAACCACGAGGTAGATCGGGCAATAATCCCACCCGACAAAAAGCCCGCCGGCGGCTGGACACTCAAGGATTTGGTGAGCAAGCTTTATGAGCCGCATGCTAGACAACTGGGCGTGGCCGGCTTCGATGCGTTCACGGTACTCTCGCACATCGTGTGCAAACCACCAAAGACCGAGTCCGAACTGACCGCTTGGAACCAAACTGCAGATCAGCTGAAGGCACACTTCGAACTCAAAGTTTGCCAGGATATCGTAGGGAACACGATCTGCGCAGACTTCCTAGATTATCTGTATAGAGATTGGTACCACCTGGGCAAGCCTCTCTACTTTGACAAACGTATATATCAATACATGGAGGTAAGGTGCCCCGCAGTGACGCAGGGGGGCGACGGCGCCGCGCAATTCGTGATCAACGTCCGCTCCGCAGAGAGAATTCGACATGATGCGCTAACCGACATCCTTGAGCTACTCAACGCTCGCTACAAACTTGCCGAGACAGTTCTATTCCATCGGGCCAAGCTTGCATTAACAGGACTCCTAGACCGTTGTCTGCTGGAGACCTCCGATCTGTACACAAAGGCAAGTCTGCCTGATGACAGGCTTCAAGAAGTTGCAGAAGCCCTACTCTTGGAAGCATCGGACGACGGATTGCCGCTCCTGCTCAAGGAACTCGCAGAGGGCGGCGACACCGACGGTAAAGCCGCAATTAAGATCGTGACAGAAAATGAGATTCAGAACTTTCAAGCCGCAGCCGCGCCACAGGCATCTTTTGATGAAGGCAGAACGCGTGGTCCAATCGGTTCGCAGCAAGACACGGTCCTCCAACTGATTGAGAGACTGCGAGACCGGGAGGTCTACTGTTTAACATACAAGCTACGCATGGCCGATCTAACCGGACCGCGTAACCCCAAAAATACCCGCCTGAGGGAACTACTGGACATTTACAAAAAGCCTGCGAACCGGCTGAAATTTCTTAGGATGATGGAGCTTTTGTGCGATCTACCGCGGGGCTCCCTAATCATGAACTGTCCAACGGACGCCGCCATGAATGCGAAGGTCGCCATGGTTAACCTCTTTGTCGAAGACGAGGTGAGTCCGTTTGCAACGTACGAGGAGCAAGGGGAACCGAACCTAACGCATGGTGCTCTCCACGCCCAAATCGAGCGCTTCTACGAACTCTGGGCGGCCAGCATTTACGTTGACCGCCGAGTATGGGACGACTTGTCGCCGGGCGAAAAGAAAAATCTGCGGTCTGCGCTGAAGGGATTCTTCCTCTTGGCGCCGGGCGATGACCCAAATGTGATTCGGGACCAGATGGAGCCGTCCATACAGACCATGCGAAAGAGGGCCTCCCGATCGGCCGCGAGCAATCCAGACGAAGCAGCCTATAAAGGTTCCATCTTTCCGAGCGGTGTACCCTTTGACAAGCCGAGCGGCAGATAAGGCGACATGAGGGCGGAGACTACAAAGCAAGAGCTCCTGAATCTGGCGTCGTCGCTCCGGCCAGCGGGCAAACCAAGCGTGTCCATCCTGGAGATTGCCCACCAGCTCGGGGCAGTCGTTTCACTCCAACTGCATACTGCGCGAAAGTCAGAAACCGCTCAGATTAACCTCCGAAGCCGTCCTCCCAAGATCCTTCTTTATCGCTTTAATAGCGCCCAAGGGGAGAGGGAAATAGATGGCAGGGAAGAAGGGATTCTGACACCCCGCGAGAGATTTTCTATTGCACACGAACTTGGGCATTGGCTGTTGCTCGACCGGCTCGGCATCGACCCACAGCAGGGTGGGCGCTCATACTGGGTTCAAGAGGAGGCGGTAAACGCCTTTGCTGGAAAACTGCTCGTGCCCGACTGGCTCGCGGAAGACTGGCTCGGAGACACACGACAAGAGGAGCCGGTCCCGACATTTGCCCTGCGGAAATGGGCAGAACAGTCGCGGGTTTCAGAAGAAGTCGTCGCTAAGGCGCTCGTCCGCCATCGAGACCAAATCGGGTTCTTGAGGCTGCTACCGAGCGTCCGAAAACGGGACGGTTTGCCCGTCCTCCAGGCCATCCTCTCGGCGCGGGGGGCTCGACTTGAATTGCCGAACGAAAGATCACACTTGGCCGACCCCGAGCTTATGGATCTTGTCAACACAAGCCAGATCGGATCGACAAAATGGTTTGTCGGTTTGCGCCTGGGGCGCTGTCCCGCGCAAGACCTAGGAGTGACTTGGCGACACGGCAATAGATTTGATTCGCGGACGACGTTCTGGCTCTCCTTTATACGAGGAGCCAAACCCAGCGATAGGAGACAGTCCTCGTTCCCAGCGTTTTCTGTTGGAGATGCGTAGCCCCGAATCAAATCCGTAAACTTTCCCTTGCACTTCCGCCCATTCATCTGCTATAAACAATTCACCGAGAGCAGATGTGTGGCTACGCCGGTCGTTTTTGTGAAACTCTTGGTCTTGTCCGGCATCTAAGCATTCGGAGAGCAGCTTAAAGTTCTCAATTGTCCCGGCCACGGGACTTCATTCGGAAAGCAACAGAATTTTAGTAGAGGCATTCCGAAGGGTACCTTCAAAGCAAGGACCTCCAAGCAAGTAAGATCTTTTCTCAATTTCTTGTCTTCCGCATCGGGCTGCGCAAAATGCACGCTGAAAGTGGCGTTTCAGTTCGAACGGAAGACCATACTGTTGCGCGCTGTTTTGAGCGCGACCCTGTCTAAAGCGGATTCCTCGCGGTAATCCGTTCGGAATTAACACAGGCTTTGACTGGGTTCGCAGCTCTCCCGTCCCACTCCGGAGATTCCCGATGTGGAAATCATTTGGAAATTCTGTGGGGATCGATGATTGACGGGATTTTCGCCGCACTGTATGTTTATCAAGTTTCGAGGACAGTCGGATTCGCATTCGTGCGTTTTCGCTTGGACTGAATTCGCGCCGCCTCGGCGGACCGCGATTCGGTCTTTGACAACTAGGTTGAACGTGCCAGTCGTGAGAAGTCGATTCGGGCATAAGTCCGAGCGATCTCACAAGATAGACCACCATGGTCTTTTTCTCGTGGGTTTCGATTCAAGAGAAAAAGCTGAATGGTGGCGCCATCCCGCGTTGTTGAAACCAGAGCGGCTTTTGCAAGCTGCATTGGATACGCGGCGATGGCAGTCTGCCAACTACCCGTCGGCAGACATCAGGTTTCAAACGAGAGTTTGATCCTGGCTCAGAATCAACGCTGGCGGCGTGCCTAACACATGCAAGTCGAACGAGAAAGTGGAGCAATCCATGAGTAAAGTGGCG
>JBAVZU010000117.1:0-9697 GCA_049588915.1 Candidatus Sulfotelmatobacter sp.
GTGAAGAAGCGGCGGAAGGATAGGCCGGAGGCGTTCTTCTTATTGGCGCCGACGTTATTGGCAGAGACAATGTTTGCCGCGACGCCGGTTGCGGGGGTATTAGCAGGGGTAGTTTTGACTTCGGGCATTGCTTTCTCCGTTAGTTATTAGATTCTAGTTACTGCGGCCCGATTCGGCGTATCCCAAGCGGGGGAGGCGGAATTTAGGCCGTTCCGAAACTGATTCGGGGTGAAGCTGTTTGTAAAGAACTGAGCGGCTAAAGCCGCGAATTATTTTTGCTTCTAACGCGGCGCTTAAGCGCCGCTCTTCGATGCTGGGGTAGGCCTTTTCTCAAGCCTCTTCCCAGCGGGTTCAGCCTAAAAATCGCGGGACGGTCTTGCGCGGTACGCGTCCAACTCCGAGGACCAGGCCTGCCACGCCCTGTGGGACTCGGCGGTAATCATCCCGAAACAATATCGCCTATTGAAATCCTCGGCAGCAATCCACCCACGTGCGGCTTCAACTAGGGGCCACGCTCCGCGATCAATGAAGCGGAGCGAATTTTCGGATACCAACTTCGCTCCATCGTAGTCGTTCACATCAATTTCGTTTGCAGCTGTATCTTTCATTTCGTTCTCCTTACGGCGCGGCCAAACCTGCGCTCTTCAAAAGCCCTGTTTCGCAGCGCTCAAGCGCTGCGCCACCCAAAATCCGCCGTCCCATCCTCTTCGTTAGAAGCCCGACGGGAGTGGCTGAGCACAGTGAAGATCTTTGTTGTCTCCGTGACCGGACTGTTTTGCTCCCGCGGAAGATGGAGTCCTGCCGGTGTTGTCGGACATGAGTGTCCGACCCACACGAGCATCGTCCGCAGCGAACTCCAGCGACGACGAGAAACCAGCGGGAATGGCTGTGGCCTTTTCGACGGAAGATAGCAACCACTGGTTTAAGGCACTGCAGATGGCGCGGCGTTCGTCCTGGTCTTCAATGACGACAAAGCGGAGGAAGCAATTTCCGGAGGAGAGGCGTGCGCGCATGGGATTGATGCGGATGAACATACGGTCAAGAGTGAATGCCATATCGTCGTCTTCGGAGAACTGAAGGACGGCGAGCATGCGCTTTGCGGACGGGACGGCAGCGGCTGAAACTGCGGACGCCCTGCCAGCGCCGAAGTCCATGATCTCTTCGGCGATGGCGAAGATGCCGGGACGGCTGGGGACAATGAGCAGGCTATGCGTGGATTCGCAGCGGAACCAGCGCGACCATTGCAGCCGGCGAGGGTCGATTGGGCGATCAAAGCCGTGCCGGGCCAGTGATTCGCTAACGAGGCGAGTTAAAGCTTCCATTCAGGGCTCCTCCGAATTGGGACTACTAGCAGATCTTTTTCGCAAATTAATGCGGCGCTGACGGACCGCTGTTGCACGGCCCTACCAGCAGACAGATGTTGTCGTTAACCGTCGTTCACCCGGGGAGGGTCGGGGGAACGGTCGCCGCAGTTTCTAAACCGGTTGGGGTGTTCCGGATCCCGGACCGCCCAATCGCCGCCTTTTCGAGACGCTTTCCAAGTTTACGGATGTGGCGCCGGGTCACCTCTGGCCTGGCGCCATCCCGCCTTGACTACTCTCTTCTACTTCGTCAGGGGAAAGTCGCCCCGTTCCCGCGAGGCGAGTTCTCAAACCCATGGGATTGCAAAGTTACTCCCGCTTATTGTACCTGTCAAGAGGCAAACACTACAGGTTGTATCTTCAGCAATGACGGGCTTGATGCCGGGGTGAGCGGCGGCTTTTCCACAAGTCGAATTCATATTCCATTTACAAAGACGAAGATGGGCAAAAAGCAGGTCTTCGAGGAACGGCTAAGTCGAAACCCGGTCTCCTGGGGTGCGGTGTTCTTGCACCGCAAAGGAGCTCCATGGAGTGCCAATGTTGTCGGATATTTCGCTGGCCAGTAGCGGGACGTAGATATCCTCGAAAATTTGCCGAGGTGCAATGCGAAGAATGCCGTCAGAGGATTCGACAAGGTAATCTCCCTTGCGTCCGGACTGCTGACGGCCCAGAACGTCGGTGAAGGCTAAACTTTTGGTGAGTTGTTTGGCTTTTACCAGAAAACGCGTGCGATACGTGATCCATGGGACTGTTGCTTTCATAAATGCCGACCAGTTTCTACTTGGATGGTAAATAGGGTGAATGGTGAATGGTGACCGATAACGAGTATCGCGGAATCCAGATTCAGCTCGGGCTGGTTACGTCATCAGCAAAGGTCCATTTAATTTTTGGAATGAGGGCGAGTGAAAATGTACGAGCGAAAGGCTGCAGGGTCAATTCAGTATTTTTGGTGCAGTTGAGGAAAATCTTAGACAGGGGTTTTGACGAAGTCGAAGGAGTGGACAATTTCGCCGAAAATACCATGCAAGGCGCTTGCACGGCGGTAATCGGGTTGGGCAAAAGTGCAAAGATAAAATTCAGTGCGAATGCGGTGACGGGTTGTGCACAGAGGGTGCACAGGAAATACAGAAAGGCTGGGATCAGTGATCGGTGATCAGTTTGGGTTTGCACGGTTCGCAGAGAACCAGGCGAGCACGCGTTGTCTGAATTCTTGCGGAGCTGCGCTCACGGCTACGCAGTGATTTACTGGGTATAAGGTGCATGGCGAGGGAAGAAATTTCCGCACGGGAATGTAAAGAGAAAATGACCGCGGGAGAAGGCGTGCAGCGTCAGTCACTTGGAGGGTAGGAAGAACGGAAGGATTTTTGCATTGAGATGAAGGACAGTACGAAAAAATCTTTACGTGGAGGGATCAGAATGAAGGATCCGGTTTGCGGAATAAGTGTGGATGTAAGATCTGACTTCTATACGCAGTTTGAAGACAAGAAATATTTTTTCTGCTCAGAGAAGTGTAAACAGGAATTTGAGGCGGAGCCTGATGAGTACGTTCAGAGTATGGCGGCTTAGGAGTTGGATCGGCAAGAAAAAGGCCCCGCGGGTTGCGGGGCTTTTTGGTTGGACGGGTGTCTAGTCATCCAATCGCTTCGTTACGTTCCGCCTCGCTTCGCTTGGCGGGACAGCCGAGGCGGCTGTCGCTACATAGTTCGTCTGAACATGGTTCGCCTGAATAGCTCTCCTAACGCGCCATTGCTGGTTCCTGGACCGACTTGCCGGATTTGAAGGCTTCGTAACGGGCGTTGACTTCGTCCCAGTTAATGACGTTCCACCAGGCGGCAAGATATTCCGGACGGCGATTGTTGTATTTCAGGTAGTAGGCATGCTCCCAGACATCGTTGCCGAAGATGGGGAAATGGCCTTGCGAAATCGGGTTGTCCTGATTCGGAGTGGTCATGATGTGGACGTCTCCGCCGGGCTTGCCAGCGAGCCAGACCCATCCGGAGCCGAATTGTTTGGTGCCGGCGTCATTGAATTTGGCCTGGAAATCTTTGAAGTTGCCGAAGGTTTTGGTGATGACTTGAGCGATGGGACCGGTGGGATCACCGCCGCCTTTGGGCTTCATGATCTTCCAGAACATGGTGTGATTGACGTGCCCGCCGCCGTTGTTGCGGACCGCGGCGCGAATGTCCTCGGGAATGGCGTTGAGGTCGCGGATTAACTCTTCGGCAGTTTTCTTGGACAGCTCAGAATGTTTTTCGATGGCTGCGTTGAGATTCTTGACGTAGGCACCGTGATGCATGTCGTGGTGCAGGGTCATCGTCTGCTTGTCGATGGTGGGTTCGAGCGCCGCGTAATCGTAGGGCAGAGGCGGTAGTTCATGAGCCATGATTTTTTCCTCCAGAGTTCTTATTGTACTGATGACGGGAACGGGAGCACGGATTCAAGGCGAAGCAGCTTCCTAAAATTGGATGATGAGGAGCGGCGTCGCGGTTGCGAAGAGAATTGTACGCTGAAGACCTCAGGGGCTGAAGCCGTCAGACCTTGAGAGGCTTTATCGCAGGCTGAAGCGCCGCGCCACCAAAATCCGTTCAAGCGGAGAGCAGTTAAAATCCACGAATTGCTTTGTGAAACAGCTTAGTTGTTGGCAGGTGGGCCGAGGACTTCGCGGACCTTGCGGGAGAGGCTCTGCAAAGTGAATGGTTTTTGCAGGAAGGCTTGGCTTCCGGCTGGGAGCGGGTTGGTGAAGGCGTCTTCCGCATAACCCGAGAGGTAAAGAACCTGCGTGCCGGGGCGCGCCTGCAGGAGTTGCTGCACCAGTTCGGGGCCGCTGAGTCCGGGCATGACAACATCGGTAATCACAAGGTGGATCTTTTCGGGATGGCCGGCCGCGATGTTAAGAGCAGTGTTGCCATCGATAGCTTCGAGGACGTGATAGCCGCGGGATTCCAGAGTTTCGCGGACGAGTTGGCGAACAGACTCTTCGTCCTCGACGAGCAGGATGGTTTCGGAGCCGCCGGCGGCTGCATTGGCAACAGGAACGGCGCCGCGCGCTTCGGAGGGCTCGTCGACGCGCGGAAAGTAAATCGTGAAGACGGTTCCACGGCCGAGTTCGCTCTGCACGAAAACGTAGCCGCCACTTTGCTTGATGATGCCATAGACCGTGGAAAGTCCGAGGCCGGTGCCTTTGCCTTTTTCTTTGGTGGTGAAGAAGGGCTCGAAGATACGGGCCTGGGTTTCATGGTCCATGCCTTGGCCACTGTCGCTGACCGAGATCATGACGTAGGGACCGTGCTTGATTAAAGTATTTTCAGGACGGTAGGAAGCGTCGAAAGTGAAGCTGGCGGTGCGAATGCAGATTTTCCCGCCGTTGGGCATGGCGTCCTTGGCGTTGACGACGAGATTCATGATGACTTGCTCGAGTTGTCCGGCGTCGACGCGGGTGCAGCCAATGCCGGGGGCAAGGCAAGTGGAGAGCTCGATATCTTCTCCGATGAGCGGGCGCAGCAGACGCTCCATGTCTGCGACGATGGCGTTAACGTCGATGACTTTGAGTTCAAGATGCTGTTTTCGACTGAAGGCGAGGAGCTGGCGCGTGAGTGCACTGGCGCGGTTGGAGGCTTGCTGAATGGCTTCGGCCTTGGCATACAGAGGATTTCCCGGCGGGAGGCGGTCGAGCATGACCTCGGTGTAGCCGCTGACGACCGTCAGCAAATTATTGAAGTCGTGAGCAATGCCTCCGGCGAGACGGCCGACCGCTTCCATTTTTTGGGACTGGCGGAATTGATTCTCGAGTACGCGGCGTTCGGTAATGTCTTCGGCGATGGCTTCGAGAACGTCGGCAGGCTGGTCCTCAGTGGCCACGGCGCGACCGCTGATGCGGACGATGATGTCGGCTCCGTCCCTGCGCTTCCAGCGAACTTCGAAGCCATCCACGCGGCCGGTACGGCGGAATTCTTCCGCCATGCGGGTGCATTCGCCGGGATCGAGGAAGACATCTTTTCGCGGATCAAGAGCCAGTACTTCCAGAGCGGAGTCGTATCCCAGCATGCCGATGAGTGCGGGATTGACGTCGAGAAACTGTCCTTCGAAGCTGGAACGATAAATTCCATAGACGGCGGTCTGAACCAGCGACCGGTAGCGCACTTCGGAGCGGCGGAGGGCCTGCTCATTGCGCTTATGGTTGATGGTGGCAGCCAATTGCCACGAAACCACCGCGAGGACTTCTTTATCGCGTTCGGTGAGTGGTGAGCCTTGGGAGTAGCTCTTAAGCACCATTACGCCGAGGACAGAATGTTTCACGTTCAATGGGATGCCGAGCCAATGAAGGGCAGGGGGACGCGGCAGGTCGATTTCGCCCCGCTGGCACAATGTCTCAAAGAGTTCCGGATCACAGAGCAGCGCTTCGCCGGAGCGGAGCACGTATTCAGTAAGACCGCGCGCGGCTATTGCTGGTGCAGGAGCGGACTCCCGCTCATCGACGAAATAAGGGAAGCTGAGCAGCTGCGACTCAGGGTCGTGAAGGACAATCGAGAAATTTCGGGCGAACATGAGTTCGTCGACGATGCCATGAATGGCGGCAAAGAACTGCTGCAGATTGTCAGTGGCGACGGCCTTCTCAGCGATGCGGTAGAGCACGGAACTGAGGGCTTCGGCGCGCTTGCGATCAGAGATGTCGCGATAGAGGAAATAGAAGGCAGCGATGCGTCCATTGATCATGCAGGGCGCCATGGTGACGGAAACATCGAGCAACGTTCCATCCCGGTGGCGGCGTTGAGTATCAAGGGTGATTAGTTCGCCGCGCTGCAAGCATTGCATGATCCACTGAGCTTCCGCGGCCCGTTCCGGAGGAAGGATGAGCGGGTCGACTGGTTGTGACAGAGTTTGCTCGCTCGAATAACCAAAGAGGCGCTGAAACTGGAGATTGACACACTGCGCACGGAACGCTGAGTCGACAATCACCAGGGCGTCGCGAGAATTCTCAAACAGCTGTTCGAGAAACTGGCGGCGAAGATCGAGATCTTCCTGGCTGGTGACACTGGGACGGGGTTCGACCGGGTTCCAGGACAAAGCCTGTGGTTCAACAGAGGCGGAGATGCCTGGAGGAACAAACGAGGGTGTGGCTCCACTCTCCAGCGCCTGGCGCAAACTGTTGGCACGGAGAATCTCCCCGGATTGAGCAGACCGGGTGACACGACCAGCCATTGATAGCTCCCCCTCTGAAGCCAACAAAACCGATAGTAGAACGCTGGTACTTGGCTTTAAAGTTACTGACGTAATGGAAAAACGGCTAGCGGTTCTGTCTCTGCTTCAGTAGCAGTAAACTTTCGAGACTCGCTGATCACTGACCACTGGTCACTGTTTGGCGGAGAGAATTTCGCAGACGCGTCCGATGGTATGGCGCTGGGCGGGACTAAGGGTGAGGAATTCGAAGCCGTAGCGGAGACCCTGGCGATAGCGGACAATGCCGCGAACTTGCAGGGGATAAGGACTGAAGGGCAGAGGAATATCGAGTGAAACAATCTCGCCTTTTTCGAGTTCTCCGGTCAGCGTGGCGCCGATGCCATCCTGACCGAACTCGGTGGAGCGTCCCCAGCAATTGAGGAATGCGCCATTCTGAAACATCCGTACCTGAACGCGCACATCGAGCGCGAAACGCGGGTAGCGGCGGACATACCCCTGCGGAGGCTGGGCCCGCGCGAGTTTCTTGCCTGGAGCTGTCATAAATCAGCGAACAGTGATCGGTAGTCAGCAATACTTCGTCTGAGTTGCTTTACTGACGCCTCATCACTCATTACCTATCAGTGATCGCTGGCCGCCTGCTAGTTTCCGTGCAAAAGGTAGCCCGGTTCAAGCGGGAGCTTGCCTCCGACCTTGATGACGGTGACACTGCTGTTGATGGAGTACACATCGACCACGCCCACGGCTCCTGGCGTGGAGGCCACTTTGTTCACGAGTTCTTCGTCGGAAGTGACGACGAGGATGGCCGGATGGGTTGAGCGCCCCTGATTGGAAGTCACGATGAGGCTTTCCAACTCGCTCTCGGGCATAGAGTAAACCTTCTCCAGAACCATCTTCATTTCCGGCAAGGACGGAGAGCGCATGACGAAGGTGACGGGTTTGCCGTCAGGCCAGCGACTGGTTTGGGCTTTGCAAACCTTGACCAGCTCGGCAACAGAGATGGCGGAGACAGCGTTCGCCTTGTTGGAGACCACCGCAATGTCGCGCGCCCCGGCCAGCGAAGCAGCGACAATCACGAAAATGAAAGCACGTAGAAAACGGTGGCAGGGCAAATTTTGACTCCCGCAATCTTCAGGAAAAGTTCAGAGCCATTGTGCTTGAAGGATGGTCACCGATTAAAGGTAACGAAGGTCACGAGCGGCTGATAAAAGTGGAATTGGGTGTAGAAAAAGAACGAGCGCGGCCTGGTAGCCGCGCCCGATGGTTGTTGTTGATGCGCTCATTTTTGCTTCACTGCCCGCTGAGCTCCACCATGGAGTGCAGCGAAGTGGGATGCGGTATGTGCGGACGCTGCCGACGAGGTGCTTGAACCTTGAAGTTGGAATAACCCGACACCGGCCTGTGCGCTATCTCCGTCGATAAAGATAGCAGTTGAGCTGTTTGCAACGTAGAAAGCTAAATTAAGGGTGCCAATAAAGGTCGTATCCGTTGCCGGGTAGGAGAGGATTCCCCGCCCACTACCAGTAGAATCGAAGGTATACGTGCCGCCTGACCCCAGCTTCTGGTCCGAGGCGAGCGAACCTTCATCGTTCTCGTCGATGAGGCCGTTGCTGAGAGTTCCACCCGAATTGGCCGTGAATTCGGCGATATCATCGACCTCACCATTGGAATTGGAGCCCGTCAGATTGAGACCGTAACCCTGCGACGCTGCAAAGGTGGTTGCGCTTTGCGGGAAGGCTGCGCCGGCGGAGATTCCAAGATTGTCAGTTTCCAGCAAGAGAATACCGGACGTTGATGGATAGGCGGTGAAAGTATAAGTTCCCGTGCCGCCATTGACGCCATTGTAAAAACTCCCGAGAGCAAGTTGGTAGCGCCCTGGGGTGCTAACGTTAGTGGTCAGGGTCCCGGAAACGGTTAGGGATTGGCCGACGCTGCCGCTATCGTTGATATCTTCCAGGCCGGCGCTAATCGCGCTGCTGCCGTCGTAGGTCATGAAACCTCCCGCGGAGAGGAGGGAGCCGCTGGAGTCGAGGCCTGCCATGGTATAGACCAACTGCCCGGCGGAGATTGTGGCCTGCTGGGTGAAGGCATCGCCAACCGTGATACCCGCCGCGTCGGTTTCGATGAGCTTCAGGTGAGTCGAGTCGATCGCCCAAACGTCAAACTGCGTGCCATAAGGGCTGCCGGTGGCGGATAGCGTTGCAGTTCCTGCTGCACCCGACGCTCCTAACACAACAGAGCCACTAAGAACCCCGCCCGTCAGAGGGTTCTTGTTGTCATTAAAGTCTTCGAGGCCAGTAATTACGCCGCCGTTGCCGACGGTGAACTCACCAACCGCGCCGAAGGGATTGTCGCTTGAGTCGACTCCCGAAAGGCCGAACGCGTATGACCCAAGCGTGGCAGAACTGCTCTGCAAGTCAAGGGTACCGCTACCCGTTCCGTTGCTATCGAAGCGAGTGATGAGTCCGTGGGAATTCGATGTCAGGACAAAATCGATTCCGATCTTCCCTGCCGCACCCGATGTCGCTAAGATTCCGCTGCCTCGTCCATCCGAAGTGATTTTGTACCCGCTGCCGCTGACTAGGGTTTGGTTTCTAAGGACCCCATAGGCCGGGTCAACGATGTCGACCGAGCCGGAGGTGATGCCCCCGCTACCGTTCGCCACAAAGGTGCCAGCCATGGCAAAGAACGTGCCGTTCAGAACGTCGGCTCCAGAGAACGAAAACACATAAGTGCCACTCAGGTTGGTTGCGTTGAACCCACCGCTAGGAGGCGGTGTAGAGCTGTTGGAACTGCCGCCGCCGCAGGCGCCTAAGAACAGAAGTCCGGAGATTGCGAGGAGCGAAACGAACACTTTGCGTACTGACATAACTTCACTTCTCCCTAGAAAAATCGAACGTTACTCTTCTCATCTTTGATGCGAGATTAGCACAGGTGAATCCAGTTGACTTAACCCGCACCAACAAAATAAGTAGCGGGCGAAAAATAAAAAAATCTTCGGCAAGTGCAAGATATACATATCTTTACATTCAAAACCTAAAGAGAGCGTCGGGTTCCCGCATCCTACGTCGGAGCAGCTTTTCGGCGAACCGGTGCGCAAGGATTAGAAAAATTCCGGTACCATGTGAATGAGTAGGTTCTCTCGCTGCATATTTAACGTA
>JBAVZU010000118.1:0-14554 GCA_049588915.1 Candidatus Sulfotelmatobacter sp.
GTTCTCATTAATGGTCAGTGGATCGATGTTCGCTCAGGTGACAGTGCTGCGCGCGGGTCGACTCGTGGATCCAGATTCCGGGACGGTACTGTCCAACCAGATCATCGTGATTTCGGGGAACAAGATTCAGGCCGTGGGCTCGGACCTGGCAATTCCGGTGGCGGCGAAGGTAATCGATCTTTCAGATAAGACCGTGCTGCCGGGATTAATCGATTGCCACACCCATGTCGCCGATGGCCAAGGGGACGGAGAGCCATTCAACGTTTTGCGGAAGACGGCGTCGCAAATCGTTTTGGAGTCGGTTCCGAACGCACGAAACATGTTGCTTTCTGGATTTACAACGGTACGCGACGTAGGCACGTACCGCGCACTGAACGATGTGGCGCTGCGCGATGCGATCAATCGCGGCGATGTAATCGGGCCGCGCATGTTTGTAGCAGGAGCCTACGTCACCATCACCGGAGGTGCGGGGGCGATCACCGGTCAAGCACCGGACATTCAACTGCCCTGGGATTTGCATTATGGAGAGGCGAACAGTCCATGGGAGGTGCGGCAGAAGATCCGACTGCTGGCGCACAACGGAGTGGATCTAATCAAAATGCTGTCCACTGGCGCAGTGCTGACACATGGAAGCAGTCCGAAGTCAATTGAATTTACTGAAGAAGAATTGCAGGCCGGGGTGGATGAAGCCAGCCACTTCGGTTTACGGGTCGCGGTGCATGCGCATGCGGCGCAGGGCATCCGCAACGCGATTCTGGCGGGGGCAGCCTCCATTGAACATGCCGAAATGCTCGACGACAATTTGATTGCGCTGGCCAAACAGCATGGAACGTATCTCGATATGGATATTTACGACGAGGAGTGCATCCAGGCGGGCGCACAAACCGGGCAAACTCCGCCGGACTTCCTGGCGCACGATGCGGAGCTGGGAAGAATTCAACGGGAAAGTTTTCGCAAAGCCGTGAAGGCGGGAGCAAAAATGACGTTTGGCACCGACGCGGGTGTTTGTCCCTATGGAACGAGCGGGAAGCAGTTCGCCTTTATGGTGAAGTATGGAATGACTCCGATGCAGGCCATTCAAGCGGCGACGTCGAATGCCGCAGACTTGCTTGGCCATCCGAGTGAGATCGGGTCGATCAAGCCGGGAAAATTCGCGGACCTGATCGCAGTGAGCGGAGATCCACTGAAGGATATCAGCGTGCTAGAGAGCGTCGAGTTCGTCATGAAAGACGGCAAGGTCTACAAGTCGGCAGGTGCTGCGGCGTGCACTCAGTGACCTCGCTTCCGACATCTCGCGAATGCCGACATCCGTAAAACCTCGTGACTTCTAGTCAACTCCAGACACGATCAAGCTACGACGCCATTGTGATCGGCGCAGGGCACAACGGCCTCACCGCCGCTGCGTATCTGGCGCGCGCCGGATTGTCGACGCTGGTCCTCGAACGCAGGGAAATCGTGGGTGGTTGCTGCGTCACCGAAGAGATCGCGCCCGGCTGTCGTGTTTCGACAACATCGTATATCGCCAGCATGCTGCGTCCGGAAGTGATTTCCGAATTGCGCCTCGCCGACCATGGCTTGCGCATGATCCCTTGTGATCCCGCGATTCAGGTTCCCTTTCCTGACGGTGACGTGGTGCCTTGGTGGGCCGACCGCGAGCGGGCGCGCCAGGAATTTTCCAGAATTTCGACCAAGGACGCAGCGCGGTTTGTCGAAGTGGATAATCAACTGAAAAAACTTGCGCGCTACTTGCAACCGTTTTTTCTGGAACCCCCGCCAGAAATCGACACGTCAAGCGTGAAGGGTTGGACGGACTTATTCCGCGTGGGCAAACGTTTTCGTGGTATTTCGAAAAACGAGATTGCGCAGCTCGTCTCGTTTCTCACTGGGAGTCTCGGCGAATTTCTCGACAATAACTATGAATCCGAGAAAATAAAAACTCTGTTTCTTGCCAACAATGTTTACGGAAAGCATGGCGGACCGTATCAGCAAGGATCGGCAATTGGTCTGCTGTTTCATTTGCTCAGCGGCGGTGAGCACGAACTGCAAGGCTTTTACGGACACGTCATCGGTGGCATGGGATCGATTACACAGGCCTTGGCTGCAGCCGGAAGCAAACTCGGGGTCGAGATTCTCACTTCGGCGCCGGCGGCGCGCATTGACGTACGCAATGGCCGGGCACACGGCGTTGTGCTCGAGGACGGCACGGAACTGCGGGCGCGAATCGTACTTTCGAATGCCGATCCGAAGCGCACTTTCCTCAGATTGGTGAACTCAAAGGAGCTGCCCGAAGATTTTTTGTTTGCCGTGCGCGGGATCAAGATGGCTGGTCCATGTGCGAAGGTCAACATGCTTTTGGACGAAGAGCCGCGCTTTACTGGCACTTCGCCCGCAGCTTCGCCGCTGGAGCGCACGTTCTATACGCTGGTTCCGTCGCTCGAATTTGCCGAGCGCTGCTATGACATCGCTAAACTCGGCGAAATTCCCGAAGAACTGTGGGTGGATTGCGTAGTCTCCTCGAATGCAGACGATTCGCTGGCTCCCCCGGGCAAACATATTCTTACTTGCTTTGTGCAGTATGTGCCCTACGCTCTGCGAAAGGGAAATTGGGACGAGATGCGCGATATACTCGGTGATCGCGTGGTCAGAAAAATCGCCGAGTATGCGCCGAACGTGCCAGGATCGATTCTGGCGCGACAGGTGCTGACTCCGCTCGACCTGGAACGCACCTACGGTTTGACTGAAGGCAACATTTTTCACGGCGATTTGCGCTTGGATCAGCTTTTCTTTATGAGGCCTGTGGCGGGCTGGTCGCAGTACCGCACGCCGATCGATGGATTGTACCTCTGTGGTGCGGGTGCGCATCCGGGAGGCGGTGTTACCGGAGCGCCCGGACGCAACGCCGCGCACCAGGCGCTGCGCGACTGGAAAAGAATATGATTTTTGGGGAACCGGAGGAGCAAGCACGAACACAAAAAAGAAGGGCATTCTCGAACGATTGAAAGATGGCCCTGTGTTGGGTGATGGCGGGTATCTGCTCGAACTCGAAAAACGCGGATGGGTGCGCGCGGGTCCGTTCACGCCGGAAGTAGTGCTTACGTATCCTAACGCGTTGCGCGAGCTGCATGTGGAATTTCGAGAGGCGGGCGCCGAAGTACTGCAGGCGCTCACCTTCTATGCCAGTCGCGATAAATTGGCCACCGTTGGTCTGGAGAACCGGCTCGAAGACTTGAATCGTACCGCCGTGCGCGTCGCGCGCGAGGTTGCGGGAGATCAATGCCTGGTGGCTGGAAATCTGAGCCTGACCTGGATGTACGAACCAGAAAGTTCCGCTGCGGCCGATCGCGTCCGCAAGACTTTTGACGAACAGCTTGCCGTGCAAGTGGATGAAGGAGTCGATTTCATCATCGGCGAAACTTTTTCCTGGCTGGGAGAGGCGCTAATTGCCGTAGAGCGCGCCAAGAAAACCGGTTTGCCCGCAATGGTTACGATTTGCTTCGAGAACAAAGATGAAACAGCCGAAGGCAAGAGCGCGACCGATGCGGCCAAGGCTCTGTTTGATGCGGGAGCCGATATTGTCGGCATGAATTGCCTGCGCCCACCCGAGCACACACTGGGCCCGATGGAACAGATGCGTCAGGCCGTTTCGGGATATCTGGCCTGTCAGCCTGTCGCCTACCGCACTCCGAAAGATAAGCCCGACTTCACCAGCTTGCCTGAGTTTCCCTACGCGTTAGACCCACTGCAGCTGACCCGTAAGGAAATGGCGGATTATGCGGTGCAAGCTCGCGATCTGGGCATCAACTACATTGGCGCGTGTTGCGGCACCGTGGCTGCGCACATCCGCGAAATGGCGCGTGCTCTCAACAAGCTGCCCCAGGATTCCCGCATCTGGAGAAAGGGCGGGGAGAAGCCGATGTCTGCTTACGAATACTATGACCACGACAAACTGGAGGCTGAGAGCACGAAGTAGACCCTCTGAAACCATGATAGAGTTCGACGAGCAAACGTCCGCGAGGTCACATTCTTGCTTGTAGGATACTCGACTTAATTCTCGCCATTGGTATCGCTGTCGAAGTTCATGTCCCAGATCGCTTCGGCGATCAGAGTTCGCGATAGCACCTCGCCCGAGCGGCGCGCCAGCAGGGACAAAAGAAGGAACTCTTTGGAAGTCAGATCCAACCGCTGACCGGCGCGGGTGGCACGGTGGCGCAATAAATCGATTTCAAGGTCGGCCAAGCGAAGCGTCTCTGGCGCGCGCGCAGGCCCACGGCGCAGCAGTGATCGCACCCGTGCCAGCAATTCGGAAAAGGCAAACGGTTTTACCAGATAGTCGTCCGCGCCCAGTTCGAAGCCTCGCACCCGCTCGTGTACGGCATCGCAACCCATCCAATCCATCTCCGGCGACATCGACGATGAAACCCGCCTCCCCAAGTCCCTTCTTCAGGAACTTGGCGGTCTTGGCTTCATCTTCGATGACCAGAATTCTCATGACGAAGCATTCTAGAACGTGAATCTTGCGGAAAACAGCAGGGCGCGGGGAAGGCCGTCGGGGCTGATTTCCTGGAAGCTTCCGAAGTTGCCTGGGCCGGAGTTGGGCACTAGATAACATTGCTGGTTCGTGGACATGCCGTCACCGCAGTTGGCGCCGATGGGGTTGTATTGAATTTGGTTGATTCCATCTCCATTTTGGACGTAGTAGTTGGCGTGGTTGAACAGATTGAAGGCTTGTACCTGGAATTGCAGTTGCTTGCCTTCGCGGATTTCGAAACTGCGGGCCAAGCCCACGTCGATCCTCTCCAGCCATGGCCCATAGAAAGAATTCAAGCCGATGCCGGGTGTGGGGCCAGCGCCGTTGACACCACCGGCAGTGGCCGCAGTGTCCTGGTTGTAGGCGGTGTCGTTCAGGTTGTCATCGGCGCCGATGCAAGGGTAGTTGGCGAACGACGTCCCTGGAAGGATTGCAGTGGTGGTGGTGCAGGCGGTAGCTAACAAACCGGCGTAGGGACGGCCGGAAGAGAACTCCATGACGCTGCTTAGGGTCCAGCCGGAGAGGAATTTGCGCCCCATGTCGGACGTGGTTAGTTGTTTGAGACGGGGGCGATAGACTCCCGCGAAGGTAATGCGGTGACGCTGATCTAACAACGAGGGGGCATGGGTATTGCTGAAGTCAAACTGATTGTTGAAATCCATGCCATCGAGCATGATGCTCTTCGCATAGGTGTAGCCAAATTGCAGCGAAAAACCTTGCGACAGGCGGTGCTGCACCTGCACGAATAAAGAGTTGTAATAGTTTTGCGCCGGGCTGACGAGTTCCTGGATCTGGCCGAGTTGGGTAGTGATGCGGCTGTCTGCAAGCGTGAGCAGACCATTGTCCATAGTCGGCAGGGTGATCACCGGGCCGGTGCAGGAGGACGGCCCAAGCGCGCCGGGAGGACAGACGGTGTACCTCGTCGTGCCCGTCAACGGCTGCAGGTTCGCGTCGTAGGCAGTACCGGAAATTATGTGCACACCGTGATTCCACATGGTGCCGAGGGTTAGAGTGGTGTTGTCGAAAATCTCGCGCTCAATCTGCAAGCTTGCCTGCTCGATATAAGGCGCGCGGAACTGCGGAGAAACCAGAGAAACGTCGGTAGCCGCGGCGAACAGAGGGTCCGTGGGCTGGAGAACTTTTGGAAACACCGGA
The DNA here is from genome assembly GCA_049588915.1 of Candidatus Sulfotelmatobacter sp. Taxonomy (GTDB): domain Bacteria; phylum Acidobacteriota; class Terriglobia; order Terriglobales; family Acidobacteriaceae; genus Sulfotelmatobacter. Next base: position 5,684 of record JBAVZU010000118.1, read on the forward strand.
TAAGTGGAGGAAGGATTGTTCGGCGCACCTGCGGTGTAACTGGAGCTAGCTTCCACCTGCTGCGATGCCAGGCCGTTGGAGATCACAGCGTTGCGGTAGTTCAGCCCGTTCATGTTGGTATAGAACATGCCGAAGCCTCCCCGAATCACGGTCTTCGATGCGGGCTGCCAGGCAAATCCGAGGCGCGGGGCGAGGCGTTTAAATTGGTTCGGATATTGCCCGGTGAGCGGAAACAGCGTATTTTCTGCCGGCTGCGGATAGACCTGGAAGTCCTCGCGCAGGCCCATTTCGAGCGTCAACTTCGGCAGTGCGCGGAAAGTGTCCTGCACATAGAACCCGTAGTAAGGCACGGCAAAAGAAAAGGTCGGATTTCCCACAGCCTGACTGAAATTGCTGTACTCTCCGAGTGCAAACGCTTCCAGATTCGGAAATTCGTAGAGACCGAGCGGCGACCCGAAGTCGATCGCCTCGTTCGGATCTGCGCCGCCATCATCGGTGTCTGCATCCCAGGTGCGGTTAAAATCGAAGCCGAATTGCAAGGTATGTTTGCCGCTCACGTAATCGAGTCGGTCGGAGAAAGAGTACTGTCTTTCAAAGACTCTTCCGATCGAGAATGGAGCGTTGCCCAGGATGAAGGCGGCGGGGTTATCAAGAACCACGATCGGCGTATTCGGCGCCAAACCGGTGGGGGTCGCGATTTCGTTATCCTGCGACGTGCCGCCATGAAACTCGTTCAACAGGGTGGGAGAGAACGTGTGCGTCCATCCCAGCGTGGCCTGGTAGGTACGGACATAAGCGTTGGCGAGGGTTTGCGTCCCGTAGTTGCCGACCGTCGGGTCAAGGATGACGCCTCCGGGGGAGTTGAAGCGGTTGATATTGAGCGTAAGAAAGAGGCTGTCGCGGTTGGTGGGCTGATAATCGAGCCGAGGCGTAATCACCCAATCGTTGCCCTTTCGGCCTTTGATTCCAAGGTTGGAGTCCAGCGCGTAAATGGTATTCGAAACCTGCTGGAGATAGACGTTATCGTTGAACTCTGGGGCAGAGTCGTAGTTGGGGATGGGCACGGGTCCATTGGGAAGCGGGAGCGTGGTTCCGAAGGGAACTTGGAAGTTGGTGTTCAGGAATGAGGAGAGATTCGAAGGATTCGTTGACAACGCCGGGTTGATGACCGCGATCGGATTGTTGTGCAGTTGCTGCTCGTAATCGGCGGAGAACCATAGACGGTTGCGTACGATCGGGCCGCCGACAGCGGCGCCGAATTGCTGCAAATCATCTTGCGGCTTCGGATTGCCTGCCGCTTTGTCGAGGGCGTCGTTGGCCTCAAACGCGGAGTTCCGGTTGTAGTAGAACGCACTGCCGTGGAAGGCGTTGCCGCCCGAGCGGGTGATGGCGTTCACGAAACCAGCCCCGCCGCCGTAGATTGCGGTGTAGGGGCTGACCGTGACCTGAAACTCCTGAATCGAATCTTCGCCAAACAAATAAGGGATGCGATTACGGCCCACGATGTCGGCGAAATAGTTGTTGGTGGCGTTCGAGCCATCGACGCTGAAGTAAGTGGAACCATTTCCGTTGGCGTAACCGGAATCCTCGCCGCCCTGTTGTCCGGCTATGCTGACCAGTCCGGTGTCGCCGTCGTAGCTGGTGTTGGGGGTGAGCAACATGAAGTTGGTGTATTTTCGTCCGTTAAGCGGCAAGTCTTGAATAAGAGACCGCTCGATCACGGTGCTGGCGGAGGAATCCTCCGGCCGCAGCAGCGGTGTTTCGCCTATTACTTTTACCGTGTCGGTGCTGGTTCCAACCTGCAGCCTGATATCCTGCGACGTGGTGTTTCCTACCAGCACTCGCACCAAGACCTGGACATCGCGAAAGCGCTTGAGACTTACGGTGATCGAATAGGCGCCCGGCATGACGATCGGAAAGCGGTAGAGTCCGTCAAGGTTAGTCTCGGCGGATTGTTGCACGCCGGTGGCGAGGCTCTGCAGGACGACCGACGCGCCCGGCACCATCGCTCCGCTGAGGTCGGTAACCCGCCCACTGAGGGAGCCGGTTAGTACAACGTTCTGAGCCGGTAATTGGAGCATACTCGCCAAGACGAACAATGCGGCGAGGCAGAAGCGGACAGTGAGCAGGTTTGGCTTAGTGGTGATTAGACGGAACGTTTTCGAGTTGACTTTCATCGAACCGGCCTCAGGCAGAAAACAACGTTCACGGGCAGGCTGTCCACGTTCATGTTCTGAATTCAAGGCGAAAGACCGACAATGTTAACGAGCAAATATTTACGGAGGTTGACGCGGACGCGAATCTTGGATGAAAAAACATCACAGCTAGCGGCATTGCCGATTCTCCGGAAACAGGAGACGTTCAATCGAAAACTTCGTGAGTAGCCCCGCAATTTACAGTTCACGAAATCTTCTTATGTCATCGCTGACGGATCTAGGTTACTCCGGTCGTCCAACTCGGGACGCGAGATTAGTGCAGAAAGCTGCTTTAATCGGGTGACGAGGACGGATATGGCAGACTATGAATGCTGGGCGATCACGCAGCGGGAGGTAAGACTTGAGAGGCTTCGTGTACAAGCCATTCCAATCTCACTGGCCACATTGCGAAATTCCTCAAAATGTACCCGGCAACCCCGCAGTCCCACGGTAGCAAACAGTCTTCAAGTGGTTAAAATGGCGGAAGCGAGTGGGAGTCGAACCCACCGGTGACAGGAAGACCTGCCGCCCGCCGGTTTTGAAGACCGGGACGATCACCGGACCGCATGCGCTTCCATATCCCGCGCCCACAGCGGGTTTTCGGCGGTGGGGCTGATTACTACTTGGGCTGAGGCACGATCCTCAGATATGGCTTGGGGGCCTTCCAGCCGCCTGGATATTTTTGCTGTGCCTCCTCATTCGACACCGAAGGCAGAATGATTACCTCGTCTCCCTGCTTCCAGTTCACCGGCGTGGCCACCTTATGTTTCGCCGTGAGCTGCATTGAATCAATGACCCGCAGGATTTCGTCGAAGTTTCGGCCGGTGCTCATCGGGTAGCTGAGCTGGAGTTTGATCTTCTTATCGGGGCCGACTACGAACACGGTGCGTACGGTAGCATTGTCCGCCGCGGTGCGTCCTTCCGAAGTGTTCCCACTAGAAGCCGGCAACATGCCATAAAGCTTCGCAATTTTGAGCTCAGGGTCGCCAATCATCGGATAGTTCACCTTCGCACCCTGAGTCTCTTCAATGTCGGTCGCCCACTTGCCATGGCTGCTGACGGGATCAACGCTCAGACCGATGATTTTTGTGTTGCGCTTGGCGAACTCAGGCTGCAGCCGTGCCATATACCCCAGTTCGGTCGTGCACACCGGCGTGAAGTCTTTCGGATGTGAAAACAAAATCGCCCATCCGTCGCCGATCCATTGATGGAAATGGATCGTGCCCTGCGTGGTTTCCGCGGTGAAGTCGGGTGCAGTGTCGTTGATGCGTGGAACGCTGTTGATTTCAGTTAATGTTTCTGTACTCATTTTTCTTTCTCCTCGTTCTCTTCTCGCGAATTTTATTTTCCTTCCGCCTTATAAGGACCAGCCCTGCTGAACTCACCTAAATAGTTCGATGAAAAAGGAAACCCACCCGCTTCATCGGGTGGGTTGGGAAAAAAGCTCTCAGAATTCCTACCCACACGACGGCCGGAACATGCAACAACAGGCGACGTCGAAATAGGAGGGATAAAACATACAGCAAGAATAGAATCGCCGACTTCCCGCTGTCAACCGAGGCTACGCGGTGGTGAAATCTGAATTCGTCAACCACGAAGGACACAAAGTTGCACGAAGTGCCCCGTCTCACGGAATTCCTTCGACCAAGCTGCGGGGTAAACATCTGCGAGTTTTTGCATCGCAAGACAAACGCATGCATCTGAGGTTGTGGCGCGTTCTTGCGGGTTTTCCGAGATCAGGTTTCCCCTTCGGAGGTTCTTTCGTGACTTTCACTGCTCGACAACTGCGTATGGCGCAATGGGATGTTTTCTCCGTTCTCCCGCTCCAGGGAAACTCACTGGCAGTATTCTTCGATGGCCGCGGCTTAACGGATGCCGAAATGCAATCGATCGCCAAGGAAATGAACCTCTCGGAAACCACGTTCATTCTGCCACGCGATGCCGCCATCGAACGCGAACGTGGGATTCGTGTACGCATTTTCACGGTTCAGGAAGAGTTGCCTTTCGCGGGCCATCCCACACTCGGCACCGCGTTTGCTCTGCGTGACCAAACGAAGGCGGACGAAGTGGTGCTGGAATTAAACGCGGGAAGAGTGCCCGTGCACTTCGAGGAGAATGCCGGGAAGCCTGCGTTCGGCGAGATGACGCAGGTCGACCCCACGTTCGTGACGCAACACGATCGCGTAGCCGTGGCTCGAGCCACGGGATTGCGCGTGCAAGATTTCGATGATTCATTGCCAATCGAAACGGTTTCGACTGGGGTTCCGTTCGTGGTCACGCCGCTCAAGTCGCTGGCTGTCATCCAGAATTTGCAGATCGACCTCCGTCGTGCGGCAGAATATCTGGAGAAAACCACTGGCAAGTTTTTCTATTTTGTTTGTCGGGAGACCGTAGATCGAGACGCGCGGCTGCACGCTCGAATGCTTTTTTACAACGGCGAGGACCCCGCGACCGGTTCAGCGGCCGGCTGTTCCACGGCCTGGATGGTGGCACATGGCGTAGCCAAGCCGGAAGAACGCGTCCTGATTGAACAAGGAATAGAAATGAAGCGACCCAGCCGGATCTTCGGGAGAGCCTCGAAGCGCGATAACCGTGTAGTAAACGTACGCATCGGCGGTCACTCGGTTGAAATCATGCGGGGCGAACTTTTCCTCTGATCGAGAACTCGCAATCATTGAAGAATCACAAATTTCACAGAGCACTAAAAAGATCAATGGCCTGACTATGCCATTTGCTTCCACGATACTTTACAGTGCGCGTAATTTCCCATTAGCATCAGTTCGCTCGTTTATCCTTCACGAACAGAGAAATCTCCGTCAGCTCCGGTTCAAAACCGGCGTTCTCGGTTACAGGCGGTGAATGAAACCCAAGCGCATGATCCTGAGTGTTGACGACAACGAACAGTCTCTTTCGTATCGCAAAATAATGCTCGAAACCCGAGGCTATCGGGTCGCCAGTTTTTCCCGCGGCGAAGAGGCCCTGGAGCGCTTTAAAGAAGGCGGAATCGATCTTGTGGTAACTGATATGGCGATGCCGGGGATGGATGGCCCGCAGTTGATTGCAGCGATCAAGAGCCTGTCACCCCAAGTTCCGGCCATCCTCATTTCGAGCAAGGTTCGCGTGTACGACCACAATTCACAGGCGGATGTTTTCCTTGCGAGAGGAATGTATGCGCCGGCTGACTTGCTCGAGCGCATCCGCTTGCTTCTGGTGCGAAAGCGCGGCCCCAAGACCTTGAAGCACCGCTCCACCCCGCTGCCACGGCAAGCCGAGGTTGCCTGAGAGTCCTGGTTGTTTGGTCGAGTTTCGATATAGTCTCGCGCTGCTTAAGGCCACTTCGAAATCATGCCATGTGATCCGTCATGTAAGATCATGCATGAAAGATCACACGTAGAAGATCATGGCTGGCATGAGCGCATTTATCGAAGCGATTGATTTACAAAAAACTTATCGCGTAGGAAAGATCGATGTGCCCGCGCTTCGCGGCGTTTCCTTCAGTGTGCAACGAGGCGAATTCGTAACTGTCGTCGGCCCCTCTGGCAGCGGCAAATCTACTCTGTTCTACCTACTAGGCGGCCTCACCCGGGCCGATTCCGGAAAAGTCATCCTGGACGGCGACGACTTTTCGGCGCTCTCCGACGCTGAACGCACTCGCATGCGCAAGCGCAAGATCGGCTTCGTATTCCAGAAATTCAACTTGCTCCCCACGCTCGACGCTCGTTCCAACATCGCGATCGCGCAGGAAATCTCCGGCAATGGCGACCGCGATCCGGCATTCTTCCAGCGCATTTGCGATCTATTAGGCATCTCGAAGCGCCTCAACCATCGTCCCTCGGAACTTTCCGGTGGCGAGCAGCAGCGCGTCGCGCTGGCTCGCGCCCTGGTTAACAAGCCGGCGGTCGTGTTGGCGGACGAACCCACCGGCAACCTGGACACGGAGAACTCGAACGTGGTCTTGAACATGTTGCGGCAGTCGAATCAGGAATTAGGCCAGACCGTGCTGATGATCACTCATAATCCAGCGGCCGCGGCCTATGGAGACCGCATCATCCACATGCGCGACGGCCACGTCGTAAGGCCGGAAGATGATCCGCAATGGACACCTCACTGAAGTGCATCGAGTGTGTCCCATCGCACTCGTTCCTTGAGCGGACGAGCGCCACTTTATCGTGATGTCGAAGCCGCTTTGCCAGCTCCAAGACAGCGTTGCCGCAGACTGGTCGCTTGTTTATAATCAGAGTCATCAACCAGAGAAGTATGAGCGGGAGTAGCTCAGTGGTAGAGCGCGACCTTGCCAAGGTCGATGTCGCGGGTTCGACCCCCGTCTCCCGCTCCATATTTTTGAAACAAGATCTTTTCCCGCAGATGGACTTTTTTCAGTCGGAACGCTAACGTATTCAGCAGGGGCGCGGTACCCAAGTGGTAAGGGAGAGGTCTGCAAAACCTTTATGCGTCGGTTCGATTCCGACCCGCGCCTCCAAATTCTTATTTCCTATCCCTTCGTAGATGGTCATCGGACTCGAAGCTCAAGTGCTCTGAGACCTGCGAACTCCTCCGATGCAGCGACGTGTACATTATCAGCCGGCCAGTTGACAACGTGAATCTAAGGGAGTCGAATTCCATCTTGCGAAATGGTCAATCATTTTTTTGAGGAGCAAGATATGAAGAGAGTTTGGTTTGCAGTTGGTCTGCTTGCGTTGATTACTTTGCCCGCCTTCGCACAGAAGAAGGAACAAGAACGCGTTGAAAATGCTGGAACGGTCATGCAGGAGATCTTAAACATTCCCGATGACATTCCGCAGAGTGTAATCGATAAGGCGGATTGCGTCGTCGTTTTGCCTTCCGTCCTCAAATTTGCCATCGGAATTGGCGGAAGTTACGGCCGAGGTGTTATGACCTGCCGCCGCGGCGAGGATTTCAAAGGGCGCTGGAGTGCTCCGACTATGATGGCGCTCGAGGGTGGCAGCTTCGGCTTGCAGTTAGGCGGGCAGGCGACCGACTTCGTCCTCCTGTTGATGAGTCCGCGCTCAGCTAAGAGCATTCTCTCAAGTAAGGTGAAGCTAGGGGGTGACGTCTCAGCGGCGGCAGGCCCGGTGGGGCGGAACGCGTCTGCTGAAACAGACGTAACGCTACGAGCCGAGATCCTTTCCTATTCTCGCGCACGCGGACTATTTGCCGGAATTTCTCTTGCGGGCTCGACCCTTCGCCCCGACAATGATGCCAACCAAAACTTATATGGCAAAGAACTAAGGGCGCAAGATATCGTATTCAAGGGCGCAGTACCGCCGCCGCCATCTGCAAAACTGTTGTTAGCCGAGCTTAATAAGAGATCTCCCACCAATAAGTCAAACAATTAGCTAGCAGGATGGCGACCGACCAACCGAGGCCGACGCGACCGAAGAAAACACCGGCCAACCGGGGGCAAGCTGAAAATCCGGAACGGTAAGGATAGAGCCTGCTGAAGCTCGGGCCGACGGCTTTTTGTTGAATAATGTGACTGCCATCACTGCAAGACAAGCGCCCTCGCGTAGATTCAAAGGCATGAAAACATTCATCAAGAGTGACCGTGCCGCGTGGCTAGAGGGACGTTCGGCGGAGTGCGCAGCGGTTTCAAAGCTCAACAAACCCTGGCGACTGATTTTGCTGGGCGCGCCGGGCGTTGGCAAAGGAACCCAGGCCGAACTCCTTACTGAGCATTTGGGCGCTTGTCATCTGTCAACCGGTGATGTTTTTAGAGCTGCCGGAAAGCAAAGCGAATGCGATCAATCCCCTGCGATGAAGGCGGCCCTCGCCTATATGAGTCGGGGCGAACTGGTGCCGGATACGACCGTATGGGAGATGGTTCGAGAGCGTAGTTCTTGCCTTCTCCACTGCGGGGGCTTCATCCTGGACGGTTTTCCGCGCACGCTGGCCCAGGCGGGGTTACTGCAGGAACTGTTGGCGGAGAAGCAGCTTTCATTGAGCGCGGTTGTGAATTACGAACTTCCGGTAGGTGAGATCGTGAAGCGTCTGAGCGGCAGGCGCACATGCGCATCCTGCAAGTCAGTCTTCCACGTCACGGAGAGACCGCCGAAGGTCGATGACGTTTGTGATCGCTGCGGCGGGCGCCTCTATCAGCGCGAGGACGACCGGCCGGAGTCTATCACTGTGCGCTTGCATGCGTATGAGCTAAGCACTGCACCTCTGATCCAGTTTTATCAGGACCTCGGAGTGCTTCTGTCGGTGCCTGCAACCGGATCCCCTGAGGAAATCGTGGCCAGAACCTTGAAGCAGTTGGACGCGCAGACCCCGAACGACGAGCCCAGTAAACTATGCGGCTCCAGTAAGTCTATGAAAACACACTAAAAACACCCTTGATCTCATCCCACCAAAACTCAGGTGGCCTACACGGCTTTAGCGTGTACTTACAGGATGTCCCTCTCAGACCTACCCTGACCTGGCGATTCTCTATAAATTTCTGTCCATGAAACTCCCCCAATCGAAACTACACTGCCGCTCTTTTACAGTCGTTGCGATGTTCGCGCTAGTCTTGGCAATCAGCTTGCCCCTAAACCTACGCGCAGCCACGAGCGATCTGATGATCTTTCCCAATCACCTGAAGTATGGCGATGTTACCGTGGATCAGATCCACACGCAGACCGTTACTCTCATTAACGCCGGCAAGGATAAAGTAACG
>JBAVZU010000119.1:0-8215 GCA_049588915.1 Candidatus Sulfotelmatobacter sp.
CTTGTAACCGATGCCCGTTACGGAGACTACAAAGATTACAGCGGCATCAATTTTCCTTCGCGTATCGAGATTTTCCGGCCTCAGGAGGAATACGACATTACGCTGACGATGCTGAAGCTGGAGATCAATAAGCCACTGCGGGATGATCAGTTCGCCCTGGCGCAGCCGCCGGGAGCAGAAGTGGTCCATCTGGACAAACCACAGCCGCAGTCGAGCGCGGTCGTGCCGCCGTCTGCTCAGAAATAAGCAGTTGCGGATTGGATTTTGGATGTGAATTCGTTCTTTGTTGACCTTTTGTGATGAGCAAGCATGATGAATAAGATGGTTGTAGCCAACCTCGTGCATCGGCCGATTCGGTCGCTGATCAGCATTGTTGCTATCGCGCTGGAAGTCACGCTCATCCTGCTGATCGTGGGGCTCAGCTACGGGCTCATGAACGATGCCAAGAACCGTACCGCAGGCATCGGCGCCGATTTGATTGTGCAGCCACCGGGCTCGTCGTTTCTCGCCGGCATCAGCGGTGCGCCAGTCTCTGTAAAGGTTGCCGATGTACTACGCTCCATGCCGCACGTGAAGGTGGTAAGCCCTGTCATCTGGCAGATTTCAACCGGTGGCGGTCTGGAAGTGATCGATGGCATTGACCTGACCAGCTTCGAGGCTTTAGGCGGTCCCTTCCAGTTCGTGGCAGGCGGCCCGTTTCGCGGCCCCGATGACGCGCTAGTAGATGATTACATCGCACGCCAAAGGCACGTGAAGGTTGGCGACACGATGGATATTCTGAACCACAATTTCACGATTTCCGGGATCGTCGAGAACGGACGGGCGGCGCGGAAGTTTGTTCCTATCTCCACCCTGCAGGATTTAATGGGGGCGAAAGATAAAGCTTCGGTCTTCTATGTGAAGGTGGACAATCCCGCCAACACCGACGCTGTCGTGCAGGAAGTGAAGCTTCACCCGGGGATGGAGAAATACGTCGTCGAATCTACCGCGGAGTATCTCAGCATGATGACGCCCAGCAATTTGCCCGGATTCCGGCCATTCATCGCGGTCGTCATTGGAGTAAGCCTGGTCATCGGTTTTCTGGTGATTTTTCAGTCCATGTACACGGCGGTAATGGAACGCACGCGGGAGATTGGCATTTTGAAGTCCCTGGGAGCATCGAAGCTTTACATTATCAATGTGATTTTGCGGGAGACCGTGGTGCTGGCGCTTGCAGGAATCGCGGTCGGAGTGGTCATCAGTCTGCTGGCGCGAATGGGAATTCAACGGCACTGGCCTTTGGTGCACATCGATCAGAGCGGCATTTGGACCTTCCGGGCGACGATTATTGCCATCGTGGGAGCAGCCGGCGGTGCGATCTATCCGGCTTATAAGGCTGCGCAAAAGGATCCGATCGACGCGCTGGCGTATGAGTAGCAACGCCGAGTCGAAAGCGTCCAAGGGTTATCACCTCGCCGTTGACATTTTCCCGCAGCCTACGGTATCTTTAAAGCTTTGGGAAGTCTCGCGGTTGCCCGCCTGATGGTCTGGCGTCCTCGCCGGGGAATCAACGAGCGGTCTTCTTTTGCATTTTTTCATTCTGGGAGATTCCGATGTCAACCTATTTCCCCAAACCGGGGGAAATTGTGCGCAAGTGGTACGTCGTGGATGCGGATGGGCAGACGCTCGGGCGTTTGGCCTCGCAGGTGGCTCGCATCCTCATGGGCAAAGAAAATCCGCAGTACACGCCCTTTCTCGATACCGGTGATCACGTGGTTGTGGTTAATGCCGAAAAGATTAGAACCAGCGGCATGAAGTCGGAGCAGAAGCAGTATCACCACTACACAGGTTATCCTGGCGGCCTGCGCACGGAAGATTACCGCAAGCGTTTGGCGCGCAAGCCGGAAAGAATTATTGAAGATGCCGTGCGCCGTATGCTGCCGAAAAATAAGTTGGCGGATCACATGCTGTCGAAACTGAATGTCTATAAGGGTGACAAGCATCCGCACAGCGCGCAGAAGCCGCAAGAGTTGAAGTTGGAAGTGAGAGCGTAGGCTGGGCTCGCGCGGCGGCGGATAAAATTCAGATCCTTCGCTTCGCCTGAAAAGCGGATGCGCTCAGGATGACAATAAAATCAGGATGACCAAGAGATCAGGAGCTGGAAGCTAAATGGCAGAATTGGTTCAGTATTACGGAACGGGACGGCGAAAGCGAGCGGTGGCACGTGTTTACCTGCGTCCAGGCGGCGGCGAGTTCAAAGTAAACGGCCGCGAGTTTGAGGAGTATTTCGTAACGCCTGCGCAGCGCTCGGCGGCGAAGGCACCGCTGGCGTCCACCGAGACTGCGGCTTCGTTCAGTATCGTCGCTAGCGTGCTGGGTGGCGGCGTCCGCGGTCAGGCGGATGCGGTGAAGCTTGGCATCGCCCGCGCCTTGATGCAGTTCAACTCGGAACTGCGCGGCAAGCTGAAGACGGAAGGCATGGTAACCCGTGACCCCCGCGGCAAGGAACGGAAGAAATACGGCCAGAAGGGCGCACGCAAGCGCTTCCAGTTTAGCAAGCGATAATGACGTGGCGGGTCCGAGGAGACCGAGATTCCTCGCTTCGCTCGGAATGACAAGGTTTGGATTCTAGGATTTGGCTAGAAGCTTATAACTGTTTTTCAGGTGTTCAATTCTTCCTGTGCCTCGCTGTGCGGGGCAGGGAATGGCAATCCGGCGCGGAACTTACGCAAAGGATGCAAACTAAATAAGGAGGTTCATTGGCTACCATCACCATGAAGGAGTTGCTCGAAGCAGGTGTTCACTTCGGGCATCAGACGAAGCGCTGGAATCCCAAGATGAAGGAATACATCTTCGGAGAGCGCAATGGAATTTACATCATCGATTTGCAGAAGACGCTGAAGATGTTCAAAGAGGCATCGAAGTTCGTGCAGGAACTGGCGGCCGATGGGAAGATTGTGCTGTTCGTGGGAACCAAGCGCCAGGCGCAGGATGCGATTGCCGAAGAGGCTACCAAGTGCGGCGGCTTTTACATCAACCAGCGCTGGCTCGGCGGACTGCTTACGAACTGGGTCACGGTGCAGAAGTCAGTAAAGCGGCTGAAAGAGCTCGACGAGATGGCCACGGATGGCCGCTACGAGCTGTTGCCGAAGAAAGAAGTCATTAAGCTAGAACGCGAGCGCAAGCACTTGCAGGCCAATCTAGCTGGCATCAAAAATATGAGCCGGTTGCCGGATGCGGTGTTCGTGATCGACTCGAATAAAGAACAGATTGCGGTGCGCGAAGCCCGTAAGCTGGGTATTCCCGTGGTTGCGGTGGTCGATACCAACTGCGACCCCAGCGAAGTGGATTACGTGATTCCCGGCAACGACGACGCATTGCGGGCGATCCGCTTGTTTACCTCAAAGATTTCGGAGTCCATTGCCGAAGGCGCGCAGCTGATGAGCGATAAGCAAATCGCCGACATGACGGCTGCAACGGAACAGGCGCAGGCTCGCGACGCGCAGCTGGCGGAAGATGCCGCGACCGCGCTCGAAAGTCGTGAGCAGGAAGCCGCAGCCGCCTCTGACTTGGCGGACATCGGCGAAGACATCAGTATGGAAGAAGTTCTGGGTCCGGGAACGCATAAGAAGCCGGTGGTGGCCGAGGAAGACGACGTGCCGAAGGTGGAGAGCCAGACGGTTTAGAACCGTGTTGATCGATAATCGATTGCCCTTGCCATTTCGGATTAGTCGAAACGGATTCTTCGAGTTGAATAGTTTTGAAAGGGTACGGCTCTAGCCGTACCGCTAAAGATCCAAAAGGATGCGGGCTTTAGCCCTGAGGGCCGAGAGTTTCAGCATAACCCGGGCACTGACATCAGACCCGCGCGGGTCGTCCGGCGCGGGTCAAAGTTTGTAGAAGCGAGGTTTCAGAGTTACAAGGGTTCAGGGATATAAAAGTTCTCTATAAGAAGGAAAAAGGAATCATTCGAACATGGTAACCACAGCTACCCCCGACCCCGATGACGAAAAGGGCCCGAACATTTCCGCGCAGCAAGTAAAGGATCTCCGGGAAAAAACTGGAGCTCCCATGATGGATTGCAAACAAGCCCTCACCGAGGCCAAAGGCGACATGGAGCAGGCCGTCGTGATTCTTCGCAAGAGAGGCGTCTCGGTCGCCGCCAAGAAGGCAACTCGCGTGACCAGCGAAGGAGCGGTGACCAGCTACATTCACGCCGGCGGCAAAATCGGCGTGCTCCTCGAAGTGAACTGCGAGAGCGATTTTGTGGCGCGGACTGACGACTTCAAGGAGTTGGTGCACGACATCGCCATGCACATTGCGGCCAGCGACCCGAAGTATGTGCGCAAGGAAGACGTCACGGCGGCAGACTTTGCGCGTGAGAAGGATATCTTTCTTGCGCAAGCCGTCGCTTCCGGCAAGCCGCAGAATATTGCTGAGAAGATGGTGGCCGGAAAAATGGAGAAGTTCTATGAAGAGGTCTGCCTGCTGGAGCAGCCCTTCATCAAGGACCAGACCGTTTCGATTGCGCAGCTAATCGCGGCGAAGATCGGCAAGCTGGGCGAGAACATCAGCGTGCGGCGTTTCGCACGCTTCAAGGTCGGCGATGCGGGGGAAACCATCGCGATTACCAAGCCTACAGAACAGAAAGCGGAGTAATTCAAGGCGCCCGACGGGCGCCTTTTTTGTGGCTGTTAAATGCACTGCCGGCGGAACGCCGACGCTACTATGACCACTCCTGCCTTTAAACGGGTTCTGCTTAAACTTTCCGGCGAAGCCCTCGCCGCCAACCAGGGTTTCGGAGTGGATACAAAGCGCATCCACGAAGTTGCGGCGGAACTAGCCGACGTACATAAAATCGGAGTCCAGCTGGCGATCGTGGTCGGTGGCGGCAACTTCTTCCGTGGCGTGGCCGACCAAGCCAAAGATATGGACCGCGTATCCGCCGATCACATGGGCATGCTGGCCACGGTAATCAATGCTCTCGCCTTGCAGGATGCCCTGGAAAAGCAAAACGTCTACACTCGAGTGCAAACCGCCATTGAAATGAATCAGGTTGCCGAGCCCTTCATCCGGCGCCGCGCGATACGACATCTGGAAAAAGGCCGCGTCGTGATCTTCGCCGGGGGAACGGGTAATCCTTACTTCTCGACTGACACAGCGGCATCTTTGCGCGCCATGGAGATCAAGGCCGATGCCATTCTCAAGGCCACAAAGGTCGACGGGATCTACGATGCCGACCCGATGAAGTTCAAAGATGCCAAGAAATTCGCTGACATCAGCTACATGGACTTTCTGAAGTTGGGATTGAAGGTGATGGATTCGACGGCCATCAGCTTGTGCAAAGATAACAACCTGCCCATCATTGTCTTCAACTTGAATCAGCATGGAAACATTCGGAGGGTGCTGAGCGGAGAGAAGATCGGGTCGAGGGTAGGCATATGAATCTCTAGCCACAGCTTTGGGCGGATTCACAGCATCTTCTCGAAATTCCCGATTCGTGGCGATCCCTTCAAATCGTGGCAACTTTTGTTTTGGGTTTATAATTCAGCGTTTTGATTCCTAATATTTATGGAGCTGACCAATGGCTGATAGCGGGCCTCTTAAGGAAATTCGGGTACAACTCAAGACGCGAATGGATAAGGCAGTTGAGGATTTCCGCAAGGCGATGGCGGCCACGCGCACCGGCCGCGCCTCGGTTCACATGCTGGACAGCGTCACCGTCGACTATTACGGTTCACAGATGCCGCTCAACCAGATCGCCCAGGTGCATGCGCCGGAGCCGCAGATGATCACCGTGCAACCCTTTGATCCATCGCAGGTGGGGGCAATCGAGAAGGCGATTCGTTCGGCCGAACTGGGGCTGAATCCTATGAATGACGGCAAGCTGATTCGTGTGCCCGTGCCGGCTCTCACCCATGAACGCCGTCAGGAAATGGTGAAGCACCTGAACCGAGTGCTTGAAGAACATCGCACCGCCGTTCGCAATATTCGCCGCGATGGCAACGATGCCATTAAGAAAGCAATGAAGGATAAGAAGATTACAGAGGATGACGAAAAGCGGTCCTTGGATGAAATTCAGAAGCTCACCGATGATGAGATCAAGAAGATGGAAGAGATGAGCAAGGCCAAAGAAAAAGAAGTGCTAGAGATTAAGTAAGCGGTGCGCTGTTCGTAGGTGGAAGTTCGCTCTATCGAAGTTTGATTGAGCTGGGACGCAACCCTCGATAAGTTCTGTCTTAGAGCTTCCCTCAGAAAAACTAAAGTCCCTGTACCACCAGCCGGGCCAGCACGTAGAAATCAATCTAAGTCATTGAAATTAAATCGCGATTCCTGAACTTAAGTCGCGGTTTGGTCCATAGTCTCCTGCACTCAAGTCATGCGACTTCCTGACAGGATGCGTGTTTCCATGACTGTAAAGCGGCTCCCCGAAGAATTAAAAACCTGTTATCTGGAGTTCTGCATGAAACGATCCTTAGGAATTACATTCTTGGTTGCACTCTGCCTGCTGGCAGCGAGCTGTAGTTCTGCGTCGAAATCATCCACAGCCCCATCCCCGTCCGCGCAATCGTCGTCGGTCTTCGTCACCGGGGAAGATGCTCCGCTGGCCTCGGTGGTCGGCTTTGACGTCACCATCAACTCCATAACTCTGAACGGAAACAATAATTCTCCGCAAGTATTGTCGAGCTCCACGACGGTGGATTTTGCCCGCCTTCTCGGGTTACGGTCGCCTCTGGCATTTAACTCGGTTCCTGCGGACACCTACAACAGCGCAACGTTCTCGCTGTCGAACCCTGTGATTTCCTACGTCGATATGACCACGACTCCTCCCACGCTGACTACGCTTAACGGCACGTTCAGCCCGACTACCAACTCGTCGACTCAGACCAGCGTTACCGTAACATTCCCTTCGCCGATGGTGGTGAGTGCCAATGGGCTGGCGGGGTTGCGAATGGATTTCGACATCCGTCAGTCGGTCGCCGTTGATGGAAACGGCAACATTACCGGTGTGGTGAACCCCACCATTTACGCCAAGGCGGTGAAGGCCAGCGACTCCGACGGCCAGGTTACCGATCTCGTGGGCGGATTGGTCTCAGTGAATGCCGCCGGCAACTCGTTCGTCATCCAGGGCCCGTATGGACATCAGTTGACGGTTGACGTCAACAGCAGCACGGCGTTCAACAGCGGATGGAACATCAACAACCTGGCCGCTCCGGCCTTCGTCGGAGTTCAGGGAGCGTTCCAGGCCGATGGCAGCCTGATGGCAAGCAATGTGGAAGTTATAACCACATCGCAAACTTTCCTCTCCGGCAGGGTGTTGGCTGTGAACCCGACCTCAGGACCGGTGCAACAGATCACGCTCTGGGTGGGCGAAACCGGCGCCGATCTCGTCAGCGACATTGATACGATTCAGACCATCAATGTCAGCGCGGTGACGCAGTACGATGTGTGCTTCTTCAATAACCTAGTCACCAACAGTATATTCAGCAATACCTCGGTGATAGTCGGCCAGCGTATTTTCATCGGCGGCAGCTACTCCAGCAGCGTCTTTACTCCGCAGATGATTTCGCTGCGCTTCCAGGGCGTTTACGGGAAACTAACGTCGGGCAGCGTAACCATCACCAGCGGCAACGCGGGAAGCTTCCAACTCCAGAACGATGGCCTGATTGGCTATTCACTGGGCGGCGCGCCGTTGACTGTGGACACGGGCAACTTCACGCTCTTCATCAACACCACGGGTTTGAGCGCCCTGCAGGCCGCCGGAACGCCTCCAGTGGTGGCAGGCGGGCTGCTCTTTGTGGATCCGACTAACAGCACTCCGGTGATGGCGGCCGCGGTGGTGGCTACGCCGCCGCAGACGCAATAACTCGGACCACGTTCAACCTGACTTACGGGCGGCCGACGGCCGCCCGTTTTCTTTTTCTCCCGGGCGGAGTTCTGGAAACAGCACTCTGTCCGGCGAATAAACGCGGTCCAGATACTTCGCCACTTTGGCACACAGAAACCCCTGCGTAACGGGATGCTTGGGGTCGCCCTGAATCTTTGTCGCGCGGCCATCCTCCACCGTAATTAACACACCGCAAGCATCGGGACAATCGTGCGGACACGCGGCATGGACAACCTGTTTCATGAGACACAATTATAGGGGACTGGCTCTGAAAGCTGGGGACAACCGCCCTCGACTGTCGGCAAGCCGGGTTTTTGGATGCAACAGAGGTAGGAAAAACGGTCGAAC
>JBAVZU010000120.1:0-28284 GCA_049588915.1 Candidatus Sulfotelmatobacter sp.
GCCATCGCGGGGTGAGCAAAGTGCGCTGGATCTTTACCCTGGCCTGCGCCGCCTACAATCTGGTGCGCATGCGAAACCTGGCCGCCGCAGTTCCGGTGGCGTAAGTCGGGGCCGACGTGTGTCTGCAGCAGCATCGAGTTAGAGCCAGAGCCCACGAAAGCACCGAAAAGCAAACCGTTCGACATCATCAACGATGAGCAATAGAAAGAAAAACACACTGCAAATCAATTTTTCACCAGCCTGCTAAGGTCTGGGACAGCAGGCCTGCTATGTATGACGAGTCGCAGCGAGCGAAGTGGCCCTGATTGGAAGGCCATCGCAGCCTTACGCACTTCGATTTAATAGGATAATCACCCGTGCGCCTTTTGCTTTCTGCTTACGCTTGTCGACCGAATGCCGGTAGTGAGCCAGGATGTGGTTGGAACTGGGCGAGTCACTTGGCTGCTCGCGGCATTGAAGTCCATGTTTTGGTTGCAAAACGCAATCAGGAACCGATCGAAGCCGGTCTACGGTCCAACCCTATAGAGAATCTTCATTTTACTTATGTGCGTGTGCCTTACGAATGGGCTAAGAAAAGCGAGTCGTTGCACTACATGTGCTGGCAGGTCGCGGCGTTGCAGGCAGCCAGGAAGCTTGCGGGCAAGTTCGATTTTCAGCTGGCGCATCACGTAACTTACGCTAGTCTACATGTGCCCACACAATTGTGGCGATTGGGAATCCCCGTGGTGTTTGGCCCGGTGGGCGGAGGTCAGACTGCTCCAGGAAGCATGTTGTCATATTTTGGCGCAGAGAAAACCAAGGAGCAGCTGCGCTCGTCAGTTACTAAAACGCTTAGGTTTTCATTTTTTCACAGACAATGGTTAAGACGAATGAGTGTCGTCTTGGCAGCCAACCGCGACACACTAAATATCGTTCAAACATTGGGGTGCAAGAACACGAGCCTGATGTGCGACACTGCGATTGCAATAGACCACTTTGCTGAAGGATCTCGAACTTTTGAAGCTCGAGATGTTTGCGAGCAAAACTCTGCAAATCGAGGCGGGCCGCTTAGGCTTCTTTGGGTAGGACGAATGCTTACGCGAAAAGCGCTTCCTCTGGCGCTTGATGCTCTGAGAGAAGTTCATAATAACAATGTGACGTTAACCATTGCAGGCGATGGAAAGGATCCCCGAACAGTTCATCAGATGATTCAAGAACGCAATCTTCAACGCAGGGTATTTTGGAAAGGCAGTCGAATGACCGCGTCGGAACTGCGAAAGGCCTACGCAGAGCATGATGCGCTGCTGTTCACCAGCCTGCGCGATTCGTTCGGGTCGCAGCTGCTTGAGGCTATGGCCATGGGTGTTCCGGTCATCACTCTGGATTTGCATGGCGCTCACGATTGGCTGCCGGAGGTCGCATCTTTCAAGGTCCCGGTTGGATGTCCCGGGGAAACGGTTCGGAAACTCGCAGGCGCAATTGAAGAATATGCTTCATTGTCTCCAACGAGCAGGAATGGCATGTCGATGCAAGCCTTGAAGTTTGCCAAGTCGCACACTTGGTCGGCTCGCGCTGAATTTTGCGAACGACTCTATCAGGACATTCTCTCCGGAGCTCCCGCTCTGGAAAATGCTTCCGCCTCGAAGGTAGCGGTCGTTGATATTTAAGCTATCACTCGCCAACGTTTAGGGTATCGCTACTTCGATCTTTCCGTTTAATTGTTCCAATCTGATTCAGATATGAGCAGCACAATCTTGACTTATCCGGGTGGAACTGCACGGAGGCTAGGGCCGTTACTTCGTGGCATTTTCGGTTTTTGCCTCGTTGTATTGGTCGCGATTGTGGTCTTGGGCGGGGCTTCGTTGGATTTATTTCAATTTCTACTCTGGTGCGCAATCTTTTTCGCCGGTCTATGTCTGGCGCGGCCCCTATCCGGGAGAGCTCTCGCCGGAGAGAGAGAATCAATCCTATCCTCCGCTTTGGTGATTTGGACGTTCTTGATGATCTCGGAAGCAATATTTGTTCACAGTCGAACAACCGCGAGCGCAGAAAAAGGCCACGTTGACCCTAGCGCGGTCTTCCAGGCTACTTCCTGGATATTGTCCCTGTTCGCTCTCACTCTCATTAGCTGCTTCCGGCCCGCTTACCTCCGGCGCTTGTTTGTTGGTCCATTAAAGTGGGTATCCATTTTCGCCATTGTCGTAGTAATCTCGTGCCCACTTTCGACGAACCCTATGTACTCGGCAGCGTTGGCATTCAAGCTTTGTGTGATCGTTTTGGTGCTGGGTGCGATTGGAGAAGCAATTGAAGATGAGGCGGGCATGTTTAAGCTTTTTGTGGCGCTTTTTCTAGGAATCCTGATTACGGTGTGGATGCAGTTCGTCGCACCGTTTCTTCAGCCAGGACCAATTTTTGTGAACGGGCGGCTGGGAGCGATGATTGGACTTTCAGGTACTTGCGGTCTCCTTTTGCTGTTGAGTGTTCTCTTTCTCTGGCTCAAAAAAAACCCCTGGTTTCTTGTCTGCGGATTGTATTCTCTGGTAGTGATGATGTTGGCTGGCACCAAGGGCGGCATAGTTGCCAGCTTCGTGTCGCTCATGATGTTCTTCCTATTGCTGAAAAGGCCGGCCCAGGCTATTGCCGTAAGCCTCGTATTTAGTGTCATCTTCGTACTCTGCCTTCTATTCACCCCGCTGGGGAGCACCCTAGAGAAATATAGCGAGTCCGGCAATGCAACCACCCTAACCGGCCGAACCAATCTCTGGTCTGCGACCTTACCGGTAGTTGAGACGCACCCCATGCTCGGCAAAGGATATCGCGACTCAAGATTCCTATCGGAGGAGGTTAAAGGCACGTTCGCGGAAGCGGGTAATATGCACAACTCCTTCTTGGAGGTGTTGTACAACAATGGTCTGGCAGGGTTCATCCCAATAGTCGTAATGAATGTCCTTATCGTGGTCAATCTCAGGTGCGTTTTACTACGACCTCCCACATTACAACTGCGATATTACGCTGCAGCCGCGGCCGCTTTGTACATACACTTGTTTGTGTGGGGAATAATCTCAGTAACTTTTGGGGGCGCCCCGGACAATCGATTCATGACATTTTTTGCGGTTCTCGTGATCAGCATGTTTTTGAGAAGCCAATCCGACAAGAAGTACCGGAATGACATCTATGGCGCACGCAGCTCTCGCTAGCATCGAGGATACGGGTATCTATCGAACGGGGAGAGGCACTCGTGTGGCGTGGCTCTTTCCATCGCTGGCGCGTGGCTATTATTGGCAGCCAGTTTTCAAAGAATTCGTGGCCCGATGTCCCTGTACCGCAGTTTTTACGTGTATTTGGCCTGGCTTTGCGCCAGGTTACGAGAATGCCTTCGAGGTTCATATTCTTCCAGGGCTGGGATTTGTCGATTTCAAAAAGAGGCAAACCGATTCCCGCTCGGGGTTTATTTGGACGCCACTCTCCATCCTTAATAAGTTGGCGGCCTTCGGTCCGGATGTGATATTTTCTTCGGGCTTCAGCGGCTGGACCTTTTGCGCCTTACTCTTCAGGTTATTCCGACATTCTCGGGTAATCATTTTTTGGGAAGGGTGCTCCGCTCAGTCAGTCAGCCGCTCCAGGATAAAGACCGTGCTCCGCAGGTGGATCGCGCATTTTGCTGATGCGGCTGTGAGCAATGCTGATGAGGGGACCAGGTATCTGCGGGACGTAATTGGAATGCCCCAAGACAAGCTCTTGTGTCATCCCTGTCAGGTACCCGATCTGTCCTTGCTTTGCTCGGTGCCAGGTGAGTTCTGTTTGTCCAACATCAGGCGCCCTGTATTTCTGTATGTGGGCAGTCTGACCCCGCGCAAGGGGTGGCGCTACCTCATTGACGCAACTCGGCTGTTGGTTGGTCAGGGGCTTCGGGAGTTTTCTGTTCTGTTGGTGGGCACCGGTGAGCAAGAGGAGGAAATGCGGGCTGCCGTTAGGGACCACGAACTCGATGGCATTGTGCACCATGTAGGTGCCGTTCCATATCACAATCTCGGCCCCTACTACCGGAGTGCCGATGTGTTTGTATCCCCAAGTAGAGCAGATACCTGGGGCGTGGCCGTACTGGAGGCTATGGCTTTCGGAAAGGCGGTTTTGTGTTCCAAGTACGTGGGAACCAGGCAAATGATCGCACACGGACAGAACGGTTTCATCTTCGACCCTTTCGACGCTCCGCAACTTGCAGGCTACATGGCCAGGTTTATTTGGGATCAAGCTCTTGCTCAGCGATTAGGTGCACGTTCCCTCGAAAAAATAGCGCCCTTTACCCCAGCCTGCGCGGCAGACGCATTGGCGAGCTTGGCTTTACAGACCCTCTAAGTGTAAGGTTATGACGACTGTAGTCGAAAATCCCAAGAGCGGCTCGTCGATTCGCACGGAACTGCAGGATCCGCTATTTGTTCTAAGCGTCTGGCGCTCGGGGTCGTCCCTGCTTTACGCCCTTCTTAATCAGCATTCTAAGATTGCCCTCCTATACGAAGGCGACCTCCCGCGTCTGCACCTTTTTCTATTGGGACGCTTTCGGAGTGGGGCTTGGCGAGCGAGATGGGAATTCTGGAACCAGGGCCCTTCAAGACACGGGATCGCTACTGCCTCCCTGCCAGCGAATGTCTCCAATGCGTGGGAGGCCACTCGCATTGTTTACCAAGAGGTAGCACGCCGCAAACAGGCCACCATTTGGGGTGAGAAAACTCCACATTGGTATGACTGCCCGCTGCACATGGCTGAAAAGTTTCCGAGTGCTCGTTTCATCTTTCTTTGGAGAGATATGAATGCGGTGATGGAAAGCATTTCGCGAGCGGCTCTTACCGAACGGTTTTTCAGGAAGGCGGGCATGGCTACCAGAGCGTTAATTGGAAACGAGAAGCTAAGGCAGGCCTGCGACGTACTGAAGAGCCGGGGCCGACCGGTGCACGAAGTGAACTATGAAGATCTCACGTCGAATACTTCCAAGTGCATGCGGCAGATCTGTCTGTTTCTCGAGTTACCATTCGAATCCCGAATAACCTCTCTCGAAGGCGCTGATAGGTCCGCCATATGCTCGGGTCAGCATCACGCAATGGTCCGAAGTGAGCGGGTCGTCGCTCAGAGAAAAGAAGCCGATTTTCTGTCGCCCGCTCTGAAAGCTAAAGTCAACCGTTACATCTGCCGCTGGAGGCGATGCTACGATGGTAAATGGCCCAAATATCCTCTCCAATTGCCTGAAAGTACTCGGCCACCCAGCGTGATTGAACTTTGGTGCGACTGGATTACCTATCAAGTCGCGCTGTGTCGGGACAAGATGATCGCCGTGATCTACGCGGTCATGCCGATAGATCTTGCCCGTTGGTTGCGCTGCTGGCTCCGTCAGCGCAGTTGTGCAAAAAGATCACTTCCGATGTCGTTATAAATCGTTCAGTTAGGAGTCATCCTGGGAGAGTTCGTTGGATGACTTGCTACGCGCACGAATCTCGCGGTTTTCCAAACTGACGCTGTAGTCACCAATCTTTTGAGCGTACCGTATTGAGTCGTAGTTCGACAAACAGCTCACGCTGCAAACAAAGTGAACCTTCCTCGTTACTTGCCTCCACTGGACGTATTACGTGGCATAGCTGTCCTCGTGGTCATGATATCGCACATGAAGGGTAATGTACCGTCCCTTCATTTGCAGGCTGTGTTTGTATTTCACTATGGCTGGGCAGGAGTCGACCTGTTCTTTGTGCTCTCTGGCTTCCTTATCACCAGTATATTACTTCGAACAAAGAATAACCCGGGCTATTTTGTCAACTTCTACGCTCGCCGAGTACTTCGCATTTGGCCTTTGTATTTTTGTTTATTGGCATGCGGTTTCCTTATAGTTCCAATCGTTCAGCCCCAGTTAAGACCAACCGTCTTTGAGCAGTGTCATCCGTGGCAGACATATCTGTTGTTTGTCCAGAACTTGGTCGTTCCGAAGAGTGGAACGTTCGGCCCTCTGCAAATCACTTGGTCATTGTGTGTAGAAGAGCAGTTTTATCTCGTCTGGCCTTTGGTTGTGTTGCTCTGTTCGCCTAAGAATATAGCGAAGATCGCGGTGGTTGCTTTACTGCTTTCCTTGGGGGTTCGGCTTGCTGCCACCCATCAATGGCTTGCGATCGACACCTATCACAATACACTCTGCCGGCTGGACGGATTGGCGATCGGAAGCCTTGCTGCCGTTGTAGTGCCAGGTTTTCACACGAAATCGGTTCAGAAAGCGTCGTTGTTGCTCGGGGCTTTTGCGTTATCCGGTCTAGTAGCGGCTGCCACATTAGGCATTGGGTGGACACTACCAGGGTTCTTATCGTTACTCTTTGGCGCCGGGATGTGCCTTTCCCTGAGCTCGCCTACATTTCCGAGGGCGCGCTTCTTAGCTTTTACGGGCCGCATCAGCTACGGCCTTTATTTGCTTCATGTGCCGGCATTCGATATCGTGCGAGATGGGCACATTCGATCGTTGATAGCTGGTAGCCACAATGTGGTTGTGAACGACGTAGTCGTCTCCGTATGCTCTATGGCCCTGGCGTTTGGGTTTGCCTATACATCGTGGAAGGTGCTTGAATCTCCTGCCTTGTCGCTAAGACGCTATTTCGAGCCTCTGCAAGGTAGAATTCGCGCACACGGCGACTACACGCCCACGGTTGTCACGCCGGCACTGTGATTTCGTCACGTTGGGCATGACCTTTCACAGGCAGCGAAGAACTGTGCCTGGGTGACCTCTCCTTGAGTGCAGTGGTGCGATAGGAATGTGATCTGCACGGCAATTACGGTTCATCAGCAACCAGTACCGGGACAATGAATAAGACAGCAGGGCAATTGTTCATAAGAAAAGTTCGCTTAGCGCTGACACCTCGTTCAGCACTCCTGCGCACGAGGCTGCAAAATGGTGCAATTATAGAAGCTTACAACCGGTCAGGCTACGGCGGCCGCGGAGTTTATGTCTTTGGAGATTCACTCGAGCCCGAGCTCTTCTGCTTGCAGCACTTTCTTGGGGCGGGACAAGTCTTTGTCGATGTCGGAGCGAACGTGGGTCTTTTCACAGTGAAAGCCGCCAAGGAAGTCGGTAATGATGGTCTGGTTATCGCCATTGAACCTTTTATTGATAGCGCACTTCGGCTTACGAATAATGTACGAGCAAATGGCTTTACTAACGTTCGCGTGCGTAATGTCTGCATTGGATGTGATACCCGGGAGACTCGCTTGCACTTGAATAAGGGCAAGCCGAATTCATTCGGCCTTGTCCCTAAGGGCGATGCAAAGTCAATTTCTGTTTTGTCCGTTTCACTCGACGATCTCTGTCGATGGGAAAATCTTAAACGATTGGACTATTTAAAGATCGATGTGGAAGGTGCAGAGGCTGCAGTACTCGAGGGCGCCCAGGAGGCAATTAGCCGGTTCAGGCCCATTGTTCAAGTGGAGGTAACGATCGGCGAAAGCACACTAAGCTCGAACTATCGCAGGTTCTCTGCGCCCGGCAGTATGAATAATGTTTTCATTCCGGCAGAAAACGCAACGGCGGTCGAAACCGCGATGAAATTAGGGTGGTCGGAGATAGAGACACGGCTAACAGCCTAGTACATCTTTCGGGCGGTAGCCGGCACACAATCTCTGAATGGATGAACAAGAATGTTTAAGCCGTTTGTAACCGTCGTCATTAACAATTTCAACTATGGGCGCTTCGTCGCCGAAGCCATCGACAGCGCTTTGCGACAGACGTATGACCTCATCGAGGTAATCGTCGTCGACGATGGTTCGACTGACGACTCCAAAGCTGTCATCGAGGGTTACGGCAAAGAAATCGTAACCATATTCAAGCCAAATGAAGGGCAAGCGTCAGCTTTTAATGCGGGCTTCGCACGAAGCTCTGGTGAGGTTATATGTTTCCTCGACGCGGACGATTTGTTCCTACCGAATAAGGTCGAACAAATCGCTGCCGCTTACAGAGATGCGGAGATAGGTTGGTGCTTCCATCCAGTGCAGTTGGTCGACGCTTTAGCTCGGCCTATTCCCGGTCCCTTTGATATTAGATATGCGAATGGGCGTTGCGATTTCCGAAGCGAATACAAGCGCGGAAAACCAATTTTGTGGGCCCCGCCAACCTCCGGTCTCACATTCAGACGGGGGTTGCTGGAGAAGTTGCTCCCGATGCCGAGTCACATTCGAATCACCAGCGATAACTATCTTACGTTTTGTACTCCCGCTTTCGCACCAGGCTTCTATATTTCAGAATGTCTTAGTTTGCAGCGCATTCACGGTGCCAATGCGTATACAGCGAAAGAGGACCCCCTGTTTAAAGCTACCGTTCAGATGTCCATTGCCAGCGGCATGCACGATGCCCTGCCGGAGCTCTCATGTCTCGCAAACCGATTGTTTGCGAACGCCGTCGCAGAGAAGTGGAACGCTGGCGGCGACTTCCAGGAATTTGTGGGTGAACTTAGGACGTATTTAGGTAATTGTGCAGTTGCGGAGAGAGGAGAAATCCTGGCAAGGATGGCCTATCGCATTCTCCGCCCGCGCCGCACGCGCGCTGGGACGTCACTCTCATTTCGGAGATCATGGGGTCACGATTCGCATTGAAAACGAGCTGGATATTAGTCTCGAATAAAAGACGATGAGCTTGGTAACCAACGTAACTTGGCAGCCGGACGACTTAGCGATTGAGACGTGGATCAGCCCTCCCAAGGGTTGGCTGGACCTCAATCTGCGCGAGCTTTGGGACTATCGGGAACTGCTGTATTTCTTCGTTTGGCGTGACCTGAAAGTTCGCTACAAGCAGACCGCAATCGGTGCCCTCTGGGCTATCCTCCAACCTTTTTTGACCATGCTCGTGTTCAGTCTTTTCTTTGGCCGACTAGCTCATATCCCGTCAAACGGCTTGCCTCACTCCGTCTTCTACTACAGCGCCTTGCTCCCCTGGATTTATTTCTCAGGCGCACTCCATAATGCCACTAACACGATGGTGGAGAACCAGAAGGTCATCACCAAGGTCTACTTCCCACGGCTACTCTTACCCATGGCCGCGGTTACATCTGGATTAGTGGATTTTGCCTTCGGGTTTATTGTGTTTCTGGGAATGCTGGTTTACTATGGCATCGCGCCGGGTCGAGCGATTCTGCTCCTTCCCTTCTTCTTACTTTTGGCTGTCCTCACCGCGCTGGGCGTGGGGCTATGGCTTTCAGCGCTGAACGCGATTTATCGCGATGTTCGCTATGTCGTGCCATTCTTGATTCAGTTCTGGATGTTCGCCTCCCCTGTTGCCTACCCTAGCAGCTTAGTACCGGAGCGATGGCGTTGGCTCTATGGCCTGAATCCGATGGCCGGTGTGATTGAGGGTTTTCGCTGGTCCCTAACCGGCACCGGAGGGCCACCCAATGCGATGCTCGCCGTCTCGACCGCGATGGTTCTCCTGCTTTTGGCGGGCGGGGTGGTTTACTTCCAGAAGATGGAAGGCACCATAGCCGATGTGGTATAGCACGTAAGCAAGCATAGACGTCCATAGCTGCGGCTATAAATTTACTTATGAGTGAGATCGTTATCCGAGCTGAGAATCTGGGCAAGCGCTACCGCATTGGCGAACGCGAGCGCTATCTCGCTCTGCGCGACCTGCTGGCGCGTTCGGCATCGGCTCCCATGCGTATGTTTGCGCGCAAGCCCTCTTCGTCCAACGGCAATCATCGGAACGGCAATCGTCTTAACGGAGATCAGTCCCACATCTGGGCACTCAAGGAAACGCCCCTCGAAGTCCGCCGCGGCGAAGTAGTCGGCCTCATCGGCCGTAACGGTGCCGGCAAATCTACACTCCTGAAGATCCTCTCGCGCATTACAAAACCGACCACCGGATGGGCGAAGATTAACGGCCGCGTGGGCAGCCTCCTCGAAGTCGGAACGGGGTTTCACTCGGAACTCACCGGGAGCGAAAACATATACCTGAGCGGCGCCATCCTCGGCATGAGCAAGAGCGAGATCGCACGAAAATTCGACGAAATCGTGACGTTTGCAGAAATAGAGAAGTTTATGAACACGCCGGTGAAGCACTATTCAAGCGGCATGTACCTAAAACTGGCGTTTTCCGTGGCGGCGCATCTGGAGCCGGAGATTTTATTGGTGGATGAAGTGCTGGCCGTCGGGGACGCGTCTTTTCAGAAAAAATGTCTCGGCAAAATGGGGGCGGTCTCACGTGAGGGTCGGACCATCTTGTTTGTGAGTCACAACATGGCGGCAATCAAGGCCCTGTGCAGCAGAGCGGTTTGGATGAGCGACGGTACTGTCACCGCCTCGGGCACAGCTGCTGACGTTGTTGACAATTATTTGTTGGGTACCGCACGCGGTGCTTGCTCTCAAGAATGGAGGGATCCGACTGCCGCGCCGGGTAATGAAAGCGTCCGTATCTCTTATATACGAATAATTTCCCCGGAAGGCGGAGGGGAAATAACAATTGATACAGGTGTCCAGATCGAGATTGGTTTTGAAAACTTTCGGAAGAATATCAATCTCGGCTGTACGATTTGGGTGACAAGCTCCGAAGGTATCGTTATCTTTCAATCCGGTCACCGTATTACTTCGAATAACGATTCCCGCTGCGGTTTTTATCAGGTGACGGGTACAATCCCCGGGCACTTACTTAACGCCGGTCGTTATTCCGTGGACATGGGCTTCGGCAAGGACCAGCGATGGGTCCTGTTTCACATCGACAGCGTCGTCTCCTTCGAAGTTGAAAACACCTGTCGGGGTTCGAACATGAGTGTCGCACCGGGTGTCATTCGCCCACTACTCTCTTGGTGCCACTCGTTCAAAGAAGAGTCTTTGTTAGTTAGGCAATCGTGACCAGCGAAATCGAACAGACCGCCTGGAAGATAACGGTTGTCACGTTGTGCGCGAGCAGGATCTTACTTCGAGATAGCCTCGCCTATGATCGAAACAAGTGCATTTAGCGAATCCAGCGAAACGACTCCATCACTTCTGCGTTCTCAATTGCGCCGTTTGATTTTTGTCGGAGGCAGTCCGCGCTCGGGGACGACTTTGGTGCAGAGGATACTGAATTGTCATCCAGAAATTTATGGGGGCGCCGAGTTTACTTTT
The DNA here is from genome assembly GCA_049588915.1 of Candidatus Sulfotelmatobacter sp. Classification (GTDB taxonomy): domain Bacteria; phylum Acidobacteriota; class Terriglobia; order Terriglobales; family Acidobacteriaceae; genus Sulfotelmatobacter. Next base: position 11,092 of record JBAVZU010000120.1, read on the forward strand.
GTTCCACCCATCGTAAAACTGTTTCAAGGTATGCGTACGTCGATCCGGTCAGGCTGGATCGACAAGATTCTCGATGAAAAGGGTCTGGTGGATGCCTTCCGCGGTTTGTTAGTTGCTCTGCTAGTGCCAAAACTGCAGGCCGAAGGTGTCAGCTATTTTAGTGAAAAAACGCCGGCCAATGTGCTCGCCTTTGCATGGCTGGAAGAATGCGTGCCCGAAGCCAAGAAAATCTTGGTTATCCGAGACCCGCGGGATGTAGTTAGTTCAATGCTGGAGGTGGGCCGACGGCAGCGGCAACGGGGAGTCCGGGCTTCCGGTTTTGTCTGCGACACCATGGCTGCCGTCAAGTACATGAACGAGTGCCTCAAGGCAGGCGTTGCGTTTGCGGAAACCAGCCCTAATTGCCTTTTGATCTATTACGAAGATATGGTTTCCGATCCGCTGCTCGTTGCCAACCAGATGTATCGTTTTATCGGCGTGCAGGAGAGGGAACGGCTGGATTTGGAAAATGAAAACTTCGAAACTGCCAGAAACCGAGAGAGGATCGATTGGCGCACGCCTGAAACATTAGGCGGCGGGGTGAAAAAGGATCGTGTTGGTGTTGCGGAACAGTTATTGATGCGAGGCGATTTGGACTTCGTCTGCGCCAAGGTCATCCGTCATCCCTTGCTGACCGAACGCTATTCAATCCCGTCGTCGGGGTGGACACTCGCTGCCCGTTGGTGCGTTGCCCGTTGCTGGGCATTACGAATCAAGGAGGGCGCACTTACGCTATGGACCGCTCTTTGTCGACGGCTGATGCAATAGAGTTATCTGTTGTCCAGTCTCATTCGCGCGCCGGATGGGATCGACCCATTAACACATTCAACTTACACTGTAGTGTCTCGACTCTTTTCTCAACAGCGTGTTACAACGCGCCTTAGGCGAAACGATGAGGTCGATCCGACCAAATAGGATAGGTACTATTGTGAGTGAAAAAGCCTGTTATATGTCCCGCCATTTGTTTAATTCTTCTATTGCTTCCCGAAGTTCAGTCGAGGCAGTTAGCGAGGCTGATATTGTCTAAACCCTGGAGCGTTCCAGCGCTGAGTGATTCCGCGCGGCTTGTGAAGACCCAGAAGTATAAACAAACACACCTTTGGGCGTGGGGGCGTCAAACGTGGTTGGGCGGGTTAACGAGGGCCTCCAGAAGGTTTCGCCACGAGATGTCGGGGTGGCTCAGTATTGACAAAGCAATTCTTCCGGGTGTGGGTAAGCTGACGGAATCGATAGCATTATTGCAGACTCATGGGTTAAGCGCGACTGACGGGCCGACGGAGAGAGAAGCGCCGATTTTTCTGTTCTCCGCCGGACCGAGGACCGGCTCAACATTGTTGCAGCGAATTCTGGTTACGGATTCCCGATTGCTTCTTTGGGGCGAACCACTCGGTGAACTGACGTTGGTATCTATGATCGCGGAGATGGTAAGTCGTTCGATAAACCCGGTGCTCTTGGAATTATGGGGAAGGCAGCCGGACACTAACTCGCCCGGGTTGGCAACGTCGTGGATCGCCACTTTGTATCCTTCGGTCGACGATTTCCGTTTCGCGCTGCGTGGTTTATTCGATCAGTGGCTGGGCAAACCGGCTCGCGAGCGCGGTTTCTCGCGCTGGGGGTTTAAGGAAATTAGACTAGGAGCAACCGAGGCGAGCCTGTTGCATTGGTTATATCCCAATGCAAAGTTCGTATTCATCTACCGCCATCCTTATGACTGCTACCGATCTTTGGCGGATTCCCGATGGAATGTTTACTTCCGCTACCCGGATATGCCAATGGACTCAGCGGCAAGTTTCGCGAATTTGTGGAATCGCCTCGCAATGAGTTGGTCTGAGCTCCCATCCGGATTTCCCTGCTTCTCCATAAAATATGAAGATCTGATCGGCAAGAAGGTAGACTTCCGGAAACTGGAGTCCTGGTTGGGCATTGAGATTAAGGAGGACATCGCGCTCTCAGCTTCTGTCGGCGGCACCGCCAAACGCGATTGCCTTACCTGGTACGAACGTTTGATCATCGCACGCGAGGCCGAAGCGGGAATGCGTGCCCTTGGCTATTCAAAATAACCGGCTAAAGGGATCGCCAAGGGTTGAGCGATAGCATCAGGGATCAGGCCGCGACCGATTTCAAACAAGAGCGTAGCGTCTGCGACTTTTCAAGGCCATACAAGAGAATGACAGCACACTCACCAGAAATGTGGAACCGAGAAACGCAGGCGACGGAAGGCCTTTCACCATATCTTCTGCCCGGCGACTCCCCAATATTTCGGGTACTTGTCTTCCCAGGTGGTACTGAGATTGGGCTAGAGATTAACAACGCTTTGCGATGTTGCAAAGAGGTCCAATTGTTCTCGGCAGGGCTCGCGATATCGAACCATGCGTCGTATGTTTTTTCGGAACATGCTGAAGTCCCAAGCATCGATAGGCCGGGGTGGTTAGAAGTTCTCAACGAAATTATTGTTCGGCAGGGAATTAACTACATCTTCCCAGCATACGATGATGTCATCGTCGCTTTGGCGGAAAATGCTGATCGTGTACGCGCGACAATAGTTACATCTCCTCTTGAAACGTGTCTAATTACGCGGTCGAAATCACGAACCTACCAAACGCTGCGCGACATTGTTCCTGTACCTCGGGTTTACGAACCGTCTGGTCCAATTGACCGATTTCCTGTATTCGTTAAGCCAGATAAGGGCCAAGGATCGCAAAATACGCATTTAGTCCGTGATAACGAGCAGCTCGCAGCGGTTCTTCGTCGAGACACCACTGCTTTGGTGCTGGAGTATTTGCCGGGGGAAGAATATACGATCGATTGTTTTTCCGACCGCAATGACGGTTTATTGTTTTGTGCAGGGCGAGAACGAACGCGGACCAGAAGCGGCATATCTATGAACAGCCATGTCGTTTCTGTGCCTGAATTCCGCGACTTCGCGATGGCGATTAATAGACACCTGAAGTTTCACGGTGCCTGGTTTTTCCAGCTTAAGAAGGATGTTTCTAACCAACTCAAGCTCGTAGAAATCGGTCCGCGTATTGCCGGCACAATGGCACTGCACCGGGTTCTTGGCGTCAATTTTCCTTTGTTGAGCCTGTATGAACAGAAGCGAATGCCCATACGAATCATGACTAATTCGCTTAAGGTCGATATAGATCGTGCGTTGGTCAATCGCTACCACCACAACCTACGCTACGCAACGGTATACGTGGATTTAGACGACACTCTGATTTTTAGAGGGGCGGTAAATACCAAGCTGGTTGCATTTCTTTATCAATGTACGAACGAAGGGAAGAAGCTGGTGCTGCTAACCAGGCACACTATGGATATCGAGCAAACCCTTCTGCGTTACAGGCTTTCAGGACTTTTCGACGAAATTGTTCACGTGCCTCCGCGGCCGGCTTGTAAGTCGCAATACATCAGGGAAAAGTATGCAATTCTAATCGATGACAGCTTTAGTGAACGGTACGCCAGCCACGCCGAACTCGGCCTCCCTACATTTGATTGCTCTATGCTCGAAATGTTGATGGATGATCGCGTGTAAGGGAACACCTGCTCCGCAAGAACACTAAGGAGCTCGTCACTCAGGTTGAACCCTGAGCGTGAGCTCGTGCCGATGCCCCATACAGCCAAACGTTTTGGAATCGAGGAGCAATGACGATCAGGACTGACTCTAGAAGTGGTCTCATAGACGGTTGTGAGACATTAACAACCAAGAGTTTAGTAGTTCCGTATCCCATTTATGGGACCAGTTCTAAACGTCAACTACAAGATCTTGCGATCTTCGGAAAGCCCCCGGCATTTGCCGAGAAAGTCCACGTGGGACGTCCGAATATCGGCAATCGCGAGCGTCTCCTGGCCCGTATCAATGTCATGCTAGACCGTGTTTGGTTCACGAACAACGGGCCCTATGTCCAGGAGTTCGAGACTAAACTTGCCGCATTCGCCGGCGTCCGTCACTGCGTAGCCATGTGCAATGGCACGGTTGCTCTGGAGATCGCCATCCGAGCGCTCGGCCTCACGGGCGAGGTCATTGTGCCATCGTTCACTTTCATTGCCACGGCGCACGCGCTTCAGTGGCAGGAGATCACGCCGGTATTCTGCGATATCGACGCGAGAACGCATCATCTCGACCCAGGCCAATTAGAAAAAATGATTACGCCTCGCACCAGCGGCATCATTGGGGTCCATACCTGGGGACGCCCTTGTGATGTCGACGCCTTGGAAGCCATTGCGCGCCGCCGTAACTTGCAACTTCTGTTTGACGCAGCTCACGCCTTGGGGTGCTCTTACAAGGACAAATCGATCGGCGGCTTCGGCCGTTGCGAAGTCTTCAGCTTCCATGCCACCAAATTCTTCAACACCTTTGAGGGCGGTGCGGTCCTGACCAACGACGAAGTCTTGGCCGAAAAGATGCGCCTCATGCGTAACTTTGGTTTCCGCGGGTACGACAACGTAGTCTACATCGGCACTAACGGCAAAATGACGGAAGTCTGTGCTGCCATGGGACTCACTTCTCTGGAAAGCATCGATGAATTTATAGCGACCAACCGTCACAATCACTCCGCATACAAGCGCGGACTTGATGGAGTTCCCGGCGTGAGCGTCATGGCCTACAATGAACGCGAGCGACCCAACTATCAATACGTCGTCTTGGAAGTCGACGAGGAGGCGGCGGGTCTGACACGCGACCAACTCGTCGACGTGCTGTTCGCCGAAAATGTCCTTGCGCGCCGCTATTTCTTTCCTGGCTGCCATCGCATGGAGCCGTATCGATCGTACTTTCCCCATGCCGCGCTCGTGCTGCCGAAAACGGAGCGACTTTGCAGTCGAGTCCTGCTTCTACCCACTGGCACCAGCGTAGACGAATCGGCGATCGCACAGATATGCCAGATCATCGTCACTGCGGTGTGCAACGCGTCAGCTGTGCGCACCCAAGTTGTCAGCTCCGAAGCTCATCACCGGACTGAACATTCACCGGCTACGCATTCAAAAATGGCGGGATGACACGCAATGAGTTCAAAATACCTTAATCCGCTTCGAATACTAATAAGTGTCGGACACCGTGCAGAATCGTTGCAGGCAAGACGCACCAAGAAAAACGGAGGCGCCAACGCAAGGGCCTTTCTTAAGAATGCTAACTTTCCAATAAAGGTGAACGTAGGGTGCGGAAATGAACCGTTTCATGGCTGGCTAAATCTGGACCTAAGTCCGGAGACCCGAGCTGATGTCCTCTGGGATGTAACCGATGGGCTGCCCGTTCCCGACAATTCCTGTGCATTTATATACAGCGAACACTTCTTGGAGCATATTCCGGTCCACGACGGCGTTCGTTTTCTTACCGAGTGCCGTCGGTCTCTTCAGCCCGGCGGAGTTGTTCGAATAGGTATGCCGTCCGTCCAGGAAGTAGCCCGCCAATATTACGAGAACACCTGGGCCCAACAGCCTTGGCTCGTGAAACATGGATACGGCCGAATCAAGACGCGGGCCGAATACATCAACATCTGTTTCCGGGATTGGGGACACCAATGGCTTTACGACTTCGAGGAACTCGAGAGGCGCTTGCGAGAAGCAGGGTTTAGTCGAATCGAGAGGGCCGCTTGGGGCGAAAGCAAGTATCCAGAACTAAGAAAGCGCGAAACTCGAGGCGAAACGTTGCTCATCTGCGAGGCTACCAAGTAACGTTCAGGCGAGAATACTCAAATGAAGATCAGCGTGATGATGATCACCTATAATCATGAGCGATTCATCGCTCAGGCAATTGAAAGTGTTTTGGCACAACGAGTGGACTTTGATTATGAGATTGTCATCGGCGAAGATTGCTCGACGGACGGTACCCGTGCCGTTATCATGGGTTTCCACCGCTGCTTTCCAGACCGCATCGTCCCCATCATGAGAGACCAAAACATCGGAGCCATGCGGAATTTCGAATCGACACTTTTGGCCTGTAGGGGCCAGTACTTGGCATTGCTCGATGGCGACGATTATTGGACGTCTGGTGAAAAGTTAGATAGACAGGTGAAGTTCCTCGATACCCATCCCGATTTCTCCATGTGCTGCCATCGGGTGCAATTCCTCGACGAAACTGGTGTTGCGAAAAGCGATGTCGTCCCGTCTCGTCCTGCAGGGCGATACTCGATCGAGGACTTACTCAGGGAGAATTTTGTAATGACTTCTTCCGTGGTATTAAGGCGGCATTTAGTGCCTGCGCTTCCGCCATGGTTTCGGACAATAAAGCTTGCTGACTGGCCGATGTTTGCATTGGCTGCAAGACATGGAACCATTGAGCTCATGGACGAGGTTATGGCGGTCTATCGAGTTCATGCGGGAAGTAGCTGGTCGACTTTGCCAGCAACTACTCTTCTACACGAAACGTCAAGAATGCTGGAAACCCTCGACCGGCAACTCGGCTTCCAGTACACGCGCACGATACGGCGGACGATTGCTCAATGGTATTTTGACATCGCTCGCCAAACCCGGCACGACGGCAACTGGACGGAAACAGGAAAGCACCTCGTTAACTTCATCCGGAAGGGCGGGTGTCAACTCATCGGATGGAAGGCGGCCAAAAGAGCGAGCTTACTTTATCATCGTTCCTCTAGGTGGACCCGGAATGCAATTAGCCGTCCTTAGCTTTCGAAATAAATTGCTGGCCTCGGTTGATTCTTGAACCATCGAGGTCGATTTCACAATGCAAATGTGGTTCTACGGATACAGCATTCGTATCGTATTTTAGAGTTCGCCTGCAGCAGTCAGATCATGCAACGGAGGTAAGAGATGTCAGTTGTTCGAGTACCCCTTCATTTACCGGATTGGTTGGTGCCGCCGCTCCGCCGCATCAAGCGCTCAATACTCGATAAGGACGTAGATCTTCGAGGGGACAGGGATGTTGAGTGGTCGTTCATAGCAGGCCATCTCCCCACAGGCCCAGGGCGTGCGCTCGATTTCGGATGCAATGGCACCTACCTGAGCCTTATTGCCGCACGCCGCGGCCTCAAAGTTGTCGCCTTGGACTTGGAGGATCAGATTCAACTTTGGCGACACGATAACAGAGAGTTCGTTTGCGGCGACCTATTGGAAGTAAGGTTTCCTGAATCAACCTTCGACGTCGTGATCAATTGCTCATCAGTAGAGCACGTCGGACTTGCTGGACGATACAGCGTTTCGGCTTCGCTATCGGATGGCGATCTCGATGCGATGAAGAAGCTCTACTATCTAATGAAGCCCGGAGGTATTCAGTTGCTCACAATTCCTCTTGGGCGGGACACTGTTTTTCAGCCTTGGCATCGAGTGTACGGGGAGAAGCGATTGCCCATGCTACTGAATGGGTATGACGTCGTGCATCAGGAGTTCTGGCGAAAGGACCGAGATCAACTTTGGAAGACTTGTGAAATGGATGAAGCCATGAAGTTCAACGCAGCGTGGGACGACAAACGCCGGATATACGCTCTTGGTTGTTTTGTACTTCGGCGTCTGACTAAAGATTAGGCCTCGCGTCATACTGTGTCATCGCAATTAACAGCTCAGGAGGAAAAGTGCCGAGCGTACTCGTTATTGGCAGCAGCGTCCTCATTGGTTTTCCCCGTGTTCGTCCATAAGAGTTCGCAACGACGCTTCGTGCCGTCGGTAGAGGCACTCTCTGGAGGTGTGGCAGAATTACTCGCCGCTTGTCATCTTCCGGGTCTCGCGAAAAGAGCTTTGCCGCAGGTTCTAATAGAAGGAATGTATGGAATAAGAAGACGAATAAGAAGGAGTCTGCTGAGCCGCGGTTTACCTCGAAACGGTGTTTTCAGGCAGCCTGTTGAACACATGCTGGCGAGCGGATCGATGTCGATCGTGGTCCCTATCCATGATGCCCCATCGGTCACAAAGCGCTGCCTCGCCAGCTTGGAGCGTGACGCCACGCGGTCGGAGATCATTCTTCTGGACGATGGCTCTAGGATTGCTGAGACGACCCACACAATCCAAGAGTTCAGTAGCCGTAACGGATGGAAAGTTATTCGGAATGCAGAGGCGCGTGGGCACAGCGCAGCGTGCGTCGCAGGCGCTCGCGTGGCAAGCCGTCCTTATCTTTGTCTCTTAAATTCCGATACTGTCGTGACGCCATGGTGCTGGCGAGCTATTGAGGAAGCTTTCGAGACAAATGCCGCAATTGGCGTTGCCGGTCCTTCTACAAGCACTTCTGGGAATGAACAAGCTATCGCGGCCCCTTGTCGGCTTTATTGGAATGACAGTCAAATATGCGCCTTTGCTGAAAGGTTGGGGGCCGCTCCTCCCCAGCCTGTGGTACTGGACTTGCAGTGGGTTTCAGGATTCGCCTTCTTTATACGCCGTCATCTTTGGGAGAAATTGGGTGGTTTCGACCGCAACCTTCCAGATTACGGCAACGAAATTGAACTTTGCAAACGTGTCACCAATTTGGGATACCGGACAGTGTGGGTTCGGAGCAGTTATATCCATCATTTAGGGCGGCAGAGTTATGCGAATGAAATAGGTGATCACGAGATCGAGTCTCGAATACTGGCAGCTTACCAATATATCCGCCGGGAACACAATCGGCAGCCTATTGATAGCCCCGGCGAGCACTAATGACGCGCGGAGAGCTCGGTCAAGATAATTCGCTAGCGTGCAAGGTGCCCTCGTAGTAGATGCGTGGCGTGAATCCGCCCGCGATAGAATGTTGATGGAAGTTCAATGTTTCGGATAAACAACTCGGGCAGAGCTGCAAAAATGACGAAGTCAATTATACCTCTGATATCGTCGTGTCTTGCTCGCCTCCACATGCATAACCTTGTCCGGTCGGCCGAGATAGGCATGTCGCTGCTGCAAGGGAAAGGTGCAGGTAGCGGCTGGGATATGTCGGGAGAGCTGCGAGCCGCCGCTGGCTGTATTAAGCGTTCCGATCCAGTACTGTTGGATGTGGGGGCCAATTATGGTAAGTGGGCTCAGGGCATGCTGCATATTTTCCCCGGTACACGGAAAGTCCTTCTGTTTGAACCACAAGAGGAATGCCTCGTGAAGCTTGCCGGGCTGCCACTTCCCGGCAAAACTGTCATTGCGTCCGCGGTGTCTGATCACTCAGGTACAGAGCCGTTTTACGTCAGCGGTCCCGGCTGGGGCGCCGCGTCATTTTATGAGCGAAATGAAACTTTTCTGGTAAAGCGACGACAGCAGAAGATTACGGTTCCCGTGACGACGCTTGATGCCGCCCTTGAAATTGAGGGCATCGAGTTCGTTGACTTCGCTAAGTTCGATATTGAAGGCGCCGAGTTGGCCGCATTTCGAGGAGCTACACGCAGTTTTTCGCGCGGCGCGATAGGTGCTCTTTCTCTGGAATTCGGATCGGGCAACATTAACAGCAAAACGTTTTTTCGGGAGTTCTGGGATTTTCTAACTGGCTATGGATTCGAGATCTACCGCGTTTTGCCCGGCGGGAATATTTTGCGAATAGATGAGTACTATGAGGACCTCGAATATTTCAGGGGTGTTTCCAATTATCTGTGCAAAGCCAGCAGAAGCAATGGTAATCACGCATCCTAATTCACCGATTCTCTGGTTTTTCTTATTTGAATGACCGTCGAGGATTCTTGTCAAAGAATCTGTACGCCTATCTGCCACCATGGCGCTCCCATCGCCCTGACATTGGCTTTTGTTAGTCAACTCTTGGCGCGACAGTCTTGATTGTTCAGTAGTGGAAGACAAAACCCTTACGTATGAAGTCCAGTAAAAGTCCCGCGAAACGTGGCTACATTCTACTCGTGCTGTTCTTTCTCGCGGTCAACTCAGTACCCACATTCCTTGCGCGTAGCGCAGACCCTTCTGTCACCGTGAAGGTCACCTCTTCCCTCAAGTTCACCGTATCTCAGAACGGTGGGGCTGTGCGTTCGCAAGCTCTTTTGCTTAGAAATGCAGGAACGGCGAAGATAGAGTGGGCAGCGTCCTCAAATCAAGCGTGGCTTCAGTTTGAGCCTGCTTCAGGTTCACTTTCTCCGAATGCAACAGCTTCGGTCGACCTCATTACAGATCCTGCAGGCTTCGGGTCCGGAATCTATGTAGCTTCAGCACAGATCGCGAGCCCGAATGCAGCGCCGGATACGTTTGATGTCACCATGACGGCAAAGTCAGCTTTCGCAGAGGATTCCATCGGGAAGGCAGAGCGCATTTTTCCCCCGGACTCTGGAATGGTCAATGTAAAAACCCAATATGGGGCCAAAGGAGACGGAGTTAGCGACGATACCTCGGCTATCCAGCAGGCGATTTCAGCCACGGTACATCATCCCCAGACAGGGCCCAGAATTATTTATTTCCCAGCCGGAACGTATCTGGTATCCCGTCCACTCCTCGAGAAGAACCTGAAGGCGCAGTGGGACTCTCTGCTTACGCTGCAAGGCGAAAACCGGGCGACCACAATGATTAGATTGAAGGACAACGACCCGTTGTATCAAAGCGCCAGCGCTTCCGCAGAGGTCCTGGTTTTCGCATCTCAACGCGGCAATGCGAGGGGCGGAGGCAACGCGGCGTTCGACAATAACATCTTCGACATTACGATCGATGTAGGCCGAGGCAATCCCGGAGCAGTTGCTCTCGATTTCCTGGGAAATAACTATTGCGCCCTGCGAAACGTGACTCTTCAATCCAGCGATTCCACCCATTCTGGGGCGATCGGCCTCTCTTTACTCAGGTACGCCACCGGCCCATGTCTCATGAAGAATCTGGTGATCAATGGCTTTGATTACGGCATCAAGGTAGCTAACAATGAGTACAGCGTCACATTTGAAGATTTGACTCTTTTAAATCAAAAGCTATATGGCATCTACAATGTAAGTAATGTTCTCTCCATTCGGCATCTTTTTTCCATGAACGCCGTGCCGGCAATCTTTAACAGTAATGCGGCGGGCTTAGTAACTTTACTAGGTGCGGTGTTGCAAGGCGGCTCGTCACAATCCTCCGCGATTCACAACCACGGAACTCTTTACGCAAGAAACGTTACTTCATCAGGATATGCTTCCGTATTGCCAGGCCAGGGCTCTGCGATTACAGAATACGATTCTGGGCCTGTGTTGACCGAGTTCGGAGGTAACCCTTCGTCCTTGAACCTCCCGATCGAAGAAACCCCGCTATTTGAAGACTCAAATCTGGAAAATTGGAAGCCTGTAACTGCTTATGGAGCAGATCCAACCGGGGTGGCCGACAGCTCGGCAGCAATTCAGTCAGCAATTGACTCTGGAGCTACGACAGTGTACTTCCCGACGGGAGTGTACCGGGTCACTCGGACTATTCTGGTTGCTGGCAAAGTCCGCATGCTGGAGGGTTTTAACTCCTCATTGAACCCTTCGGGACAGACGTTTGATAACGGCCAGAGTCCAGCACCCCTTTTAAAAATTGAGAGTGGAACAGCTGACGTTACCTTGGACCACTTCAGGATAGGGGCTTTCTATCCTCATCCTTCTCCGGGCGTCATCTTCATTCAGCAAGATTCAGCTCGACCGTTGGTCTTGCGTGATTCTTTGATCGGGGTGCAACCTACAACTGTTGCGTATCAGAACACAAACCGGGGAGCAGGGACGCTGTTTGTGGAAAATGTTGCTACGGAGCCGTGGCAAATTTTGTTTCCCCAAAATGTATTTGCCCGGCAAATTAATCCCGAGGGCAATACCACAAAGATAATCAATAAAGGTGGCAAATTGTGGATTTTGGGTCTTAAAACCGAAGGTATCGGTACGAACATCGAGACCGAACAAGGCGGATCGACCGAAGTACTTGGTGGTCTTATCTACCCAGTTTGGAAAACTTTTCCTGATTCAGCGAGCTTCGTTGTGAATGATTCGCGCGTATCCTTTATCTATGCCGTTAGCAATTACAAGGCGGCTGCGAACGGCGGCAATTTTCCGGTACAGGTCAAAGAAACCCGGCATGGCGTATTAAAGTCTCTTCTAAGCACGTCAGTTCCTATGCGAGGGCTCGGATCAATGATGGCGCTGTATGCTTCAGGCGACCCTTCACACGATTCCACAAAAACAGATGGGTCGGCAGCTTCGCACTAACTGAAATCTACGCTCTTTGAATGTATATTGGCCCGTCGCGAGTAGATTGGTACGCGATGAATAAGACCAAGGTTGACAAGCTTGGTCTGCATTTAAAGATTTTCTACGAGAGCGGAATGGCGCTTCTTTTGGCGTCAACGCCGAAGTGCCGCCACAAAACGCTTGAAAGGGTGCACCGTCCTTTGCTCAAACTGGCTTGATGGAGGTTTGGATTTATGGAGTGGTATTTTCTCTTCTTTTTTGTTTCCGGGTTTTGCAGCATCTTGTATGAGCTCGTCTGGCTGCGGCTGGCGATGGCGCAGTTTAGTGTCACTACGGCTTTTGTGTCTATCGTTCTCTCGATGTTCATGTCGGGCCTCGGGATCGGTTCTATCGTAGCTGGCACATGGATTCGCCGCCACGGCACAGATATCAAGGTTCCGCCACTCCGGCTATATGCATTAATCGAGCTATTGATCGGATTTTCGGCGCTCGTGGTTCCGGTGGAACTGGCATGGGGACACCGTGTTCTCGAAGCGTCTGCAGCCCACGCTGTCCTGTCTCCGGCCCTTTCTTACCTCGTGTCGGGCGCCTGGATGGCGCTGACTTTGGTGCCATGGTGCGCATGCATGGGGGCCACGATTCCAGTGGCAATGTTTGCCATCCGCAGCGACTCCCGTTACGAGTCGCGCCGCTCATTCAGTTATCTCTATCTGGCAAATGTGCTGGGTGCACTTGCTGGTGCCATCTTACCGCTGTTTCTCATCGAGCTTTACGGCTTTCACGGCACACTGCGGGCGGGCGCGATGCTGAATGCTACCATCGCTGCCTCAGCGTTCGTCGTGACCTTGGCCTCGCCAGGCCGCCGCCCGGCAAGAACAGATTCGCAATCGGCTACTGCTTCTGCGGAGTTGGATCAGCAGAAGAGCGTCTTGGTACTCTTGTTTATGACGGGCCTTGTCACGATGGGGATGGAAGTCCTCTGGATCCGATTATTTACACCATATCTTGGCGCTATCGTTTACTCCTTTGCGGCCATTCTCGCCTCTTACCTTTTGGCCACATTTGCGGGGTCGCGGTTGTATCGCATGTGGAGCCGCAGCCATGGCCGCGAGAGCAGGATCGCCTGGATTTCGCTGGTGCTGCTTGGACTGTTGCCTCTTTTGACCTCCGATAGCCGCATTCATTTAGCGCCTTTCTATCGCGTCTTCCTTGGCGTGGTGCCGATCTCGGCTGTAATCGGATTTCTCACGCCCATGCTGGTGGATCGTTGGTCGGGAGGCGATCCGGACCGCGCTGGCCGCGCCTATGCCGTGAACGTCGTTGGCTGCATCCTGGGACCGCTCGTCTCCGGTTTCATCCTGCTGCCGCTGGTCGGCGAACATTTCTCCATGCTTCTCTTCGTGCTGCCCTGGTGCGTGATGGCGCTCCCGAGTCGCAGCACACGTGCAATGACTTTGGTGCCGCGCATGGCCACCGCCATCATTCTGTTGGCGGCGATCGCGATTTTGTTTCTTACGAAGGATTACGAAACCAGATTCGCGCAGCGCGAAGTTTTGCGCGACAGCACCGCCACCGTCATCGCCGCCGAGGTCCCCAATAAATCGGGGACGGGGATTACGAAGAGCCTACTAGTCAACGGCATCGGCATGACGGGTCTGACTCCGATCACCAAGATGATGGCGCACTTCCCCTTGGCGTCGCTGGATCATCCGCCTCGCGAGGTGCTGGTGATTTGCTTCGGCATGGGCACGACTTTCCGGTCCGCGCTCTCCTGGGGAATTCCGGTTACCGCGGTCGATCTGGTTCCCAGCGTTCCCAAGCTCTTCCACTTCTTCCATGCCGATGCGGCGCAGGTACTCGCATCGCCACTCGCGCACATCGTAGTGGATGACGGCCGCCACTATCTGGAACGTAACCCTACTCGCTATGATGTCATCATAATCGATCCCCCGCCACCGATCCCGGCGGCTGGGTCCAGCCTTCTATATTCCCAGGACTTCTACACGGTGGTTAAGGAGCGGTTGCAGCCTGGAGGAATCCTCGCCCAATGGCTGCCGCTGGGCGGCGACGATGCCGTGCGAGCCTCGGTGGCGCGAGCGTTGAAGAATTCCTTCTCCTATGTCTGCGTTCTTCCCTCCGTCAAACATTGGGGATGGCACTTTTTTGCGAGCGATCACCCCATTCCGGATCGCAGCGCGGCAGAACTTGTCGCGCGTATGCCGACGAAGGCAGTCGCCGACATGATGGAGTGGGGACCCGCGGAGACTCCGGACGAGCAGTTTGATCTCATGCTCTCGAAGAAAATGACCACGGAACAACTGATTGCGCTGGCACCTGCCATTGCCGCTCTTCAGGATGATCGGCCCATCAATGAATATTTCCTTCTTCGCACGCCGGAAGCCAACCTGAAATCGATGGTAAGGAAACGAACCGCCATCAGGTAAATCGAAGTGACCCGATAAGGTCGCGCCCGGTATCGTTGAGAGCTCGCGGTCCGAAGCCACCCCGTTTTTCGTTGACACTGCCACCTGCACCGTCGACATTCTCTATTCCTGGAAGTTGGGGAGTCCGGCCGCCGAAGCCTCTTCGATAACCACAAACCTTTTCGTCACTCCATACGGCCCGGCCTGGGCTCTCCTGAATTGCCAATTGATCTCGGGCCGAACGACGCATGGGCGCTGCTTGAGCTTCCCTCGTTGCTTGTGTCTTCTATGCCTGCATGCCGTCGCCATTACCTCGACGGGCTGATGGAGCTTGTTGTCTGTTTGGCTGGCATGGGCTCCACGCACCTGTCATATACACGAGATAAACTTTTGCCGTGATCGTGACCCTGGATTGGGGGATGATGTCGATCCGTCGTAGAAATCTACCGAAGGAGGAATATATGAAATGCCTTATCGTAATCGCGCTGGCTCTAGCTTCGCTGCTGGCAACCGCACCGGTCGCTCAGGCCCAGGTCCAGGACACGAACTGCGACTCTGTTATCCCATCTTTCAAGACAATCGAAGGTAACCTCGTAGTGCCGAACAACGCTAAGTGCATTTTCTATAATGGTGGAACGGTAAGCGGCAATGTATGGGTCGGAGAAAACGCGAGTCTCAATATAGAAGGTAACTTTACAGTCGGGGGCTATCTTCAGGCGAAGAACTGTGCCTTTATAGCTCTCAATCCTTACGGCTACGGTTCGACAGTTGTTGGACGGTCCGTACTGATCAGCAATTGCACTGGGGACTCACCGGCACTTGGCACCCGCTTTCCAGCGGGCGCAGCTTTTGGAAGTTTTGGTAACGGTCTGATCGGCGGAGATTTCCAATGCTATGACAATACCGGACCGTGCATTCTTGTAAACGACCACGTAGGCGGTAACCTACTCGTGATGAACAATAAAACCGCCGAGCCGTCACAAATCACAGGCAATTTCATCGCTAAGGGTCTTCATTGCTGGGGCAACCTCCCAGCACCTACGGGTAAAAACAATTTGGTCGCCGGAAACCCCAAGAACGAGAGTGAAGGCCAGTGCCAGGACTTCTGAGAAACTGGCCGATTATTGATGTTAACCTGGCTCCCTTCATAAGCACACGATGAGTGCAAAGTTATAATCTTTTTCGTGCGACTGGACAGGTGCCCGGTCGCAATATCGCGTTAACGCGCCAACGTCATCGTCTTGATGGTAAACGCCCGTTTTGCCGGGGCGTTCGAAGCCACCGGCTTTGTTTTGAAGCCCGAATACCAATCATCACCGATGAAAAGGATGGAATGACGCAAAGTTCGAGTACCGCTCCAGCCGGAAAATGTCGCTGTAGTCATCTGTCCAAAGTCGGGGAGGAATACGCATTTGGGTAGAGAGCGCAGTTTGCTCCAGTCCTTGAATATTGAGTGCGCCGGCAGTTCGTGCGAGCAATACCCAACGGGTAGCCCCGGAGCGATATGCGGAGGCGTCAACATCGACTATGGAAGCGGCGTGGAAATATGCGGTCGCTCCCTGCAGCACTGGAGATAGGTCAACGTGCCTGCTGGTGATGTTCACTGCGATGACTCCACCATCCGGATCCAGGTGTTTCCAGTAAGTGTCAAAAGCTTCCCGCGTGAGCAAATGGACGGGAATAGTACCCCCGACGAAAGCGTCAAGGACAAGGACATCGAACTTCTGTCTTTCCCCCTTCGCCAGTTCTCGTTCCAGTAGCAGACGCGCATCACCCAGCTCCACGTCAATGTGGGCGGCCGAGTCGCGAAGGAAGGTGAACACCGGCTGTGGACCCGAGGAGAGCTTCAACACATCGGGATTGATTTCGTAGTAGCGGAAATAGTCGCCGGGCTGCCCGTAGGTCGCCAGAGTTCCGGCACCGAGCCCGACCAATCCTACGCGAAGACTCTCCCCTGGAATGCTCCGTTTGGGATGGTTGCGCAGCAGAATTCCGATTGCGCTGTTTTCACGGTAGTTGTTCGTAGGCACCTTGTCGTTCGGCGGATCAAGCTGCGAACCATGCCCCGTCCGGCCGTGCACCAGTACCCTGCGATGACTTTCGCGGAAGACGCGAACGGCTCCATAAAAGTTACGCGAACTCAGGTAGGGCTCGGGTGAAGACTGTGTGCTGCGATAGAGCGCAGCTAAGGCCAGCATGGCTAGGCAGCCAACGTAGACCTGCACGAAACGAAAGCCTCGTGTACGAGCTGGCCATGGTATCGGCGGTCTGGGTTTTTTCGGCTGCGTCTCGGCTTCTCCAAGCTGGTCCCTACGCCCGCCGGCGGAAACGGTTAAGTAGAACGAAGTGAGGCGCTTTACGCCGGGCTTCACGCGCACAAGTTCGCCATGGCAAATCATGCACCCCAGAAAGAGCAATGCTGGAAGGAGGATCGCTTGACTCCAAATGTTGTTGACGATCAAACCCCCGCAAGTCAGAAACAGGATGACTGCAAAAAGCGGGTGGAAAAACGATCGCCTATACCAACGTGAGTCATCAAAACACAGAATGAAGCTGAGAAGGTAGATAGAAAGCGGTAATACCCAAAGCAGCGAAACCGTTGTCACTTGCTGGCAAAGAAGGTTGGTAGTGGCTAACAGCAGCGATGATGGGCATGCAGCCAACAGGAACCACATCGCATAGGTGAGTACGCTGGCTGGAGTTTCGGCACTGGCGCC
>JBAVZU010000121.1:0-7670 GCA_049588915.1 Candidatus Sulfotelmatobacter sp.
TCGGTAGCGCCGTCAGGTCGCGATGCTTCCAGAAAATTGTAGCGCCGCTCCGCTCACCGCGCGCTAGAATTTCTTGGAACAAGGGATGCCGGCGCAGCATACGCCGCAACCGACACCTCTGCTCTATTCATTATTCGCAGAATGGAAGAGACATCTTGCGCCCAGTCGGCTTCGGTGAAGCAAATGGCCCATCGTTGGTTCCTTCGCACGTGAACTGAGCGATGACAATGTCTCCGGCGTCAATGTATGCAGATACTCACCCGCATGCAACAGCTGGAAGCATTCCCCATGTCCGGTCGGCCCGACCGGGTTCCTGGTACTCGGGAGTTGGTGATTGCGAAGACCCCTTTTATCGCATAGAAGGCCTGCCTTCCTATGATGTTATTGAAAGGCCTAGCTCGCATTGCCTTTTACAAATCTTGCGTTATTCCTGGGTTACGTGCAAAACAGGTCGACCACTCGGCAAAAGTGATACCCAGGTTCACTTCGCAGACGCGATGACCGAGGCGGCGCCGCACGCGAAGCTTGGATTAGCCCCGCCCTGAAATCCTGCTGATCCCCCGACCCAAAGCGCAGGCCGAGTTGTTCTGTGCTCCAATTCCACAGCTCCGCACCTCTCTACGGAGACGATTGCGCCGCCTGCACGGCGTTAATAGGGTTCCCGCTCCCGGATGTACAGTTGCTGCTGGTTTGGGTGGTACCAGGATCGCATGCTGCGGCAGGGAATCATGCTGCTCGACCGATTCTGTCAGGACGATCGTATTCAGATCGAGTAGCAGACTAGTTGAGGATCGAGAGAGAGCAGCCCATCAGGCTCTCTTCCGGGTATCGGCTCGACGAGGTCTTCCACTCCAAATAGGCAGCGCTTTCCGTCGAGTTTGCCGATGCCGTCGATGTAGGCGACAAAATCGTTATTTCCGGCAACCGGACGGTTGAACTTAATCTGCAGATTGCTTCGAGGTACGGGATGGGACCAACGATCGTGATCGCATTGCTCACATGAGTAACTTATAAAAACTAGTGCTTGACATTCTTACCCATGTGGTTAACATCATCACATGGACTACGAAAAAACGCGTAAAGATGCCTCTGGGCGAAGAGAAGAAGTCTCCCAGCGAATACAAGCAATTCACAAAATGAGGAGCGATCTTCAGCGGGAGTTGGAGCAAATGGAACGTGAACTTGCAAGTCTTGATCAGATTCTTCAGGGGCTGGATTTTTATAAGTCTGACGAACCCGCTGCAGGAGAACCTTCGGGCATGGCAGATTGCATCAGACATTTGCTCCAAGAAACTCCGGTCTATCTGCTTCCGGCGCAGATCCGGGACGCGATGAACCAAAAAGGCATTAGCGGAACTTCTCCGAAGAACCTTCTTATTGCCGTGCACAACGTCATCTCGAGATTGGAACCATTTCTAGAAAAAATTGAAATCAATAATCGCCCCGCCTATCGTTGGAAGCAGGATTCTGCTGGAGCCACAAAGAGAGGCAGATCGAGATCTGATAAATCCCCGGCTTCCCGTTCGAAACAAAATAAGTGATTTGTAATCGAATCGGCGAAATGCCGAGGAACGCCGCCGCTTTTGAATTGGAAAAACTGATGATGCGATCGCTTTATATCACTTGGAAGACACGCGAATCTACGAACAGTCGCATCAATTGGCGACAATAAAATGAACTTAGGCGCTCTGGATAAGCGAATAACGAGGCTCGAAATATCCCTCACGCAGAGGCTTGCGATTAGTGATCGTCGATCGGCGCCTCAGGGGAGCGAAGGGGTAGCCATTCCGTGGAAAAGCTGGGGATTGAAGCCAACCTGGTTATGGAGCAAGCCAAAACTAGGGGTGATTCTCGCACGGCTCTGGCTTCAATACGGGTGCAGTATTGGATTGTAGAACTCGAAGCCAAGCTACGTGGCGATTTAGATGAGCGCAGCCCGACGAACATCCTCAACGTCACTCTCGATCCGCCAAACGAATGGCCGAGACTTATCTCGCAAGGCGAAAACAGTTAGAAGTAGAGGTGAGATGCCCGAACTAGACCTGTTGCCACTCGGTCGAGAGGACTTGGCTTGCTATGCCTTGGCCGTGTATCCCAATTTTGAACTGGCCAACCATCATCGCCTCATAGTGGATTATCTCGAAGCCGTAGAGCGCGGCGATATAACTCGATTGATTATCTGTATGCCGCCCCGCCACGGAAAAAGCCTGCTGGGAACCCAAATATTTCCAGCGTGGTTTCTAGGGCGCAACCCTGACCGATCCATCATCACTAGCAGCTACAATCAAGAGTTGGCCGACGACTTTGGGCGCAAGGTCCGCAACCTGGTAATCAATCCTGTTCATCGCGCCATATTTCCTGAATTTCGCGTGGCGCAAGATGCAACCAGCATGCGCCGGTTCAGTACGACAGCTGGAGGTTCATACTATGCCGTCGGTCGTGGCGGCGCGATCACGGGGCGGGGAGCGGACTTGCTGCTGATCGATGACCCCCTCAAAGATGCCGAGGAAGCACGCAGTGAGCTAATCCGCAGGGCATTGCACGAATGGTTCAAGTCAGTGGCCTATACCCGTCTCCAGCCTGGGGGTGCTGTAGTTCTGATATCCACGCGTTAGCACGAGGACGATCTTGCTGGCCACCTATTACGAGAAGACCCGGATGGGTGGGTTGTATTGAGTCTGCCCGCGATCGCCGAAGTGGATGAAAGCTTCCGCCGGGCGGGTGAGGCGTTGTGGCCCGAGAAGTTTCCACTTGAGTTGCTGGAGAACAAGCGAACTGTACTCGGCGGTGCCGCATTTGCATCGCTCTACCAGCAACGCCCAGCGGCCGCAGAAGGATCAGTTTTCAAGCGAGAGTGGTGGCGCTATTACAGCGGGCAGCCAGCGTTTAGGTTTAGGCGCATCGTTCAGTCCTGGGACACGGCCTTCAAGACCGGCTCCGAGAACGATTTTTCTGCTTGCACGACTTGGGGCGTGTCGGACAACGGGTACTACTTGCTTTGGTTTTGGCGCGGAAGGGTTGAGTTTCCAGAGCTGAAGAAACGCATGAATTGTTTGGCGGAAGAATGGAGGCCGCATCAGATTCTGGTGGCAGACAAAGCCAGTGGTCAAAGTCTGATCCAGGAATTGCGCTACGCGAGTGCCCTACCCATCATCCCCATAAAGGTGGACCAGGACAAGCTGGCAAGGGCGGAGGCGATCACACCGCTGATTGAAGCAGGAAGGGTCTTCCTTCCGGAGTCCGTGCCCTGGCTGAATGACTACGTAGACGAACTAGCAGCGTTCCCGACCGGTGTTCACGACGACGCCGTCGACAGCACAACCCAGGCTTTAAATTATCTTCGCCATCAGCCAGTGCATACTGTGGCGATCTTCAACGCGCTCACAGGTAGGTGTCTGTCCGACTGATTATATGAACGAGTATGGTCACTTCCGGTCTTAAGCGATACAGGCAGTTCGTTCACGTCAAACACTGCGCGTGAAACGGCGGTGAAGGAAGTAGCTTTTCGAAAAAAGGAGAATGCATGCCAACATGTCAGGGTAAAACGAAAACCGGCGCTTCCTGCCGCGCCGCCGCCGGTAAAGGGGGGCTTTGTTTTTTCCATGCGAACCCGCACAGTGCCAAAACCCTCGGCCAAATCGGCGGGCAAAAAAACCGCAGATCCCCAGTAGACCTTGAAGTGCCGGACAACATGACTGCCGCCGGCCTGTGCGCGGTGACTGGGAAGGCCATGCGCTTATTGCTGTCGGGTGAAATGGGAGCGCGTGAAGCGAGTGCTTTCGCGCAGCTATGTAATTCGTTTCACCGGATCCTCCCTACCGTCGACCTTGAAACGCGCGTAGCAAAGCTGGAAGACCAACTCCCTCAGGAAATGCAAACCACTCTAGTAGAAAGCGGGCTAGCGCCAGCGATTGTTTCAACCGGCTCGCCAACGGACGGGATCGAGGTTACCGAAAACGAGGCGTGGGCAGAACCGGAACAAACAGCCCCGTGTTCCGCCGGCACCATAAAAAACGAGGAGGACGCTGCCCCATGCCCCGTCGCCACCAATGAGCAGGTCGTCGAAGAAGCCGAGAGCCCAAGCGATGGATTCATCGAAGGCGAGGAGCCATCGTAGCTTATGACCCTGACAACCGCGCGAGTTTTGCCGCTTTGATAGCTTAAAGCCATAAGACGCTTAAGGCATATGTCTACTGAGAACCTTTAGCTACCGAGAAAACGGGATTTTTATCGTGCAATCGCGACGTTGCGAGAAATCCGACGCGAAAAGACCGAGGATGACGCTTCCCATGGTTCGGCCGGTCTCGACGATGACGATTTTACGCATGTCGCTGAGTCGCCCGGCCGAACATCTTCGTCTGGCAACAATGACAATTTTATAGAGCAAAAGGAGCTACGCATTGATTCCACAAGAGCAAAAAAACGTAGCAAAGATGAGACCGATGTCGGGACACAAGCCCAACCAAATACTAACACTGAAAAGCCGAGTGCCGATGAACCTTCCCCCCGACTCAGGAGGAAAAGCTCGAGAGCTTGCTGGAGATGCGATCAAATTTAATCAAGTTTTTCGAGCTCATCCAACACGCCGGGGCGCAAATCCACGCGGCTTTCGCGGGTCAACCTTTCCTGCCAGATCTGCGCCCGGACGCCCCGGCGAACATACGGCGGTTCAAGGCCTACCTCGAGCAGAACGAGGAAATAGTCAAGCTGTTCGTTAAGGCTCAGGAACTTTGGATGCTCTCTTTCGGCTTCAGCACCGTGAAGGAAATCACACCGACAAAAAAGAGTCGCAGGAAATCTCGAAAAAATTATGAGCGGAGTCGCGACCGGATTATGAGCCTGGAACTTGCACCACAACTTTCTTTCAGTTAGGGAGCGGCAACCACTTGTGCAGCGATTTTGCGAAACGAAGCCACTAAGGGATTTGTTTATGCGGTAAAGATCGCACTTTTATAACCGTGCCAGCAATGCGGCAACGATTTAGGATATTTTTGCCGACTGGGTCGTCAAGCTAGAGCTAGTCTCCCCGCAAGCGGCGGCCAAGCTGCCGGGGACGTCTGAGAGCATACCGGAAGGCCGGAGTATGGGAACAAAAAGAGCCCAATCGAGATTTCACACGCGATGCTCCCACCCGAGTGTAGGCCCAAGCAGCTCGCATCGCACCAAGACACAGCAAAGGCGGTTCGGGTCAGCAACCTTCGTAACCTACGTCCTGCGGCTCCAACGCGGGCACAATTTCTATATTGAACAACTGCTTTGAGGGAACAAATCCGAAGAAAGCAATGTAGATGATTAGCCTCGTATTCCTCTTCATGGGAGTTGCAACTGGTCTGGTAGGAATCGCTAGATTGGCAAAGGCATGTGCAGGTGAACCCAAGAAGGCTGAACGATGGGAGAAAGCAGAGATTATCAAGCAGCTCGTCGCACGGTCTGAGCGCGAAAACACTTCGGCAATCTCTTCCCCTCCCGCCACGCGGCCTGCAACTACTTCCGCCACAAGCGGTGACACTTGCGCGTATTTAGAACCCAATTCTAAGCTGACATCCGCCCGGACTTCCGGCTCATCGATCCAAGTCACGCCGAACCGAATAAATGCCGAAATCGAGGAGCAAATTCGCCAGCGCGCCTATGAGTTGTTTCAAGAACGTGGCGGGATGGGCGGAAACGCAGTGGATGACTGGCAGCAAGCAAAAAAGGAAGTGTTGTCCAAAAGCAAAGCAGCTACGAACTCATCTTAACTAGGCCCTGAATCGGACATCACAACATGACGCGCCGTTGCAAACAAGCTTACAGATTAATGAGTTTGCATCGTTGCGGATCGTTTGTAATTAAACTCGTCAATCTCTGCTCCCCAAAGGCATAATTGTTATGGGGATCAGACCAATCAGAACAATCAGGTGAAAAACGTATCAATGAGAGGAGTCAGCACCAACCCCGAATCGTGGGAATCCTCGGGGACATATTGATGGATACGCATCTCGGGCACGGACACCGAAAAGCCCCATCGTCGGAAAAGACAATGTGGCCACACTTCTCGCAGATCAGCCGTCCATTGCGAAGCACCTTCATTGGATTGAAGGAATCCTCAACCACCCAAAGGTCTTCAGGCTGACGCCTCGTAAGGTCCCCAGCCATCGCGCAACCGTTAGAGCTCACTGACGAATGCCATCGTACCGCGAGACTGTGAATAGATTGTTACAGCGTGCAATCTACTTCTCTTGCGGAAAAAGTAGTGATAGTTTCTCGGTGACCGCGCAACAGACTGACGTCTTTTCAGCAAGTCGAGTACTATCCTTGGAGTTTCCCGGACCTGCAAAACTATGGAAGCCAACGAATACGACTTGGTAGTAATCGGGAGTGGGCCAGCGGGCCAGAAGGCGGCGATCTGCGCCGCCAAATTGCGCAAGAAAGTCGCAATAATCGACCGTAAGAGGACGATCGGCGGCGTCTGTGTGCACACCGGAACCATCCCGAGCAAAACCTTGCGTGAAGCTGTGCTCTATCTGAGCGGCTTCAGGCAGCGCAGCTTCTATGGCCGCAGTTATGTCCTCAAAGATCGCATTGCCATGTCTGACCTGGTTTTTCGGGCACAGGCTGTGATGGCGCGTGAGATTGAGGTCATCAAGGCTCAACTTCGCCGCAACCAGGTGACGACGTTTGAGGGCGACGCCCGTTTCTTGGACCCGCACACCATCGAGGTCAAGGCCGAAGAGGGATCGCAGCTTCTGCGGGGTCATCACCTCTTAATTGCCTGTGGCACACGTCCAGCGCACAGTGCGGATATTCCCATAGACGGGAAGCGCATTTTCGATTCCGACGAGGTGCACTGTCTGGAGGAGGTCCCGCGAGACCTGTTGGTCGTCGGCGCGGGCATTATCGGGATCGAGTTCGCGTCCATGTTCGCCGCGCTGGGAGTGAAGGTCACGCTGCTCGATCAGCGGCCCATCCTCATGGACTTCGTGGACCGCGAAATTGTGGAAAGCCTGTGTTTTCAGCTGCGCCAACTTGGAACCGTTTTTCGTCTGGGTGAGAAAGTGGTTTCGGTGGGATACGATGCGGAGCGGGATCGAGTTTTCGCCAAACTGGAGAGTGGAAAAAATGTCCATGGGCAAGGTCTTCTCTACACCGTCGGCCGACAAGCCAATAGCGATCAGTTGAACATCGAAGCCGCAGGATTGAAGTCAGACAGCCGGGGCAAGATGGTGGTCAACGAGCATTTTCAAACCAGTGTTGACCATATCTATGCGGCCGGAGACGTCATCGGTTTTCCGGCGCTCGCCAGCACCTCAATGGAGCAAGGCCGCCTCGCCAGTTGCCACATGTTTGGAACACCGGGCAAAATGATTCCCACTCTGATTCCTTATGGTATCTATACCATTCCCGAAATCTCCATGGTGGGGCATACCGAAGAACAACTCACGCAGGGGAAGATTCCCTATGAAGTCGGCCTGGCGCGCTATGCCGAGCTAGCGAAAGGCCAGATGCTGGGAGATGAACAGGGCTTATTGAAACTTCTCTTCGATCCCAAGGATCTTAAGCTGCTAGGAGTGCACGTGATTGGCGACCGAGCGGCAGAAATTGTGCACATCGGCCAGGCCGTGCTCACCTTGGGTGGCACGCTGGAATACTTCCGCGATACGGTTTTCAATTACCCGACACTTGCTGAGGCC
>JBAVZU010000122.1:0-1597 GCA_049588915.1 Candidatus Sulfotelmatobacter sp.
GCAGAATGCGGTTAGGATTAATGTTGGAATGAGCATAAGGAGACTTCACCTGGCTGAGCGTGGCTTAGATTACCAATAGCCGATGAGGGAAGGAGCTCATGAGCCGGAGCCGATTGATAAACGCCGGACGATCCACCGTGAAGGAATGAACCAGGTCGGCGAGATCCTTCCGCTCCACGGCGCAGATGTTCTCCAGTCCTGCGATAGTGTAATCTCCAACTCTGAGAGCTTTCTTCTCGACTCGTGCGAACCAGCCAGAGAAGCGCGAAAAATCGAAAGGCGTTTGTTCCCGAGTGTCCACCAGAACCACCGCACGCGGTGCCGTGAGCTGGGTGCCGCCACGCTCTGTCAAAACTGGGATTGGCGGAGGCAATACAGGGGCTGCGGTCATTTGCCAGCCGAGCGGAGAGGCAATCAATGTGCGGCGGCGTCTTGTCATCGCTTTTCGACAGACCGCATTATCTTAACTCCCATTCAGCCCTTACCATCGGACACGCGATTCCCAAGTTCACGAGGAGTCGGTCCCGCCGGCGTGGGGACGTCGGCCAGTTGTTCAAGTAGCTTTTTCATGGCCGCTACCCCGTCATCAACCGCAGCCAGTTCCGAGTCGTTCAGCGGTATCTCTTGACGTAGCTGAAGCAAGTTGGCCTTGCCCTGGAGCAACTGCACTTGCGACGAGGCCTTAGGCATATAAAAGCTGCACTTCGCACAAGCCATCCTGTGCGGGCACTGGTCGAAAAAGTCGTAAGTGCAGTACCCGGGTCCAAGATCGTAGAACTTCCAGGGTTCGGTGGCAGCGCGTCCGCTGCGGACGATCTCTTGGTCTACGAGCACCTCAATCGCGCGTAGGTTTCGCGCGAAATAGCCGGCGTCGGCATACGACTTTGCCAACTTGATCGGCGTGATCTTTGCATAGTGCTGCGTCGCAGCCGGCGTGCTGTGGCCGAGCCACTCCTGCAACTCGAAGAGCGTCATTGGTTCTTTGGCATTGAAGAGCTGAGACGCAATCGTGGAGCGCCCGCGATGGCTGGTGATATTGCCGCGAACATCTGACGTCGGGACGCCGGCCTTGCGGCAGAGCGTGGGAATCAAAACGTTGTTCAGATAACTCTTTCCGACAACTGTCAGGCGAAACAGGAAAAGAAAATCGACCGCCTCGCCCGTCTTCCAATCCGGCAGCTTCGCCCCAATCGGCCGCACTTTCTCCCACGTGGAAATCATCTCGCCGACGATTGGATCAACAGGCTTGGTAAATGCTGCGCTTGTTTTGTTGACCGGAACATCGAGCATGCAAACCGCACCACCGGCCAAAGTCTCATCGGTGGTGGGCACGGAGGCATCCTCCCTCTGCCAGCGAATGCAGCCGAGGCGCAAACGTAATATCTCATTGTTTCGTAAGCCCGCGAACAACCAAGTGACCGCAAGTGCCTTGCACAGTTCTACGGGATAACTGCTCTCCAAGGGTTTCCGACGAAAAGGGCCGCGTTTCGGAAGGTCCTCTGCGGTCAGGTTCAGCCCGGCCCACACCAATTTGGCCCAAACGTCATCGGCAATGATGCGGGGGTTCGGCCCGATCTTTGCAAGCACGCTCTTGGGC
>JBAVZU010000123.1:0-8040 GCA_049588915.1 Candidatus Sulfotelmatobacter sp.
GTATACTTCCTGACAGCTGCCTCAAAAACGCCGCTTCCCGCCGGTGGGCGAACTTTGCCGGTTAGAATCTCGTCAAAGGGTACGAACTTTCCGTAGAGAAGATGGGTCTCGTCTTTGTCCTGGGTAACAACGGCGCCGCTAAGGTCGACGCCAGCGAAAAGCCCCCGCGCTCGGGAATAGGTCAGCATTTCTGCTTTCATTTTCCAGTCAGTATCGGCGCCCGCGTCACGTCCAACCGGGCCAGCAGCAGCCGACGCTTCAGCACCGACTTTGAACTTGCTGGAGAGTAAATGCTCCATTCCCTGCTGATTCATCACCACCAATACCAAGTCGACGGCTTGACCGCCGAGCTGCAATCCCCAGCTTCCGCCGGTGATGGTGATTGGTGCGGGCGCGCTCCAGTGACCGTTTTCCAAGCGACAGACAGCAACCCCCTTGCCGTGGTTACCGCCGAAGCCAACCGCAATTTTCACCATTGAAGGAATCACCGCAATGCATTTTGCGTCCTTCATTACTTTGTCGGGAATAGCTTTATCTGGCGTTCCCATAATCTCGTCAAGAACATGGGCCGATGCTTCAATTCGTTTTTGAATACTGGTCTCGTCTTTTTCTTTGTCTTTGTCATCGCTCTGCGACCACCCCGTTCCGAGGAGCAGCAGAAAACTAGCACCGAGCACCAAGGTAAATCTCGGCAAAGTAGATATCCTTTTCATAAGCAGAGCCTTCTTCCATGCTCGACTGCGAGCAGCTGTATTGAATTTCGTACGCTGTCAACCCTAGCTTTCGCCCGAGGCTTCTTCCATCCGGTTAGCGCTGTAAAGTGAAGGCAGCGCTATACGGAGATGGGGGAGGGATTGTACAAGCCGATGCAGTTGGATGAAGCATCGAAGGCGGCTAAGTACAGGGATTGCCGTATTGCGTATCGGTTCCAAGCTGGTCACGCAGCTTCGCTGTCTGTTGCTGAAGTTTCGCGGGACACTGCAACGTCCTGAGCACCAGTGTTCAGCAGGACTTCGCGGACCCGGTTGACCTGCTCCGATGTTTCGCAGTGGACCCCAACCAAGATCCCTCCCTTTACCATTTGTCCTTCATATTTCTTGGCTTCATACTCAGGAATTCCGAGGCCTACAAGAGATCCAGCGAAGCCGCCCAACGCCCCACCAATGCCAACTCCTGCCAGAGCCGCCAGCAGCGGGCCAGCCGCGATTACCGGTCCTATTCCTGGAATGGCAAGTGCGCCTACGCCCACCAGCCAACCTAACGCCCCTCCTACCGCGGCCCCCGATCCAGCGCCCACCGCCGCCCCCTGTGGCGCCTTGGTAGAGTGATCTGTGGCTAATTCGCCGGTGCGAACACTTTCCGGGAGTAATACAGAAATATCGCTATTTGCGAATCCGGCATCTTTCAAGGCGTTCACAGCCGATTCGACATTCGTTTCAGTCAAGTAAATTCCGAAAACTGATCTATTATTTGTCACTGCTTTTCTCCCAAGATAAAAGTACTTTTTTCAACTTGGCATAGAGTGCGGGTCATTCCCCCGATTCCCCCAATCCGAGAACCTAGACTGGCCGGACCTGGCGTACTCGAGCAATCGGGAGAAGTCCCTAGAGGGTAGGACGTCGATAAGTAGCACGTCGATAAGTAGCACTACAGAGAGAAGTAGGACTGTAGAAAAAAAGAAGACCGAATCGCTCCTGAACCGCCTCAGTCTGAAGCGCACACATCCAGCACCGGAGGGGAGTCTCGCAGGCCAGAGGCGCAAGGAATAGTGATTTCCACCTGAGTTCCCGGCTGAGCGTCGATCAATCGCAGCTCCCCACCAAGCTCTCTGGCCCGCTGTTTCATGCCCCCAAGCCCAACGCCGATGCTTTCCGGCCGCAGCTCGGCAATCCGTTTGTCGATTCCTCTGCCATCATCTTTTACCGCGACCGATAACATTCCGTTGATATGACTCAGTTTGATCCACACCTTCCGCGCTTCGGAATGGCGGAAAACATTGGTTAAAGCCTCTTGAATGATTCGGAAGACAGCGGTCTCTAATTCCGTCGGGAGTCTTGGAAACTCACGAGGTTCAACGTCGAGAGAGGTTTCAATGCCGCTGCGTTTTGCGAGCCCATCCACATACCATGACAAGGCCGAGAGCAGGCCGACCTCGTCCAGCAATGGCGGATGCAGCAGGTGCGACATAGTCCGCACTTGCTGAATCGCACGATCGATAATGCTGCTGGCCTGCGCCCACGATTCGTTGTCCGGCTTCGCAGTTTTTTGTAGAAGTATTTTATCCAACACCATCTTCGCGACAGCCAATTCCTGTCCCAAGCCATCGTGCAGGTCGCGGGCAATCCTCCTGCGTTCCTGATCTTGCAGAGTCATGAGGCGAACAGAAAGGCGCTGCAGTTCATTCGTCCTCCTGTCCACCATCCGCTCCAGTTCAGTGGCGCTGTCGCGAATCGATTGCTCGAGCAACTTGCTATCGTGGATATCGGAACAGGTTCCATACCATTTAACGATGCTTCCCTGCGCATCTCGAATGGGGATTGCCCGGGCCCGGAACCAGCGGTACACACCGTCTTTGGAGCGCCACCTGTACTCTGATTCAAAACTGCTGCCGGACTCGATCGACTCCGCCCACTCGGCTTTGATTCGAGAAATGTCGTCGGAGTGTACATAGTCCATCCAGTTGATAATTTGCCCGGGACCAGCAGGGGCGCCAGTGTAATCGTGAAAGCGCTCGCTTACGTATTCATAACGCCCGTCCTGTCGGCTGCTGAAAATAACGTCCGGAGCCGTACTCACAATTGCATCCAGCTCTTGATTCTTGCCAACCAACTCAGTGTTCAGATGCAGCAGCAGTTCAGCTTTCCGAGCCAACTCCTCCGTACGTTCCAGCACGCGTTGCTCGAGCTCTCGATTCAGAGTTTCGAGCTGCCTTGTCTTGCGGTGCAGATCGGCAAAGACTCTGACTTTGGCACGAAGGAGTTCGGGAACGACTGGAACCGAAATGTAATCCACCGCTCCATGTTCGTATCCTTTCAGCTGATCCAGATCCGTTAGATGCACGGCCGATACGAAGATAATGGCGGTCCTCTGAAAGCGCGGGTGTTGTCGGATCATGGCGGCCAGCTGAAAACCGTCGAGCTCTGGCATGCTTACGTCCATCAGCACAACGGCTACTTCTGTCTTGAGAAGCAGCTCTAGTGCCTCCTTCGCCGAATTAGCTTTTATCAAGTTCTCCCCGAGACCCTCGAGCATCACCTCATAGCTGAGCAGCTTGCCTGGCTGGTCATCTACCATGAGGATATTGACTCGTTCATCTTTGCTCATTCGATCTCCGCCTTCGATCCAGACCCGATCCTGTTACAAAACGCCATTTACCGATGAAGCCACATGCGCAGCGATGACAGAAGCTGTTCGGTGTTAACGGGCTTGGCCAGATACTCCGAAGCTCCTGCCTCAAGACATTTCTCGCGATCCCCTTTCATGGCTTTCGCGGTGAGAGCAATAATCGGCAAACGCCGGAACGAAGCGTTTTGCCGGATTACCTGCATGGTTTCATAACCATCCATCTCGGGCATCATGATGTCCATCAACACGATCGCGATATCTGGAGTCGATTGAAGCTTGGCAATCGCCTCCCTGCCGGTTCCGGCCGTGATCACGGTCATGCCTCGACGCTCGATGACGCTGCTGAGCGCGAAAATGTTGCGAACGTCATCGTCCACCACGAGCACCTTCTTTCCGACCAAGGCATCATCGGAATGGTGCAGGCGGTCGAGCAGCCTCTGCTTCTCCATCGGCAAGTCGGAAACTACTCGATGCAGGAACAATGCAGTTTCATCGAGCAAGCGTTCCGGCGATTCAACTCCCTTTACGACGACGCTGCGCGCCAGGGAATGCAAGCGAGCGTCCTCTTCCGGAGATAGTTCCTTGCCGGTGAAGACGACAACTGGAAGATCGGCCAGAGACGGAGTATCGCCGAAAACCTCCAGCACTTCGAATCCCGAGATATCGGGTAGCCGAAGGTCGAGAACCACGCAATCGAAAGTTTCACGGTTCACCGCTTGAATTGCGTCGGCACCCGTGGAAACAACCGAGACATCGATGTCGTCATGATCCAGAAGCGCTTTGATGCTGAGTTGCTCGCCCGGATTGTCTTCCACTACCAGCAAGCGCTTGCGGCGTGGCGCGGCATATTCCTTAATACGAGACAGCGCCGTCTCCAGACCCTCCGGCGTAGTTGGTTTGGTTACAAACGCAAACGCTCCTCGCGCCAGACCGTGATGCCGGTCTTCGTCCAATGTTAGCATCTGCACGGGAATGTGCCGGGTGGCTGGATCCTGCTTTAAATGATTCAGAACCGTCCAGCCCAGCATGTCGGGCAGGAAAACATCCAGCGACACTGCTGTCGGATGATATTCGTGAGCCAAGGCGAGGGCTTCGGCACCACGCGTAGCTACCAGCACCTTGAAACCCTTATCGCGAGACAGATCACACAGGACTCGCGCATAGTGCGTGTCATCCTCGACAATCAGCAAGACCGCATCATCGGGTTGGAGATTGTCCCGATCATCCTCGATCTTCTCGACCGCGTGCTCGGCGATGGCGGACACAGCCATTTGTACCGGCGAAATCGCGGATGAAACTCGCGCTTCCACCGTAGCAGCGTTCGAGGTCGACGGTCCTACATAAGTTTGCGGCAGGTAAAGAGTGAAGGTGCTTCCACGGCCGGGAGCGCTGCGCAATTGAATCTCTCCACCCAGCAGACTGGCGAGTTCCCGGCTGATCGCAAGACCAAGACCAGTTCCGCCGTATTTTCGGCTGGTGCCGGCGTCCGCCTGCTGGAAGGCCTCAAAGATGATGCGCTGTTTCTCGAACGGGATGCCGATTCCCGTATCTGCCACTTCGAAAGCCACGACCGATGCGGCTTTCCCGAGAATCGGATGATCTTCACTCCATCCGCTTCTGGCCGAAGATACGGTGAGCCGCACGCCTCCGACTTCGGTGAACTTAAAAGCATTGGACAACAAATTCTTCAGCACCTGCTGCAGGCGCTTCGAGTCGGTGACAACGCTTCGGGTGAGATGGGGGTCGGTCTGGATCTCGAAGCTGAGACGGCGATTCTCTGCTTCGTGGCGGAATGGACGGCCCACCGCGTCCAGCATGCTGGCGAAGAACACTTCCTCCGCTTCCACCGAAACCGTTCCGGATTCGATTTTGGACAAATCGAGAATGTCCGTGATCAGGTTCAGCAAGTCGGTGCCTGCACCGTGGATCGTGCGGGCGAATTCGACCTGCTTGGGAGTGAGATTCGCATCGGGATTGTCGCTGAGTTGCTGGCCCAGAACCAGAATGCTGTTAAGGGGCGTGCGCAACTCGTGCGACATGTTAGCGAGGAATTCTGATTTGTATTTCGAGGTCAGAGCCAATTCTTTCGCTTTGTCTTCTAGCGCGCGGCGAGCTTGCTCGATTTCCTGATTCTTGCGTTCGACCTCGACGTTCTGCTCGGCGAGCTGCTGCGCTTTCTGCGCCAGTTGCTCGTTGGTCTGCTGCAGCTCTTTCTGCTGCATCTGGAGCTCGGTGGCCAATTGTTGGGACTGCTTGAGCAGGCCTTCGGTCTGCATCGTGGCTTCGATACTATTCAGCACAATGCCGATGCTGGCCGTTAATTGCTCAAGAAATGCGAGGTGAGAAGTGGTGAAGTTGCTTAGGGAGGCGAGTTCAATCACCGCTTTCACGCGGTCTTCGAAGAGAACTGGAAGAACGATTACGTTTCGCGGAACAGCCTCGAACAGACCGGAACGAATCGATATTGTGTTCGGAGGCAATTCGGAGATGAGCATCCGGCGCTTTTCCGCTGCGCACTGACCGACGAGGCCTTCGCCGACCTTCAGCCGACGCAGGTGACCGTCCTCGCCGTCGCCGGCGAAGGCAGAAAGCAGCACCATCTCCGCGGATTCTTCTCCTCCCATCTGGTAGATCACCCCCTGTTGGGCGCTTACCAGAGGCGCGAGTTCGGAAAGCAGCATGCGTCCCACGGTCGTGAGATCGCGCTGTCCCTGCAACATGCCGGTAAAGCGGGCAAGATTCGTCTTGAGCCAGTCCTGCTCTGTGTTGCGGTCGGTGGTGAGGCGGAGGTTGTCGATCATCGTGTTGATGTTGTCTTTTAGTTCCGCCACTTCGCCGCTCGCTTCCACTTGAATGGAACGAGTGAGATCGCCTTTGGTGACAGCCGTTGCCACTTCAGCGATGGCTCGAACCTGATTGGTTAAATTGTCGGCCAGCAGGTTGACGTTACCCGTGAGATCTTTCCACGTACCGGCCGCGCCAGGCACATTGGCTTGGCCGCCGAGACGGCCTTCCACGCCGACCTCGCGGGCGACTGTCGTCACCTGGTCGGCGAACGTGGCCAGCGTGTCCGTCATGTTGTTGATGGTTTCCGCAAGCGCGGCAACTTCGCCTTTCGCATTCACGGTGAGCTTTTGAGTGAGTTCGCCATTTGCCACGGCTGTGACCACTTTAACGATGCCGCGAACTTGTTCTGTAAGGTTGGCGGCCATCACGTTCACGTTGTCGGTAAGATCTTTCCACGTTCCCGCTACGCCCGGCACTTGCGCCTGTCCGCCGAGCTTGCCTTCCGTGCCCACTTCGCGGGCCACGCGCGTTACTTCCGCGGCAAAAGCATTAAGCTGGTCCACCATCGTGTTGATAGTGTTCTTCAGTTCCAGAATTTCGCCCTTCACGTCGACTGTGATTTTGCGAGACAAATCGCCGCGCGCCACAGCCGTAGTTACTTCGGCGATGTTTCTTACTTGACCGGTTAGGTTTCCGGCCATTGCATTCACGGAGTCGGTAAGATCTTTCCAGGTACCGGCCACCCCGGACACGTTGGCTTGTCCACCAAGACGGCCCTCGCTGCCGACTTCACGAGCCACGCGCGTCACTTCCGCAGCAAACGAACGCAACTGTTCGACCATCGTGTTCAGCGTCTCTTTCAACTGCAGGATTTCGCCGCGCACATCGACGGTGATTTTCTTGGACAGATCGCCATTCGCGATGGCTGTCGCGACTTCTGCAATATTTCGCACTTGGCCGGTGAGGTTGCTGGCCATGAAATTGACGTTATCGGTGAGATCTTTCCATGTTCCTGCGACACCGGGCACCTGGGCCTGTCCGCCGAGTTTTCCGTCCGTACCGACTTCGCGCGCCACGCGCGTTACTTCGCCGGCGAACGCGTTTAGCTGATCGACCATCGTGTTGATAGTGTTCTTGAGTTCGAGAATTTCACCTTTTACGTCAACCGTGATCTTGCGCGACAAATCGCCCCGAGCTACAGCGGTAGTTACTTCGGCGATGTTGCGAACCTGGCCGGTGAGGTTCCCAGCCATGGAGTTCACGGAATCGGTGAGATCCTTCCACGTACCGGCAACGCCTGGGACGTTCGCTTGCCCTCCGAGACGCCCTTCGGTACCGACTTCACGCGCCACGCGCGTTACTTCGCCAGCGAACGCGTTGAGCTGATCGACCGTTGTGTTAATGGTTTCTTTGAGCAGGAGGATCTCGCCGCTCACGTTCACCGTGATTTTCTTCGAGAGGTCGCCGCTGGCGATCGCCGTGGAGACTTCGGCGATATTCCGAACCTGCCCGGTGAGGTTGCTAGCCATCGAGTTGACCGAATCAGTCAAGTCTTTCCACGTACCGCCTACCCCGGGCACCTGGGCCTGGCCGCCGAGTTTTCCGTCGGTTCCGACTTCGCGGGCCACGCGGGTTACTTCGGAGGCGAATGATCGCAACTGGTCGACCATGGTGTTCAGCGTGTCTTTGAGTTCAAGAATTTCGCCTTTCACGTCAACCGTGATTTTGCGCGACAAATCGCCGCGGGCTACGGCGGTTGCCACTTCGGCGATATTTCGCACCTGGCCGGTAAGGTTGCTAGCCATGAAATTGACGTTGTCGGTGAGATCCTTCCACGTGCCGGCGACGCCCGGTACCTGCGCCTGTCCACCGAGTTTGCCTTCCGTTCCGACTTCACGAGCCACGCGC
>JBAVZU010000124.1:0-9548 GCA_049588915.1 Candidatus Sulfotelmatobacter sp.
CAGAGGCCAGCACGTGGTCGGCTGCTACGGTGTAGTGCTCGACCGGACCGATGAAATCCTTGCTCCATTGTTCGACTGTGCCGGTTCCGCGGCCAGGCTTTTCGTTCTCGGATTTCTCAGTAGCAGTCTTTTCACTGTCAAGCTTTCCAGTGTCAATCTTTTCAGTATCAAGCTTTTCACTTTCAACCCAGTAAAGATGAGGTTGAAGATCGCGATAGGGACCGTTGACGTTTCCGACTTGCACACTGAAGAAGATGTGACGGCTGTCGTTGGCCCAGTGCAGTTTTTCCTCCTGCGCCTGATTATGCGTGAGCTGGAGAGGCGTGGGGTGGGCGAGATCGAGGGCGTAAATTTCGTAGTCCTCGAGTTTTTCCTCTCGCTGGTTGATGGCGCTGCTAAGAAACGCGAGCTTACTGCCGTCGGGAGAAGTGACCAGATCGTTGACCCGCAGCGGCATGGTTGCGATCGCATGGGCGCCGGGAGTGAGATCGGATTCTTTTTCGGCATCGCTTTGTTCTTTCGAAGGAGCGCTCTGATGGAGGGCGAGAGCGGCGGCAACGTCGAGGGCGAAGATGGTGTCGCCACGTTCGGCGGTGCGATATTGCACCACATCTTTCCATTGTTTCTTGTAATCGTCTTTCTGTGTCTTGGTCCACGGGTTTCGAGTGGCGTAATAGATAGTGCGGGAGTCGGAGGACCAGGAATAGGTGTGCACTTCTTCGTGGCCCCGCGTCAGCGGAATCGCCTCGCCCCCGCTGGGAGAGATTAAGTAGATCTGGCTGGCGTCGCCTTTGTCATCATTTTTGTCTTTATGTTTATCTTCATCCTTATGTTTGTCTTGGCTTTTATCATCGTCTGAATCGGAATCTTTTTCGGAAGGAGGCCTGCGCTCGGAGCGGAAGGCGATCCAGCGGCCGTCGGGCGACCACTTGGGGTCGATGTCGTGTCCGGATTGCGTAAGCTGGATGGTTGATCCTCCTTTGCCGTCGTCACGGTAAAGCCAGAGATCGTCGCGGGAGACTTGCCGGTCCCAGTCGGCGCGCTCCGTGCCGATTACGACAGAGTTGCCGTCGGGTGAGAGAGCTACGGAAGGATAGCTCACAAAATTAAAGAATTCATCGGAAGTCAGCTTAGGCTTGCCGTCGGCAAAACTTATTGAAACGAAACAGAGAACGAGTGCCACGAACCACAAAGTGTTTGCGATTTTCATGAGATCTTTTTTGTAGGAAACGAGAAGAAGGGTTATACAACGGTGGCTTTATCGAACGCAACTTTGTAACGGCCTCTACTGCATGGGCACGGCATTCTTGAGGGCTTCGTCGAGAGGCAGGCCGTGATGGGAGCTATCAGACACCACGCGCCAGCCGTCGTCATATCGCAGAAAGCTAGTGGTAGAGCGGTAATTGACGTCGGCGGGATAGAACACCGCGCCAACTTCGTTCAGGGCAACCCAGTGCCAGGTGAATTCAACATCTGCAAAGCTGCCCTCTCGAGCGATGCCGGTGACCGTCACTAATCCTCTTCTTGCCGCGGGAATGTTGAAGAATTGCTTTGCCGCATCGCCGGGGGAAATGAGATTTTTAAAGGTATCCACGCCCAGGGGCGTAAGAGTTAAATCCCAGCAGGGTGACGGAGCCAGGGTAGAAGGACAGGCAACTTTTGTCGCGGAAATCCAACCATGATGCTGCAAAGCCAGAGTGTTGGAGGAGAGATAATCAGTGTTGGACAGCATGCCGGTGCGCAGCTGAATCTGTTGTGAAGCCCGAAAAGTTTCAGAGCCTGCAATTAGGTCGGCAGCCAGTCGGCGGTTAAGGAAGTCGCGGGGCGAGCAGGACAAAAGCAGGAATAGGGATGCAAGACACGAACTGAGCATTAATGTTTTTCGCATGTACGGCCGAGGTTTGAGTCCTGATTCTAATCTACGGGGCGCGAAGAGAACCAGACGGCATCGTGATTGAAAAGGTTAAGGACTGAAGATTGTGAAGGCAGACGCTCTGCGCGCAAAGAACGGCCGGGAGGCAATCTGCCCCTCGAACTGAGCGGACCAGCGACCCGGAATCGCGGTCGAGCAGTTGGGGCATTGGCCCTCTGAGGTGAGGCGATAGTCGGTGATCAGGTAGCCGTGGCGCTTGATCAGAGTTTCGTGACATTGCGGACAGCGCGTATTCTCCCAGTGGCCAACTTTGCCGGGAAGATTACCGGCGTAGATATAGCGCAGGCCTGATTGCTCACCGATCTCGATGGCTTGCAACACGTCTTCCGGATTCGTGTCGCGCGCGACATCATTCTGCATTTTGTAATCGCCATGAAAGGCGGTTACGTGCCAGGGAATATCTGGCGAGATGCCGGCCAGGAATTCCGTGAGGCGGCGTAGTTCGTCCTCGGAGTCGTTGAAGCCGGGGATAAGAAGCGTGACAATCTCGAGCCACAGACCCATGCTGTGAATGCGGCGGATGCTCTCAAGGATGGGGCCGATGCGGCCGCCGAGCTCGTGGTAATGCCGGTCGTCAAAACTCTTGAGATCAACTTTATACAAATCGAGCCAAGGACGCAGATAGTCGAGAACCTGGGGAGTGCCGTTGCCGTTGGAAACGAAGCCAGTGATAAGTCCGGCGGCTTTGGCTTCTTTGAAGACGGCGACCGCCCATTCGCTGGTAATCAGAGGTTCGTTGTAAGTGCTGACCAGGATTTTGGCGCGCTGGCCGATGGCCTCGCGCACCAGAAGTTCAGGCGAGGCTGGCAGCGGCGCGGAGACGGCATTGGAATCGCGCAGGGCCTGCGACGTGACCCAGTTCTGGCAATAAGAGCAATGAAGGTCGCAGCCCAGCATTCCGAAGCTGTAGGCCAGCGCTCCAGGATATGCGTGGAAGAAAGGCTTTTTCTCGACAGGATCGCATTGCGTTCCCGCAGTATAGCCCCAAGGAACGTAAAGCGTGCCGCCGCGGTTATACCGAACTTTGCAAACACCAGGCTGACCTTCTGGTATGGGACAGCAATGTCCGCAAGCGAAGCAGCGTAGGCGGCGGTTCTCGAGTTTCTCGTAGAGGCTGGAATCGGCTTCGCGGACTCGCTCATCGAGAATACTGCGGAGGGTGGACACGGGAACCTCTGCTCTTATTTTAGCTTTTATCACAGAAGAATGGGACGGGTTGACGGCTTCGGGGCGTCCGGCTTCCGGCTACTAGCGGGAAGCTTTCGCGATCGACTCGTGTTGCTGCCGCCACTGTTGGGCTTGTTGTTCAATGGCATCCCGTTGGGCGAGCGTGAGGCGCGT
Organism: Candidatus Sulfotelmatobacter sp.; assembly: GCA_049588915.1. Classification (GTDB taxonomy): domain Bacteria; phylum Acidobacteriota; class Terriglobia; order Terriglobales; family Acidobacteriaceae; genus Sulfotelmatobacter. Next base: position 3,275 of record JBAVZU010000124.1, read on the forward strand.
CGCGATAAACGGAGCAAGAACTTTGCTGGCATCATCCCCACCGGCGCGGGCGAGAACGGTCCAAAAGTACGCTCGGTTCAGGTCCTCGGCTAAGCCGCGGCCGCTCAGGTAGAGCGATCCCAACTTGGACTGGGCCGGAATGCTGCCATGCTCTGCTGCCTTCATAAAGAACCGAGCGGCTTCCTTCTCGTTCTGTGGGATGGCCTGCTTGTCATCGCCCTGAGCATAAAGAAGGCCAAGAGCATTTTCGGCAGCGGGATCACCATGAGTCGCCCGCTCTTGCAATTCAGCGAGATTCGCACTATCGGTTGACGTCTTAGGTGTGGAAATGGCAGCACTCTCAAGAGGCGGCTTGGTTGAAGCGAGAACGGTGTGTTCGTAGTTCAGGCCGCTCGTCAAATCGCTGGCGTTGATTTTTTTCTTGGCCAGAATAAAACCTAGCGCCAACGCGATTAACGCGGCGATGATGAGCAGAAGAAGATACCTTCGATACCGCCGAATTCGACCGATGTTTTTCTCATGAGGGGATGAGTCGGTCCCCGCCTCTGTGCTCGCGGGCTCTTTCGGCGGCGTGAAAGCAAACAAAACGCTGCCCGGCGAAGCGGAAGGGAACGTTGGCTCTTCGGGGGTTGTTGGAGGCGGATCATGATGGGGTTTTGCGCGAAGCAGCGCCGAGAGAATGGCCTCCGCAAGACGCGAGAGCACAATGCTATCGCTGTCGAGAAAAGCGCCCGGTTCGGCGGAGAATACTTCGAGCAGCCCGATCACTTTCTCTCGTGTACGCACGGGAGCGGCGAGCATGGAACGAATCCCAAGGGCGCGACAGCTTTGAGGATTTACAAGGTCGTCGGTCTCGGTATCGTCGCAGCGCAGCATTTGCCCCGTGCGCACGCATTCACCGGAGAAACCTGAACCGGCCTGAAAAATGGCGCCATAAGGCGGAGCGCTGTGCCCGGAACTGGCGCGGCAGACCAGGGTTCCAACCTCCTTTCCCTCAAGAGCGATGGCGGCGCCGGAGGCTCGCAAGAGCGATCGAGCGCGGGAAGCAACCAACGAAAGGACCGCTTCGAGGTCTGAGCCCAGCGATTCCGCTTCTCTCTCCGTCACCGAAACAGCGCTGAAAATGTCTCCCTCATCACGCAAGTGAGAGGAAGTCTGCATCCGCTGGGATTGCGCGTTCAAAAGCTCTGCATTGGAAGCCGCAGCGACGGCATTCAGGAACAACCACTCCCGTAACTGGCGCACAGCCGAATGGGTCAGAGGAGAAAACTCGAGGCCAACCCGGCCACTCGAATCGAACCAAGCCACTCGCGCAGAAGTGGAGATCTGCCCGTCGGATTCGGCGAGATCCAGGGCGAGATCGACAATTTCGCTGCTCACCAACGGCAACGTGCACTGGATGGCTACACCGCTCTCGCTCACGTCCAAGACTTCGTACAAATCGAGCATGTCACTGGACTCGCGGCCCACAACGGTTGCATACGCGGGAATGTGGGCTTTTTGCCGAACATAGAGGCGGCGATTAAAAGAAGCAGGTTTGGGTATTTGAGCGATCGCAGCCATAGGAAAGGGCCTGATCTGTTCATATTAACCCGATTTTGAACGAGTTAGGAAGAAGATTTCACAAGAAATGCCACACCAGAAAGCACGAAAAGACGTGGACTATCCGGAATTGGGCACAGCCCAAAGGTCGTAGCGGCAACCTTCCTTCTTCCATGCCAATCTAACTTAAAACCGCACAAAATATGAGCAACCCTGCCTCGAGATTACGACCGCGAGCCGCTCTAGACTCATGGAGTTTTCTAAGCGTGAGCGTTCTATTGACGATGCTATTCCCTGCCTTGCCTGCATTTGCGGCCCTGGGCGGAAATGCCGCATCGGTGGAAGCCGACCAGATTCACCTGCAGGGAACCCGGCGAGTAACAACTGCGGAAGCGTATAACGTCCATGAAATCCAAGCGGCTACGGGCATGATGGTGCGAGAGTACGTATCCCCCGGGGGCAAAGTGTTCGGCGTTGCCTGGCAGGGATCATGGCCTCCCGATATGCGACAACTCCTGGGAAGCTATTTTGACCAGTTTGTCCAAGCCGTAAAATCGCAGAACAACGCTCGAACGGGACGCAGACCACTTTTGATTCAGCTGCCGGGTTTCGTTGTGCAAAACGGCGGGCATGGCCGCTTCTTTGCCGGGAGCGCCTATATTCCTGAGCAACTGCCCTCGAACATCTCCGCTGAGGCTATTCGATGAGGACGCTGCGATGGTTCCAGGTGCGATGGTTCTGGGAACTTGGCGTTTTCCTGGTGTGCGGACTTGCGGTCGGCTGCGGCGGAAGCAGTAGCCATACCGATACAACCGCGACGTCGGCAACCACGCCGACTGGCCAAAACGTCGCGCCGATTTCTGTAAATTCAGGACCAAACGGAAACTATGCGGATGCGGCGTTCGCCAGTGTAACCGTCTGCATACCGGGAACATCTACATGCCACACGATTGACGATGTACTGGTCGACACCGGGTCCTTTGGTTTACGAATCTTATCCTCGCAACTTCCGCTGAGTTTGCCGCAGCAGAATTCTTCCGCCGGGGATCCCGTCGCGGAATGTCTTCCCTTTCTCGCAACTTATACATGGGGTCCGGTACAGGGTGCAGATGTGGAGATTGCGGGCGAGAAGGCCAGTTCAGTTCCCATCCAAGTCATCAATAATACCTTTGCGGTGCCGAACGGGTGCAGCGATCTCGGATTGTCGCCAGCAAACAGCGTTCAAACCTTGGGGGCCAATGGCATTCTCGGAATCGGCCTGTATGCCCAGGACTGCGGACCGGCCTGCACGCAGACTGGTTCGTCAAATCCTGGCCTGTATTACGGTTGCCCCTCCTCGGGTTGCCAGGTGATAGCCGAGCCATTGGCGCAGCAGGTGCAAAATCCAGTCGCCCTCTTTGCGACCGACAACAATGGCGTCGTCATTGAATTGCCTGCGGTTTCGAGCCCTGAGCCAACCCTCAGCGGTTCACTGATTTTTGGCATTGGGACGGAGTCGAACAATGCGTTGGGAACGGCGAAGATTTACGTCCCTGACGATTATGGAAACTTTACAGCCACCTACAAAGGAGTGCCCTACCCGACAAGCTTCATCGACAGCGGGTCAAACGCTTACTTTTTTCTGGACCAGAGCACAACGGGGATTCCAGATTGCACGAATCAAACTGGATTTTATTGTCCTGACGGCACGCAGAGTGTAACCGCAACAACGGAAGGAACCAACGGAGTGAGCGGTACGGTTAGTTTCAGCGTGGCGAACGCCAACGCGTTATTTGCGAATGGCAGTGATTTCGTCTTCAACGACCTTGGCGGTCCAGGCCCGAACAGTTTTGACTTCGGGCTGCCGTTCTTCTTAGGCCGCGATGTATTCGTTGCTATCGACAATAAAAGTACGCCGGGTGGTAGCGGACCTTATTGGGCGTACTGATTGGCAGCCGCCAACCTGGATTGATGAAGGCTGGAGATACGAGAAATGGCTGCAACCATCATGCTGGAGAGCAGTTGCATGGTGGCCACGTCCCGCTCATCGAAGGCGCTGGCCGACGAGGAGAGTACTTCAAACACACCCAGAGTGCGCCGATAAGAACGCAGCGGCGATACTAGGATCGATCGAACCCCTAAACGCCGACAACTGGCTAGATCCACTCGGGGATTGCGCTCCGCGTCGTGGCAGAGCATGACCTCTCCAGAGCGTACAGCTTCGGCGGAGATGCCTGCGTCGGTTTGCAGACGGACCCCCAGATCGGGAGCAGTACGGCCTGCGCGGGCGCGGCACACGATCTCGTTACCGGCCCGCAGCGCGATCGCCGCCCCCGTGGCTCCGGTAAGGTGCTGCGCGCGCTCCGTGATGGCGCTGATGGCAGGCTCCAAATCCAGTTCCGCAGCGTGAATCTCCACATCCTCTCCAGCGTGCACCGCGTGAAAACCTGAAACCGGATGAGCGGCGTTGGCAACCCGCAACTGGCTGCGCAGAACGCTCGAAGGCATCCGAGTCTGATCCGCGAAATTGAGCGCCTGGGGATCGGGTACGGTGCGCAACAGATCGCGCACAAGGCTATCCAGTTCCGAGTCCGTAATGAGGTGGGCCGTCTGCTGATTGCGCAGGCTACCACCCAGCACTCGCGATAGACTTATCAGCGAGGTATTACCGCAGGCCAGGCAATAAGGCCTGTGATTTGTACTGATCAGTTCGCACTGCACGCAAAACGTAGCGGAGTGAAGAGGTACAAAATCAACGTCTTTGAAGGAGCTGCCGTAAATTGTCTTGCCAAACATGAATTTGAATCCTCACAAGAGCGAAACTTAAGGTAAATAGGTATACATCAAGGAAGAAGTAGCCGCATTGGTTCCCGGTTGTGGAAAACGGGGATTGTGGGCGAGATGCGGGTACGCCGGCGCCTACAGGAATAAATTCTTGTATTGACAGGATGGGCCGGAGCAAAATCGCATCACGGTCGATTGATTTTCTTCGGGCTGAAGGGATAAACTCATTACATCTTGAGGCAGACATTGCCTCGATACTGGGGGAAAGTCATGCAGTGGACAGCGCCTGTTTTTGAAGAAGTTTGCTTGAATTGCGAGATTAACTCGTACGCGAGCGCCAAGCTCTAACTCTCAACTTTCTTTTGATTCTTCAGCATGCGGTCGCGTGTCTGCGTGCGGATCATCGCCAACGCGAGGGCATCGCATCACGTGTCCCGTTGCCGGGCTACGGTGGCGTCTGCTCTGACTAGAACTGTTTCTGCCCTCACTGGCTTGCAGCATTCCGTTCCGTCAATTGATTACCTTAACTCATCAGTTTCGTCTCCAGCGTGCATTTGTTCGATATGAATTACGGAACGCAAAGCTTGGTGGCGCCACGCAAGTTGACCATCGCCGGTGGTCGATCAGAAAAAACTGCGGGCGTATGACTTTCGTTTGTCGATTCCCATGATCGCGTTGCGGTAAAAGGCGGTCGGCATGTAAAATTCTCCCTATCGTGGCTGGCTTCGGCTTAGACCGATAGACAGCCCCGCAAGCAATTGATAGGTAAAGAGTTATTCTTTACACCACCCCCCCGAAATGGCCTTTATCGTGCAACTTTCGGCTGTGGGGCGCGAGTTTGGGCGGCTAGTTCTTCGCATACAAAAACATTAAGCCAAACAGGGTGTTCGAACAGCGGTCGAGTAAACGCAGTCATGGGATATTCCTCATCTGAAGAAACTCTCTTCTCGTTGCTTCCAAAAACCAGAACTCCCTGGACGGAATTCGTTTTCAGCGTCGGAACACAGGCAGGGCTGATCGCGTTTCTGCTCTGGTTGCGGCTGCTTTATCCTGGAATTTTATCCGCACCCGAGCACACTTTCCGTTCGGTACAGCTGGTGAGTAATCCAGCGCCCGTCAATCTTCGGCCACAGCCATTGCGGCAAGTGCCGCCACCGGTCGCGATTGCGAATCTCGATCCACCAGTACACGCGCTGCGTCTTCCTGCGCCTCAGCCAAAAATGAGAGTGGTAGAGACTACAGCGCCGCGAGTCAACATTGCGGCCAAGAAGCTCGAACCACTCCCGCTGAATCCCGCGCCGGTTATTCCGAAAGTTGTCAATACGAATACGTTTTCCAGCGGTAGCCCCGCCGCGCCTACGATTGCGCGAGCCCCATCGCAGGTGCAGACCGGCGGTTTTGGTGATCCGAACGGAGTCCCGGCTAAAGCCAATCAAGGGAAGGCGGTGAATGTTGCCGCGATGGGTTCTTTCGATCTTCCCACTGGAGGAGGACACGGTAACGGCAAGGGCGGCGCCAGCGGAGTGCCCGGAACGGTCGCAAGTTCGGGCTTTGGAGGTGAAACCGCCATAGCCAGCAGCCAGGGTCGCACGGCACCGCAGGGGACCGTCCAGCAAAGTGGCTTCGGCGATGCGGCTGCTCCAACAGTACACTCGAATCATACGGAGTCCGCGTCGGTCGCCGTAGTACCAGCGGAAATCATCTCGAAGCCCACACCGGTCTATACTCAGGAAGCTCGCAGTTTGCGGATTCAGGGCGAAGTTCTTGTGGAAGTAGTTCTCGAGGCCTCGGGCAGCCCGAGGGTGCTTCGGGTGGTCCGCGGTTTAGGTCACGGCCTGGACGACAACGCGGTCCGGGCAGCCGGGCAGATTCGCTTTAAGCCTGCGATCAGGAATGGCCAGCCGGCCGATTCCACGGTCGTCTTGCACATAATTTTTCAATTGGCATAACTTTAGCCACTGAAGGGTTT
>JBAVZU010000125.1:0-2976 GCA_049588915.1 Candidatus Sulfotelmatobacter sp.
AGCTACTCTCGTCCGAAGCCAGGAAGACCGCTGCGGAAGCAATCTCCTCAGGCTTCCCGATGCGCCCCATCGGAACCATCGTCTTGAACCGTTCCTTCATCGCATCCGTGTTCTCGCCAAACTGACCTTTGAGGATAGGTGTTTCGACGGGGCCAGGACTGATCACATTCGCGCGGATTCCTTTGCCTGACAAGTCCGCCGTCCAAGTACGCGCAAACGAACGCAGAGCCGCCTTGGTAGCTCCGTAGGTCGCATAGACCGGGATGCCTTTCTGCCAAACCCCCGAGCCGGTCAGGATGATCGATCCGCCGTCTTTCATCAGGGGCAGGGCCTTTTGCACTGCAAAGAAAACCCCGCGCGCGTTGACATCGAAAGTCTTGTCGTAGTGCTCCGGGCTCACGGCTGCTGTTGGTGTCGGCTCCACGATGCCCGCATTTGCAAATAGCACATCGAGCTTGCCTTTCTTGGCACCCACTTCCCTGTACAGCCGGTCCAGGTCATCCAGATTGGAAACGTCCCCTTGCACGGCAGTCACATTGCTGCCGATTTCGGCCACGGCCTTATCCAGTTCCGCCTGCCGGCGGCCCGTGATGAAAACGTAGGCTCCCTCTTTCACAAAGCGCTTAGCGGTAGCAAGTCCGATACCGCTGCTGCCCCCGGTGACGACGGCGATTTTTCCCTGTAATGCGGGCATGATTTGATCTCCCCTCTAGCGATTCGAAGTGTCCGATCTTCTGGACCTATCGTTTCAGATGTGCGCGGCGCGAAATAGTTGCATATTTTTCAACCTTTCGTTCCAGAAGTGCGTCAAATCGTGTATGAACACTTCGAAGGCTGTGGACGTGAGGATGGGGCGTCCTCGGGGGTTTGATGAAGACGCCGCGCTCGAAGCTGCGATGCGGGTCTTCTGGGAGAAGAGCTACGAAGGCGCGACCATAACCGATCTGACCGAAGCCATGGGAATCAACCGTTCCAGCATGTACGCGGCTTTTGGCGACAAGGAATCAATCTTTCACAGGGTCATGGAGCGCTACCGCACGGGGCGGATGACCTATATCAGGCAGGCTCTGGCTCAGTCCTCGCTGCGGGAAGTTTTAGCGGGGCTAGTCCGTGGAACTGCGGAGTTCCTCTCGACCCCTGACAATCCTCGGGGCTGCCTTTTAATCCAAGGGGCACTAGCATGTGGCGCGGATGCAGAACATGTAAAGCTCTCGATGATCGATTGGAGAAAAAGCGGTGAAGCCGCTTTGAAGAAGCGTCTGCAACAGGCGCAGTCTGAAGGCGAACTCCCTGCAGGAATCCAGCCCGCAGACTTTGCCCGTTACCTGTCTTCGGTCATGGCAGGACTCGGCGTTCAAGCCGCCAACGGGGCTACGAAGGCAGAGTTGCGGCGCGTCTCTGAAATTGCCGTGCGCTGCATTGAAACCGCGCTTTGGGGTTCTGCAAGCGGCTAAGTCTGGAGCGAGGTTGGCCCGGATCTTCACCGGGCAGTGCTTGACTAGATCAACTCCCCTGGTGCTTCCGAATCTCGCGATAGCGGAAACAATCGATGAGATGATCGTTTACCATTCCAATGGCCTGCATGTGGGCATACACGACCGTTGAACCAACGAAACTGAATCCGCGACGCTTAAGGTCCTTGCTGAATGCATCGGATTCGACAGAAGTCGCAGGAATCTGTCGCATGATCTTCCACCGGTTAAGTTTTGGCTGTCCGTCAACGAAAGGCCAGCAATAGGAGTCGAAACTTCCAAACTCGTCCTGGATTTTGAGAAACGCCCGTGCGTTGCGCACGGCAGCCTCAATCTTCATACGGTTGCGAATGATCTCAGAATTTAATGCGAGCTTATCGATTCGCCGAGCCGAATAACGCGCGACTTTCTCGGGATCAAACCCATCGAAAGCACGCCTATAACCTTCCCGCTTCTTCAGTACAATCCTCCAGCTCAGCCCGGCCTGCGCAGCTTCAAGCACGAGAAATTCAAAGTGCTTGCGGTCATCGTGGACGGGGAAACCCCACTCGCCATCATGATAGTGGAGCATAAGCGGATCATCGACATTAACCCACGAGCATCGTTTAATCGTTGCGGTCGCACTGAGCATAAAGACAGTTTTCCTTGAATTCTTACTTGACCAAAATGTTATATTAATTGTAACAATATGTCGAGGATTAACAACCAGTTTTCGGTCGGTGTTCACGTCATGACAGCACTTGGCGACCATCACGGTGAACCGGTGACCTCGGCGCATTTGACCACAAGTGTGCGCGCCCACGAATCTCAAGTCCGCAGTGTGCTGTCCAAGCTGGTGAAAGCGGGTTTAGTGGTGACATCTCGGGGCCGCAATGGTTTCTCATCGTTATCGCGGCCAGCAAATAAGATCAGTCTCTTGGAAGTTTACAAAGCAGTGAAGTCGCCTCCTGTTTTTTCGATTCACAAGTATCCAAAAGAAAAGACGTGCCCCACGAGTCGCAGTCATAAAGAGGCAATGGCAGAGCTGCTGGAGGACACCCAGCGAGCGTTTGAGGCTCGGTTGTGCCAGCGAATGCTTTCCGAGATGGTTGAAAAAGCGAGGAGCTACAGGTAGTTGTTTTTGGGAGACACTGTCCATTTAGAAGTGACATTCTAAGGAGATAAGGAGAAAAAGATGGAATCGAAAACAAACATCGTCCTGGTACATGGAGCGTGGGCTGACGGTTCATCCTGGGGCAAAGGATTCCCTTTCTTCAGGAGAAAGGATTCAACGTGACTGCCGCACAGATACGGTTTTTGGTGTGCCGCTCACTCGCATTGACGCCGGTACAAACAAAGTGGTTCGACAGTGGATTGGCGACGGAGGGGGATTCGTTACGCTGTGGGTTCGGTTCAATTTGGATTACCGACTATAAGAAAGGCTTGCTTTCGCGTATCCCCATCGAACAGGTTTTGAAGTAGTGAACGAGTGAAAAATAGTGCCAAATAGTGGAACTCGCAGTGA
>JBAVZU010000126.1:0-39769 GCA_049588915.1 Candidatus Sulfotelmatobacter sp.
CTATTGGAATGCTTTTTACCTTTGACCTTGTGCTGATTGACAAGGACTTTACAGTCGTCGGACTACGCGAACTGGTTCGGCCTTTCAAAATAACTCGCCCGAATTTTCGTGCGGAGAGCGTGATTGAGTTGCCAGCCCACACGATCTTCCGCAGCCGGACGGAAATTGGTGACAAGTTAATTATCGACCGCTACGAAGCGAAGCTCGAGCACTCCGGGCCGGAGGACGCGAAGGTTAAGTTCGGTCTGCAAGACTCTAACGTTCCGTCAATTGCTGATGTAACCTCTCGTCGGCCAGATCGTGGCGATCGTCAAAGCGCATTTGAACTGCAACCAGATGTGCGCACAGCAACTTGTCAGACGAGTTCGAACCCGATGGTTGGTCGCTACATTAATTGATTCATACGATTAAGAATTCGCTTGAAGTTTTGCGCGCTTCAGGAAGATATTGATCAGCCTTACATGTTTGGCCCTATAGGGTAGTAACGTGGCCAAGATGGGCCATTCCCGTGAGAGCGGAACAGCGTTACCTTAGTTCCAGTTGCTGGACATCGCGACCGAAGAGTGAGAGGCGCACCTGCCGTCGGGGAGGTCAGTAGGAGCGTCTCCTCACTCTTTACGTAACTTGCGGCTCTCATCCCTTTCGGTATAACGATCTCCATTTCATCCCCCGCCCCTGGATTGCCGTCCCACCTGCCGCGATATTTAACCGCTGACCAACGACAAACGAAATTACCGCCGACCTCGGCCATTGGCAGGATCGCTTGCGCCAGATCGCATAGCGCAGATTTCAACCTGTCCCTCAATCTACCCATTCCCACAAACTCGCGTGAAATTCTTTGCACTAATTTACGCAGGGAGTCCAGACGCTATGAGAAACCGATCTGTTATCTGCAAATTACGAACCGACTGCTTGGTACCGAAGCTGCATATGTCGATGTGTGCTTCTGGAAAAACTACAATCGGGTTTTTTGCTGTTTGAAACATCGCAGGGGATGGTCCGGGTTGAACTTTCTCTTCAGCAACGCATTTACCTGCTGTGGACGTTTCGTCACTTTCGCCAGCTCTCTCTTCTACTGCTGAACTCGCGTGAGCGCACACTGATAAATGGGCTCTTCCGGAATCATGCGACCGTCGGGCTGAATTCGATCGATCCAACGCTTGTGATCGGGATGGTTGAGAACTTTGTTCCGGCTATGTCCCCGATTGATGCTTTGCCAGCTCCGAACTCCCCGCAGGATGCAGCTGAGCAGGCGCCAGCTCAGAAACCAGTTGAGAAAGATGAACGGCATGTATTACTGCCCGCGAGAAACGTGGGTCAGCCTAGACCCGAACCGTCGTCTTCGCCAAAATTTGGCCGGCCTATATTGGACTGGTCGAGACTTGCAACCACCAGGCTCGCCACGATAGCAGGTGCACTGTTCCTCTGCGTCATCTCCGTTGGCGCATGGCATCGCTTGCCGGCAGTTCCCCCGCAAGCAAACAATCAGATTGGGCTTCAACCAATAAACGCGGTCACCATTTCGAATACTCAATACTCCGCTGGGAGCGCGGGCTTGGCCGAAAGCCCCCTCGCCGTCGCGTCTCCGGAGATTACCGCGCCGCTCACGCCGGCTCCGAAAACGGAGGTCATGCAGGCATCCGTAGCCGCAGACGTCCCGCTTCACGCGGCAGCTCCCATCTCAGCTTCTATCTCGACTGCAAAGCAGACGATCCACGAGCACGCCACAACTCCGGCTCGCACACTTCCACTTCACGACCAGAACAATGGTATGAATATTGAGGCGTCGAGACCGCCGTTGCGCTTCGCGTATCCGGACTATACGGACGTTCGCGCTCACGGTATCGTCTCCCTAACTGCGGGTGTGGATCCCACCGGCGCCGTGCGTAACGTACGATTCATTTCTGGCAACCGAGCGCTTGCTGCCGCCGCAGCTCGCGCTATTCGCCAATGGCGTTACCGTCCTTACCTCAAAGATGACCGGGCCGTCGCAACGGAGACTAACATTGTCATCTCATTCTTCTCAAACGACGCGATTTCCTTAAGCTTCCCTCCCAGCATTGCAACCAACCGCTAGGCTGCATTTTCCTCACGACATCTTTCCCTCGACATCAGGCGGAGTGATCTTCTATACAGGGTTTACCCTATTGCCGGGCTCCGAAATTCTTCTAGCATCTGGACGGTTCCAGGTTTTTGTTTCTGACCGCGACGGCTCGGCTTCTAATCCGCGCAACCCCGCATCGGCAAAGCAGTAGCGGGAAACCGAAGGATAGTCGGCAGGAGCGACACAATGCGTATTGTGCCTTCCGTTCGTTCTTTACTATTCGCGCTTGTCACGCTGGTCATGTCGACAGCGTCATTTGCTCAAATTGGTGTAGCGATCACGATCGGGCCACCCCCGATTCCCGTGTATGACCAACCCGTTTGCCCTGGTGACGGCTACCTGTGGACTCCGGGCTACTGGGCTTACGACTACGACTACGACGATTATTACTGGGTCCCGGGTACATGGATTACGGCACCGGAAGTCGGCTTCCTTTGGACGCCTGGTTGGTGGGGTTGGGGAGGAGAAGCGTTCGTTTTCCACGAAGGCTTCTGGGGGCCGACTGTCGGATTCTACGGCGGCATAAACTACGGATTCGGCTATTTTGGCACGGGCTTCTTCGGTGGCGAGTGGCGCGGCGGAGCCTTCTTCTACAACACAGCCGTGATGCACGTCGATACCACCCACATCACAAATGTCTATGTGAACCGGACCGTCATCGTCAACAACAATTCTCACGTTGCATATAACGGGGGCCAAGGCGGAGTGACCGCGCGGCCCACACCCGCAGAAGAAGCTGCCGAGCATGAAAGACACATTCCTCCGGTAGCGGCTCAAACGCAGCACATGCAGGCTGCCAGAGCCAACCCGGAGTTACGTGCTTCTGCAAATCATGGCAAGCCGCCCATTGCGGCGACGCAGAGGGCGGGAGATTTCAAAGGTAACGTTGCACCGGCCAGAGAGGCAGGGGGCAAGTACGAGCCTCCGCCTGGTCATGGCGGAAATGCAGCGCGTGCGGAAAACAATGCCGCTCGACCCGGCGCGTCATCAGGTCATGTTCGCGATCTTCCTCCGGCCGAGCGGCCCGCCGCGCCGAATACCGGTGACCCGAACCTCGACAAGAAGTACCAGAAGCAGCAGGAGAAGCTCTACGCGAATCAGCAGAAGGAACGACAAAAGGTTGCGCAGCAGCAGGAGAAAGAGGATCAAAAGGTAGCAAAACAAAATAACGAGGCGGCAAGACAACAGGTCGAACAGCGACATCAGCAACAGACGCAACAATTGCAGCAAAAACACGTTCAGCAAATGCAACACATGCAAGCACGACAACAACCGAGGAGATAACAGATTGTGATTTTGTCATAGGAAGTAATTCCTTGAGGCTTTCAGAGGATTCTTCCCACGCTTTAGGATCGGCGACCGGAGATTTCCCGTAGGGTAGATTGTCCGGGTTCAGGACGCCAGCCACTCGTGACGTGATTTGTTCGTCGCGTTTTTCATGTCGCTTCGTGGTGTCGACTCCCTCTCTGCGATCGCTTCTGGGAGGGTGAACGTCGCCATCTCTGACGATTGCCGATTTTCCGTTAGTCACGCCTTGTTCCCCCTCTCAGTCATCCCTCTTCCCTTCGCAGTACACAGACCTCAGTAGCCGAACGCAGGTACTCAAACGAGTGGTCCATGCCGCGCCGCATGAACAATTTTTCACACTCAATTTACAGTCCTCCAATCGCAGAAGATGTTAGCCTGCCGAATGCGAGGAGGTTCCATGAGACTTCAATACCAACTGGAACCTCAGCACAACGAGCAAAGTTTGCAAGAGCCTCAGCTGGGAACGAAAAGCAGGGACTACGAGGGTAAAACGGTTGTCGGCAACGGCGGGCGAAGAAGACCGCCGTTAAAGCCACTGGACTAGCTGCCAGGCCGCTTAATTTGACCGTTTCCGCACACGCTGTTTTGGTCAGTTGGGTCTATTTTTCATTGTTTTTGATTGCCAAGGGAAGGATCAAGGATGAAATCATGCTTCCAATAGGTTTCAAGTGTTGTCCTTACTGTCGCCGCTCGTCCCACATTCACATCTCCAGATTCAAGACGCTGTGGGAGGTTGCGGCACTTGTGCTGCTACTTCGACCTGTGCGGTGCCATGATTGCTTGCTGCGTTTTTATCAACCTGCGTTCATCAAGATATCCCCGCGATCTGTCAGCAGGTCTGCAAGCGCTCGCGAAGAGGAAGAGAAAGAGTTCCTTGAGGCAAATGAACCTTCAGATCGTGTAGCTTAATTCTTCCGACTTCTGTACTTTCAACTTTGCACTCCTGGGTCGGTTCCGTTTGCAAATCTAGGACAGATTTGGTTTGATCTGTACATTTTGCGAAAAGACAGGGATCTCTACTTCGCGGGAGTTTCTAGTCTAGTCGGCTACAAGATAGGGGCTTTGGACCCGAGCCAATTTATTACACAACCCTGACAAATTAGTTACAAAGTTTTGACAAAGACTGTCATTGCATAGCTTCTAATGCAGGCGCGCTATGCAAGGCTGCGATCTCGGAGAATCAAGCAGCTACTCAAGGAAAGAGAGAACAGCAATGAAATGCAGCCACTTCGTCTTGCCAGCCCTGCTGGCTTTTGGCTTTGTGTTCACTCTGGAAAACGCCCATGCCGCTGCGGGCGCCCTCGATCCGACGTTTGGCTCCAAGGGCGTCATCTCAGTGAACTTCAACTCACAATTCTTGCCCGGGGATATCCTCGAGCAACCCGATGGCAAGATCGTGGTAAGTAACACCTACTTCCCTTTTCAGGTTGTGCGCTTTCAGACCAACGGAAGCCTGGATACCAGTTTCGGCAGTGGTGGAGTCACAAACCCGTTTGCTCCCAACAACAATCCTTCAAGTGCAGGCGGGCTCGCGCTGCAATCCGACGGCAAGATCGTCGTAGTCGCTGGCGGTGGATCGTTAGTGCGCCTGCAGTCGAATGGCAGCTTGGATGTGACTTTTGGCAACGGCGGCATGACCACTGCGCCAAGCGTGCCAACTGGCTGGGACTTTACCGCCGGTCCCGTTCTGGTGGAACCGAACGGCAAGATTTTGCTGGGCGGCACGGCGAGTAACATCGGCTACCGCACGGAAGTCTTCCAGACGCTCTTGGCCCAATACAACACTAACGGAACTCCGGACGCCACGTTCGGAAACCGGGGATCAATCCAGGTGGCCGGTAGCCAGGGTTTAACCGCAATGGCGCTGCTTTCAAGCGGCGACATTCTCACCGTGAATGGGGCTGCGATCGCTCAATTCAGTTCGACCGGCACACCGAGATCCACCGTCACAGGCGGAGCCGTAGCATCGAGCGCCGGAACGGCCTTCAGCCCGGAAGCAATCGAGCCCAGCGGGGATTATGTTCTTGCGGAAGTGCAGAACGTAGCTTCCGGCCGCTGCCACGATTACAACACGACTGTGATCCGCTACACGACGACAGGCGCGGTGGATAGCACCTTCAGCCGGCCACTATTCAATTTTGCGGGCGTGGTCGAATGTGGGGTTTCTGACGCTATTTCTGGAGTCGCCGTGCAAGCCGATGGCAAGATTGTAATGGCAGGCGATCATTCGGTGACGCCCACCGACACTGTTGAGAATGCACTGATCCGGCTGAATACCAACGGTAGCTTGGATTCTACGTTTGGCTCTGGCGGAATGGTGCTCAACAAGCTGCCTTCCAATACGGAGGAGTATTCCATGGTGCTCGTACAATCCGACGGCAAGATCGTGGCCGCCGGGATCACCGCCGCCTATACAACTCCGACCTACAATACCGTAAGCAACCTCACCTTGAGCCGCTATTTGTCCAAATAGCCATACTCTGGGAACGTGGACCCCCCTGTTGCGGTTCACGCCCAGAGTCCAGCTAACGAAGGAAGTAGTCGCCGATTCTCGTCCTAAGGAGCGACACAGCCAAACGGCGTCCGATTCGAAAAGCATTCAGCTTTCGAACTCCGTCGGCTTTCATTGACTTGACCGTTTCGCATAAGTAGGATTCTCCTCCAAAGTAGGATTCTGCTGCAGTGATCGGCCAAACCATTTCGCACTACCGCGTCGTCGAGAAACTCGGCGGAGGCGGAATGGGTGTCGTCTACAAGGCTGAGGATGTGAAGCTTGGCCGGTTCGTTGCCCTCAAGTTTCTCCCCGACGAAGTAGCTAAAGATCCCCAGGCGCTCAGCCGCTTTCAGCGGGAAGCCAAGGCTGCCTCGGCCTTGAATCATCCGAATATCTGCACCATCCACGAGATTGACGATCAGCACGGCCAGACCTTCATCGCGATGGAGTTTCTTGACGGGATGACTCTGAAACACCGAATTGCGGGCCGGCCGATGGAAACCGAACTGATTCTGTCTCTCGCGATTGAGATTGCCGACGCGCTCGACGCGGCCCACGCAGAGGGCATTGTCCACCGCGATATCAAACCCGCCAACATATTTGTCACCAAGCGCGGTCACGCGAAGATTCTTGATTTTGGATTGGCTAAAGTAGGTCCGGCAGGCACTGCTTCCAGCAAAATTGCGTCCCTTAACACGCAGACGGGTTCCGTGGATGAGGAGCATCTGACGAGTCCGGGCACAATGATGGGAACTGTAGCGTATATGTCGCCGGAGCAGGTGCGGGCGAAAACCTTGGATGCGCGGAGCGACGTGTTTTCGTTTGGTGCGGTGCTCTACGAGATGGCAACGGGTGATTTGCCGTTTCACGGGGAAAGCTCGGCGGTCATTTGCGAGGCCATTCTGAATCGTGCCCCGGTGGCCGTGGTGCGTCTGAATCACGACGTGCCGCCTAAGCTGGAAGACATCATCAACCGGGCTCTGGAGAAAGATCGGGAACTGCGGTATCAGCACGCAGCCGACATGCGTTCCGAGTTGCAGCGCCTGAAGCGGGATACAGAAACCGGACGAGCCATAGCTGCGACTTCCGGCACGGTGGCGGCGGCGCCGGAAAGCGGCTCTAATGCTGTAGCCCAATCGCTGTCGCCAGCATCCGGCTCCTCTCCTGTGGCTGTCTCATCTTCGTCATCGAGCGCCGTTAAGCTTAGCGAGGTTTCTGCCGGTGGCAGGAAACTCTGGAAAATTCTGGTTCCCGCCGCTGTGATACTTGTGGTTGCTGCAATTGCGGGAGCGTTTTACCTTCGCTCACGCTCGACAACACCAGCGACGAAGGCTGCACCGCTCACGGAAAAAGACACGGTTGTGCTCGCCGACTTTGACAACAAGACAGGCGACACCGTCTTTGACGATGCTCTGAAGCAAGCGCTCGCCGTGGAGTTGGAGCAGTCTCCCTTTTTGAATGTGCTCTCCGACAGAAAGGTCAGCGAGACCTTGCGGATGATGGGCCGCCCGGCCACGGGACGGATAACGATGGATGTAGGCCGGGAGCTTTGCCTGCGCACGGGTAGCAAGGCACTGCTGGGAGGAGAGATATCGAGTCTTGGCAGCCATTACCTGATTGATCTGAACGCGGCGGCTTGCAGCAATGGAGATACCTTGGCCAAAGAACAGGCTGAGGCTGCAAGCAAGGAAGATGTTCTGAAGGCCTTGAGTCGAACTGCTTCCAGTATTCGTGCGAAGCTGGGAGAATCGCTGCCGTCGGTGCAGAAGTTCGACGTTCCAATCGAGGCCACGACCTCCTCCCTTGAAGCACTGAAAAACTACAGTATGGGCAACACAATCGGGCGCGAAAAAGGAGATGCGCCGAGCATCCCGTTTTTAAAGCGAGCCATTGAACTCGATCCGAATTTCCCCATGGGTTATGCCGGATTATCGATACGCTACGGGAACCTTGGCCAGCCGTCGCTTGCGCTTGAATACGCGACCAAGGCATATGGGCTGCGAGACCGCGTCACGGAACGGGAAAAGCTGCGTATATCGGCGGATTACTTTTATGCCAGAGGAGAACTTGAGAAGGAGGCGCAGACCTACGAACTGTGGGTCGCAAACTATCCTCGCGATTCCGTTCCCCATCTCAACTTGGGCGCAAATTATATTTCCATTGGGCAATATGAAGAGGCTCTCGATGCAGCTAAAGAGGCATTGCGGCTTGCTCCTGATAACGTGGTGGGGTATGACAATCTGGCAGCTACCTACCTCAACTTGAACCGTCTGGATGAAGCCAAGGCTACGTTCGATCAGGCATTGGCACGCAAATTGGACGGCGGAATTCTGCGCGTGGACATGTACGGTCTTGCGTTTCTCCGGGGCGATTCCGCGCAGATGGAACAGCAAGTGGCTTGGGGTGCGGGCAAGCCCGGAGACGAAGATCGGCTGCTCTCGGCCCAATCCGATACCGAGGCCTACTACGGACGGCGGAGCAAGGCGCGGGACTTTTCTCGCCGGGCAGTAGACTCGGCGGTTCGCGCCGACTCCAAGGAGACGGCGGCTTTGTGGCAGGTCAGTGGCGCTTTACGCGAGGCGGAGTGGGGCGACACTGCCTCTGCGAAGCAAGGTATCACGGCGGCTTTGGCGTTGTCTTCGGGGCGGGATGTGAAAATGCTGGCAGCGCTCGCACTCGCTCGAATTGGGGATGCTTCCCGCGCCACCGCGCTGGTCGGGGAATTGGAGAAAAGTTACGCAGCGAATAGCCTGCTAAAGCTTTACTGGTTGCCGACGATCAACGCCGCCATTGAACTCAACAAGGGCAATTCAGCGCAAGCCCTCGTGTATCTCGAAGCTGCCGCACCCTATGAAGTCGGCGGCCCACCGCCGCTGCAAATGGGAACACTCTACCCAGCCTATCTTCGTGGCCAAGCCTACTTGCTGGCACACAATGGAACTGCCGCAGCCGCTGAGTTCCAAAAGTTATTGGATCACAGAGGCATCGTGCTGAACTTTGTGACGGGAGCATTGGCGCATTTGCAAATCGGTCGCGCGTACGCGATGGCAGGCGATACCGTGAAAGCAAAAAGTGCGTACCAAGACTTCTTCACCCTCTGGAAAGACGCCGACCCCGACATCCCCATCCTGAAAGAGGCCAAGGCGGAGTACGCGAAGCTGCAATAACCTCACGGCCAGCAAGAGCAACCGGCAAAGCATAGTAGAATCTCAACCAACTTCCAATATGACAACTACTGCAGCCCATAATCGCCTCGATCGCGCTATCTCATTGGAGTCGATCCTGGCAGCTCGCCAGCGGGTTTATCAGGCCGCGGTGCGGACGCCGCTGGTCCGGTTGTATTACGATGATGCTCCCGGCAAGATTTATCTCAAGCTCGAATCCTTCCAACCAATCGGCTCGTTCAAACTGCGCGGGGCTTATAACGCAATCTCGCTTCTCAGTCCGGAGGACAGGGCAAAAGGGGTTTGGACGGTCAGCGCAGGCAATGCCGCGCAAGGTGTGGCCCTGGCGGCCAGGATTCTGAAAACTCGCTGCGAGGTTCTGGTCATGGACACTGCCCCAACTGCGAAGCTCGATGCCATCAGGCGGTTGGGTGCAGGCATCCGCCAGGCTTCCATGGATGAATGCTGGACCGCTGTGACCGAACGCAGTCATCCGGCATTTCATGGCGTCTTCGTTCATCCCTTTGACGATGACAATTTCATGGCTGGCAATGCCACGGCTGGCCTGGAGATCCTCGAAGACTTGCCGGACGTTACCGCGATCGTGGCCGGCTTTGGTGGAGGCGGCCTGGGTTGCGGCATCGCATCGGCAACTGCAGCGTTGAAGCCCGAGGTGAAAGTGTTCGCGGCCGAACCGGAGACTGCCGCGCCACTTCACCTGTCTTTTATCAAAGGCACAGCCCAGAAATTTCCCGAATGGAAGGCAAGTTTTGTGGACGGCTGCGGGGGGAAATCGGTTCTGCCGAGTATGTGGGTGCTGGCCAGCCGCTTGCTGGCCGGCTCCATCGTGACCTCGCTCGAAGAAACCCGGCGCGCCATGACGATCGTTGCGGCGCGGAATCATCTGATCTGTGAAGGTGCTGCCGCTTGCGCGGTCGCCGCCGGGCTCAGCGGCAAAGCTGGTAACGGCAAGATCGTGTGCGTCGTCAGCGGCGGCAACATCGATCTCAACAAGTTTGCGGAATTGGTTTTAAACTGATCCTCGAGCGCTCAAAAATCCTCTCCCAGTCCGCCCAGGCGTTTGCCAGGTGCGCGCCACGTGATACGATTCCCGGGTGAGCGATTCCGCTTTTGTCCCTAGTGCGGTTGCGGAGGTCCCAGCTACCACGGCTGCTTCGCGGCACTCTGTGCTGGTGCGCATTACTCACTGGATCACTACCCTGTGCTTTCTTGCTCTGCTGGTCAGCGGAATTGAAATAGTGATCTCTCATCCTCGCTTCTATTGGGGCGAAACCGGCAATGTATTGACTCCGACTTTGTTCAAACTGCCAATCCCTTCGTCGAGGAATTTGGTACCGACCGGCTACGGATACGTCCTGCGAGACCAGAACGGCTGGAGCCGGTATCTACATTTTCAAGCTGCCTGGGTGGTGGTGTTGACTGGCTTACTGTATTTAATCTTCGGCTGGTTTACCGGGCACTTTGGGAAGAATTTGCTGCCGCGGAAGGGCGAGCTTTCGTGGCGGGAGTTCTCGGTTGCGATCGGGAAACATTTGCGCTTTGAGCGGCCGGGAGAGGCTGAGGCGTGGTCTTATAACTTGCTGCAGCGGCTCACTTATCTGTTCGTGATCTTCGTTCTGTTTCCGCTAGTAATTTGGACGGGCCTCGCGATGTCTCCCGCTTTTGTTTCGGCGGTACCAGCGGCGGTCAATTTGTTGGGCGGCCAACAATCGGCGCGCACCCTTCACTTCTTCGTCTCGCTGGCACTGGTGCTTTTTCTGCTGGTCCATATCGTGATGGTTTGGCTTGCCGGATTCAGAAGCCGCATGCGAGCGATGATCACGGGCCGCGCCAGTACAAACATGGAGCGCATATGACTGAACCTTTACCCGCCAAACCATTCCGCCGCGACCTGTCACGCCGCAAACTGATCACCACTGGACTCGCGGCCGCGGCGGGCGTATCGGCCCTGGGCGTGGCTGCGGAATTGGCGCAGAAGTACGGGTTGGTTCCGCCCGATCATGGCGGAAAGTTCGGCCTCGGCGAGACGCTGACCTACGCTTCGCAGCGGCTGCTGACCAGGCATTCGTTAGCGCGGGAATTCTCTCGGAGCCAGATTTCGAAGCGACCGTTCCCGAATGAAATGGCGCCGTTGAGTGATGCGTTCAAGCGCCTGCAGTCCGGCGGATTTGCAGACTGGCGGCTCGCCGTTGACGGCATGGTTGCGCGGCCTGCCTCGTTTTCGCTTGACCAGCTTAAGAGCTACCCTTCTCGCACCCAGATCACCATGATTCAGTGTGAAGAGGGCTGGTCATACATAGCCGAATGGAACGGAGTGCCTCTTTCGCACGTTTTGGACGCGGTGGAGGTTCTGCCACAGGCTCGATACGTTGTTTACTACTCGATCGAGCCCGACTGGTGGGAAAGCATCGATATGGCCGATGCGATGCATCCGCAGACTTTTCTCACCTATGGAATGAATGGCGATGAACTTCCTGTGGGCAACGGCGGGCCGCTCCGCTTGCGGGTCCCACGCCAGCTCGGTTACAAGAACGTGAAATTCATCACTCACATGACCGTCACCGACAGTCTTAAGAGGTTCGGCAAGGGTCTGGGCTCTGCCTCTCCAGAAGGGGGCTACGCATGGTACGCCGGCATCTGACGGGCTCGATGCTCTACTCGAGGTGTGCCTGGCGAATTATGTGGTAACACTACGGTCGAGGCGCTCAATCGATCTTTCACGAGACATTGCACGGCATTCTTCTTGAAGTAGCGCAAACAGCTCCTCGATGTGCTCTTGGCGGGTGCGGAAGTTTACCGGGTTGATTCGAAACCACGATCTTCCCTTAAGTTCGGTTGTCGAAATCCAAAAACGCCCGCTTTGCTCCACGCGGCGCGCTATTTCAGCATGCAAATTCTTCGACTCGGACTCAGTGAGATCGGCACCTTTATAGCGAATGCAGATGGCCGACATTGGCGGAACGCTGGCTGGCTCAAACTCGGGCTCTTTCGCGGACAGGGCGTAAAGGTGCTTCGCCTGGCGCACATTGTTGTCGATCCACTCGCCGATCTGGCGCGCGCCATATCGTTTGAAGCTCATCCACACTTTCAAGCTGCGAAAACGCCGTGATTGCTCGAAGCCGTGCACATAATACTGATAGCGCTCATTCTCCTGATCGAGCTCATCGGTGAGATAGGAAGGCTTTATGCCAAAGGACGCGGTGAGCCGGCGATGATCCTTGACTAGCACGGCGCCAGCGTCGAGTGGCGCATAGAACCATTTGTGGGGATCGATGGTGATCGAATCGGCGAGATCGAGGCCGCGGGTGCGCATCGGCCATTCGTGGGAGAGCAGCATGCCCCCGCCGTATGCCGCGTCTACATGCAGCCACATCCCTTCGCGATCGGCAATGCGGCGCAGTTCGCGGATGTCATCGATTGCGCCAGTATTCGTGGTTCCAAAAACACCGACCACACACATAGGATGGATGCCATTTTTCTTGTCTTCGGCAATCGCCTCCTCAAGCGCATCGACTCGAACTTGAAACGCCAAATCTGTCGGCAACGGACGTAGCGCGTTGCGGCCGAGACCGATACAATCCACAGCCTTGTCGACGGAAACGTGCCGCTCCTCTGATACGTATACTGCCCAGCGATCACGTATTCCGTCATACTGCGCGCGATCGCGCGTCACCGCATCGCGTCCGACCTTCAAACCGATGAAGTTCGCCATCATTCCCCCGCTGGTGAGATTGCCTCCAGCGTTTTCATCGTAGCCGCAGAGGTCAGTCAGCCAGCGCACTACCCTTCGCTCCATCGCCACAGCCGACGGCCCAATCGAATATGCACCTACGTTTTGATTGATGGCTGAACAAATGAAGTCTGCGATGACACCCACGGAATTCGGCGACGGAGTGATCAGTCCCATGTAACCGGGATGACCGACGTTCGTGCAATAAGGAAGCAACTTGTTGCTGAGTTCGTCCAGCAACGCATCTGTTGAACTTGGCTCCTCGGGGAGTGGCTCCGTTAAAAGCCGGTTCACAGTCCGGGGTTCCACGTCCGGGAATACCCGTTTTTCTTCGATATGGTCGAGGTAGTCAGCCAGGAGATCGACCACCTTGTGGCTCAAGTCACGAAACTCTTTCGGATCCATTGGTTAATACCTTGGGCTATTTTAAGGCCCAGACTGATCGGATGCCCTCCGTTTCTTGCGGTCAAACTTTATTCTTAAGGTAAAGAAAAGGAGTAGCGAAGTTGCCTTCGCTGCTCCTGGCTCGTACCCTCCCCCAGGTACTTGCCAACTACTAGTTCGCCAGAGGCGAAGTGGTGTAGCAAGCCGTGTTGACGATCGGGGTAGTGCCGCCAGCCGAAACTGCCGAGCGCACCACACCGTCTTCAACCGCGCAATAGTATTTGCTGCCGCTCGACGCGCTGGTCGGAGTCGCAGTGGTGAAGAACTGGGTAAGCTGGCTTGTTCCCGGCGCGGCGGCATACTGATAGCCGCTCTTGCCGTTGGTGCTGGTCGTGGTACCGTTGCCGCCACCGTTGGTGGCCAGGTTCTGGTCGATCAGGCAGGCGCCAGAGGAACTGGGCGTGCAAGGAGCAACTCCACCCAAGGTGATCAAGCTGGCCGCATAGCCGATGGTCGGATAAGACGCGGCATAGCCGATTTCGCCGGTTACGATGGTGCGCTCTCCGGCGGCCGCGGACGAATCGTTAGCTGCCATCTTGGCGCGCATCAGGTTTGGGATCGCGATAGCTGCAATGATCAGGATGATGGCAACCACGATCAGCAGCTCAATCAGTGAGAAGCCCTTCTGTTGTTTCCGCATCTCTTTGTTCCCTCTTTGACTTTCCTTAACTTCGTTGTTGGTCATGGATGACTCAGTCGTATTTGATGTTTGCACTTCCCTAGCCGCCGGCCAGTTACGTTGGGTTCCAGGCCTGCCCACGAAGAAGATCCTTGTTTTCCTAACAAGGGCAAACTTTAGACTTTTGAAACCCGCTTCGCAGCTCTCGCTTATTGCCAAAATCTGTCATTCTCTTTCCATTTCGCGGTACCAGTGGCGCGAACCACGAAGAGTCTGAGAAGATTCTCGACACGGAATCCTCTCCCCGTCGAGGCAGAACTTTTCCTTGACATCCCTTTTTATAGAGCTCGTTACTAGACGCGATATTACGTAAACTGGACGAAAGTCATGTATGAGTCCGTGACCGGTGACAGTCTTATTTCGTGGTGCACACTTATCGCAATGACCTGCTCCCCTGTTGCCGCACGATGGCGGATGGTATGGCTTGAAGAGCCATCCAGTCTGACCCACAACGTCGACTTTCAGATGCCGGGCGCAGATAACCTGGGCCCGTTTGTTCACCATGAGCATTGCTGCAAACTAGAGAAGGGACAATTGACTATTCGCTCCCGGCGTGGGAGAGAAGTTCGGCGACCCCAGATCGTTCACCCCAGATCGTTCCATCCGTCGATTGTACTAGGATTGCGAAGTTTTGTTTTTAAAGTTTGAACGCCCAGTCCATCTTTTAATTCCGCTCTTCCACCTCGCGCAGCTTCTTTCTTCCAGCATTTCTGAATTTTGCTGACGATGTCCGCCGTCCCGACTAGGGCTTATTCTGAGGGGTTATAGCGACATCCCTCGCATGGATGTTGTCTGATCTTTGCGTGTCCACAGAAACCACGTCAAAACTACCACTAGCATTCTGAACCTCAATGGTGCGTGTCTCTTGCGTTCCGGCGGGGTCGGGCTGCACGATATCTAGAGTCTTGGTCGTCACTTGCAAGCCCGCAGCTGGGTCGCCGGGATTGAGTTGTTCGAGCAGTTGTTCAGTTATTTGTGCCCGGTCGACCGGCTTCTGCTTGACTAGGGTTACGCGCCGGCTCAGATGCAGATTGCCGTCCGGCGCCGAACCTATAATATTCGCGGAATAGGTTTCCGCGGTCTGTCGCTTCTCGCCGGCAGCAGTTTCCGAATCCTTACCCAGGGTGCGCGAGACTACCGCAAGCTTACCATCAGCGCCTTCCCGCCAAAGTTGCTCTTCGGTTGTGCGCTCTTTTCCCTCTTTTTCAATTGTGCTTACCTTCTGTTCATGGACCTGCCAGTTACCCGCGCCATCGAGAACGAGAGTTGATTCCTGGACTTCAACTTGATCGCCGGTTCGTTTCTCGCTTTGCCGGGTCTGAATGCTAGGAGCCATACCCCCCTCACCGTCAGATAAGAAAACTGTAGTTTTCTTCTCCTGCAGGTCCGGGCTGATCCTCCTTGTATCCGCCACTTCACGCTGCATAACCTGCAGATGGCCGTCCAGATCGGCATTCGATGTGGTGCGCACAACATTCTCCTGTCCAGCCGGGAGACTTTGCTTTTCTTCTTCTGTCACCTGCTTCAGAATCTTGTGCCCGCTCTCGTCCCTGGCGAATGTACGCTCAACCGTTCGTATCGTGGTGTCATTTACCTGAATAGTCTCTTTTTCGACATCAAAGTACGGTTCGAAGTGACCGTCTGGTCCGAGGCGCTCGACGTTCTGAGTATCGACACTGTCCTTGCCGGACTCTCTGTGGGATTCCGTCGTTCGCGTCGGATTTGCGTCGGCAGTGTGCGATTCAGTAATCGTAGTCCAGGATTTTGACTCAGGTGCCTGGTTGTCGGATGTTTGCGCGCTCACGAAGGAGATTAAGATAAAAAGAACAAGAACCGATTCTGTAAACCACATCAGCTTCGTCAAGGACGGAGATTGCATTGGAGACTCCATTGCTTGCTATAGACTTAACCTATTTGAGGCACTCCAAAGCCGAACGGTTGGCGTCGATATTGCATAAAATTGGGATTACCTTACGACCGCGCGCTGTTTTGATCCGTTATTTAGAAAGAGCGTGCGAAAGAGTGGCGCCAGCCTTCTACGGAGCTTTCTCGAATGATGGCGCGGAACCGTTGCGGTTTCGCACGGAAGAACAAACACGGAGCAACCCATCCGAATAGAGATCCGCAGCAGAACGGCCATCGTACGCCCCAGCAGATTGTGCAGCACATGCAAACGCCGCTCGTTCTCTGGGGTTGGTCTCCCGGCGACGGTCGCAGTCCAATCCCCACACCCCAACATGAGTTCTTGGCGAAAGTCCAAGAATGGGTTGAAAAAGGAGCGGCATGTCCCGTGGAAGAAACCGCCACAATCATCCCGGACCTTTGGCTTTCCATTTATTCTGATCCCTTCCCGTAAGACGGCCTTCTCCAACTCAACTCCTGTTTAGCCCCCGGTCTCTGGACCGTGCACTGCATGCACCCGCAGCCAAATCAGCCACCAACCAGACAGCCCCTGTAACCAGGAAAGTCAGGGCGCATTCGGACCAGTTGGAATGCGCCTTCGGGTGAGCGATCAGGCGCGGAAGCCAAACTATTACACCAAAGAGTGCGAGCATGAGCGTCATCAGACGTGTCGCAAGCCGTGCCTGGCGATTGATGAGGATGGCAATCGCCGCGAGCGCAAACGCGATCGTCGTGAGGATCGCCCAAAACTTCTGGTTGGGCGGAATCCATGGTGGAACCAGGCCAGCTGTCTCACGAGCTAAGAGGATCTGACCCAGCGTAAATGAAATCGCACAGACGCCGAGTCCAAGGCGCGCCAGTCGGCCGAACGCTACCGCCCTGGCTGCGTTCGCCTCGGTCGCAGCGTACAGCGCAATCGCGCCGCAGAGTAAGGAAAAGAACAGGAAGAAGCTCCCCCCGTAGCGCTCATAGATGTTCGCTGCGGCAAGAGTGTCAGGTATGCAGGCCAGCGAGAAACACAAATAGACAACGCAAAGTACGACCGAAGCCAGGCGCGCGGACCGCTGGTACTGCATCCCAATCCCACCGGCAATGAGAGCGGCCATGAGACATCCGCCGATGAGGGTGCCAAAAGGCAGCCTCCAGATCTGCTGCAGGGTTTGCCAGGTGTCAGAGTCGTGCCACTTCAGTGCGATGACGCCGAACAGCACCGCCGACGCGCCAAAGACAATCCGCCCATATAACGCCGTCTTCATACAGAAAAAGCAACGCCGTGGTTGCTTCGAGCCTGTGGCACAAGCGAGGTCATTTCCGCTCTATCCTTCTGCTCTGTGTAAGGAAAGACGTACGCACGAATTCGTTTACCTTTCGATGGGCGGCCTGCGCACTCGGCCTGGATCTACTACCTCTGCCGCAAGCCCGTATCAGTCCCAGGAATCTTCATGTGAGCATAATGCTGAATCCACACCTAAGATAATGATTATCGGTGGTAGCCTTGTCTTGTGGCAACGGAATCGGCCAGCAAAATTCTGTCGATCGACGGACAGGAAGTCCAGATCACTAACCCTGAGAAGGTGTACTTTTCTTCGCAAATAAAAGTCACCAAGCTCGAACTTGTTCAGTACTATCTCTCCGTCGCTCCGGGTGCGCTGGCGGGGATACAAGATCGACCAATCGTCCTAAAACGTTTCGTCAACGGCGCCGAGGCGGAGGCGTTTTATCAAAAGCGCGCGCCAGAGAAGCGGCCAGCCTGGCTGCGTACGGTCACTTTGTCGTTCCCTTCCGGTCGAACTGCCGAAGAAATCGTGGTCGATGACGCATCCGGACTGGCCTGGATCGTAAACCTTGGCTGCATCGAATTACATCCGCATCCGGTGCGCTCGGGCGACCTTGATCATCCGGATGAATTACGTATCGATCTGGATCCGATTCCCGGCGTTTGCTGGGATGATGTTTGCCGCGTCGCACTTGAAGTTCAGGCCTTTCTCGATGAAGTTGGCCTTCGCGGCTGGCCGAAAACCAGCGGCTCGCGCGGCATGCACGTTAATGTACGTATCGAACCGCGTTGGACGTTCACGCAAGTTCGCCGTGCGGCGGTTGCCTTATCGCGAGCGGTCGAGCGCCGCGCCCCAACAATGGCCAGTTCGAAGTGGTGGAAGGAAGAGCGTCATGGCGTCTTTCTTGACTACAACCAGAACGCGAAGGATCGCACGACATGCTCTGCCTATTCGGTGCGTCCGCTCCCAGATGCTCGCGTCTCGACTCCTCTTTATTGGGAAGAAGTGCCTCATTGCAATCCGGCGGACTTTACCATCTTCACAGTTCCTGAGCGCTTCGCGAAATTCGGTAATCCACATGCCGAGATGGATGCATCCCCTGGCTCGCTGGAAAAATTGCTGGAACTAGCCGATAAAGACGAAGCGGCCGGTATCGCCGATGCACCCTGGCCTCCGCACTTCCGCAAAATGGAAGGCGAGGCTGCGCGCGTGATGCCTTCCCGCGCGAAATCAGCCGCGAAGAAGACAGCAATAAAGAAGCCGCGCGTGAAGATGCCCTTGATTACAGTCGCGAATTCGCCTGATAAAGCGGCTGCGCTGGCGGGTCTTGAGCGATGGAAGGCCAAACATGCGGATATCGCAAATCTGCTTGCCGTGGACGATGTGTTAGTGGATTCCATGCGAGGCCGCTCATCCACATGGACACGCATCCGCATCAACCTGCGTCATGTCCCCGAACAACAACGGCCGCCGCAGGAAACTCCAGAGCCAGACGATGATCCCACACGGGAGTGGCGGGAGCGTTGGAAGAAAAAAAAGGCAAACGAGTAAGATTCATCTTCCCTGCGGAAAAATTGCCGCCAGTTCCTGGGGAGGAACGACTTCAAGCTGAGCGTAGGTGCAATCGCTGGGCTTTTTGTCCGTTCGCCATCGGCGGAATTGCGCCGTGTGCCGGAAGCGATCTCCCTGCATGTGATCATAAGCAACTTCTACAATTATTTCAGGCCGCAACGGTTCCCACGACAAATCTTTGCCTTGGCTCCAGCGACTCTGTCCGCCGGGCATTCGTTTGATACCTTCATCAGTCTCGGTCGCGTTCTCAGCCCAAGCCTTCCACGGATGGTTTATCAGTGCATCTTTTCGATAAGGCTTGAGAAACTCCACCAGCTCTTTTCGTTTTGCCGTGCTGAAACTCGCACAGACTCCGACGTGTTGCAAAGCGCCGGCCTCATCGAACAAACCGAGTAGCAGTGAGCCGACCATTGTGTGCTCGCCTTTTTTATGCCAGCGGAATCCAGCAACTACGCAATCGCAGTCGCGTTCGTGTTTCACTTTAAGCATCACTCGCTTATTCGGCTCGTAAGTTCCTGCAGGATCTTTGGCCATCACACCATCTAACCCTGCACCTTCAAAGCGGCGAAACCAATCGGCAGCAATACTCCGATCGCTGGTTGCAGGTGTGAGATGAATCGGCGGTGAGGCCAAACCAAGCAGCGACTCCAGTTCGCGTCGCCGCTTTTGAAACGCCTCGCCGCAGAGATCGCGACCTCCAAGGCAAAGCAGATCGAAGAAAACAAATGATGCGGGAATCTGCCCTGATAAGAGCTTTACGCGCGATGCAGCGGGATGCAGACGTAGTTGCAGGGCATCAAAATCAAGCCCATGATTTTTGACGATGACCATCTCTCCATCGAGCACACAACGCGCGGGCAGCGCAGCGCGCAGTGGCTCCAGCAACTCAGGAAAGTAACGATTGAGGGGTTTTTCGTCGCGGCTTTGGATGAAAATCTCATCTCCATCGCGAAACATCAGCGCGCGAAAACCATCCCACTTGGGCTCGAAAATCCAATCGCCTTCGGTGGGCAATTCATCCACTCGTTTCGCGAGCATCGGCAGGATCGGCGGATTTACTGGAAGGTCCACATCCCCATGGTATAACGTGTGGCCTTATTTTTTGACCGCGGCTGAAAACGAACCGTGTCCCATAAGTCCCGACTCTGCGCGGCTGACCGCTTCGTTTGACATTTCGCCTGGATTGACTTCTCTTAATGCCCCTGCCCTATGGTTTGGAGAATCGGATCGAGGAAGCGGCTGTATTTGTCTAATGTGGCTTCGTCGTTCTGGGCTAGCGCTATTCTTACGGCTGTGGCGGTCGCGGGCGTGACGATTTCAAGGCGGCCGACAAAGACACGCACGATCTGTCCTGGCGCTGGATCGATAGTGAGAGGCAAGATTTTGTCGATGAACCCACTCGGCACGATGTAAATCAGTCGACTCCCTTCTTCGAACCACGAGTCTTTCCAGGTTTCAATCATGGCGTGGGCTTCGTCTCGATATAAACCCTGCCCGACGAGAATCTCTTCAAGATCTCCGTAGAGAGATTCTACGTTTCCGGTCAGTACGGGAGGGTCCACTGTAGTTTCATCGGTTAGCGTGCCCGTTAAGCGATAGCCGACTCGTTCGCCGCGGCGCTCAAAAAGAATGGCATTGGGAATCTCGTCTCCGTTAAGATTTTTGACCACGAGTCTTCCGTCGGAGGTCAACCTGGCGGAAAGCGGCAATGGGCTGGCGGAAACTCCTCGATAAAAAAGGAATTTCTCGCGCTGCTCCCCCGTAGTGGTCTGGACGCGAAGTGGCGAGGAAGCGGTCTCGCGAGCAGCGTAGTAGCGATTCGGCTGCGCCTCGGTCGGGAACTCGCCAGCCAGATTCGGAGAAACGGCGACGTGATTCCACCCAATGCTCCCATCCACCGATAAGCGACTCAAGCCGCTGTCGGTCAGGATTCCGGCTGGCTGAACGCGATCAGCCTGGGGATACCACTCGGTGATGAGTCCCTTCACGAAGGACACTTTCGCCGAAACGGTCACGTCGCGTGGAGAATAAAAATATAGCACTGGCGTCTCCATGCGAATGGTGCCACGCAGGCCCAGCTTGAAGTTGACGCCGTTGATATGCTCCACGAATTGGGGCAGATCGGTGGACGGCGGAACTCGTGGCAAACCTAACGGCAACCATTCGACCGCTCGACCGTCCTTGCCGGCAACTGCCGTGAACGTTCCCCACTCGTGCGCCGTGAGGTCTGGAGCTGTGCGCTGCTCGTCTGCGGTCCAGCCCGCGAGCGAGAAGGCCAGCAGTCCACATGTCAGAACGGCCACGGTGCTAATCGCGACGCGTGACAGGGCATGTGCATTCATTTCTTGGTTCCCCCAGTTTGCTGATTTAACCCACGCTTCGAGAGACGCCGAGAAAAAGGAAATTGTTAACAAGCCGACGCGGCGTTATGCGGACGAAACTGGAGGTCTAATTACGAGGCGGAATGCCACAGATCACTTTTCGTGAACTGGCGTGGCCGTTCCAGCCCAGGAACGCTCCCAATGGCGCCAGACTGAGATGTCGTCAAAACCAAGTTCATTCCACCACTGGTCTAGCATGGGTTGATCGAGTCGAAGGATACCTTCTTTCGTGACGCTGGCAGGATGAGGTACGAACTGGCTCAACCGGTCGAAGACGAGGACTCGCCGCTGGTCATCGACACGCGCCAGGAGATGCCAGAGCGTCAGGGAATCGTCTTTGCGAGCCTCGCGAAGTACGATCGCGATATCGTGCGCGCGCTGCTCCGGCGTGCTGTCCTCAAAATCGAACCTCGTCAAAGCAGCTCGAAACGCTTCGGACGAATCCTCGAAGTACGGCGTGCCGGGGCCGATCTTCGGCCGGGTTGCGCAAGCTGCTCCGGCCGGGATGAAAGACTCGTGGCCATTCAGCTTGAAGCCGACCCACCCGAGGGATGTGCGCACCATGCCAGCGCCCGAATCGTCGACCTGCAAGGTGTAGGCGCAACCCAGGTCCACCGTCACGGCCGATGGCGTGTCGACTACGAATTGACCGGGAGGCGCCCAGATGTAGGTGTGAATCGTTCCCCGGTCCAGAGCTATCCGCCTCAGCCCCGAACCCATGCTTAGCAGGCGCAGGCGTGTGCTCGGGTCCACCTGGATTTTGCCGGTATCGTCCGCCTGAAGGCTGGCCCGCGACTGACTGTCGGTCTCAAGCATTTGGCCAATGCCGAGACGGCTCGTTCCCTCGTTCGCACTGAGCGTTCTTCGTCCGATGCGAGGTGCCCCTTGCACTTCGGAAACGTCCCAACCCGCAAGAGTGGTGGGCGTGGGCTTCGTTCTGTAAACCAAGAATGTCACTACAACGATGGCCGCTACGGCAGCCGCTGCGGTACCCAGAGCGGGAAATAATCTCAGGCGCCAAGGAAAGAATGTCCATCGCCGCTCAGGGACAATCGCCGGAAAAACTGGGGTGGGCGAGTCATGTCGAAACTTCGCGAGTAACGATTCGAGCTTTTGAATCTCGGGATCGGGTTCGCCGGATCTGTCCCACAAATAGTCGCCGCTTTTTGTCGACGGTCTGTTTTCGGTTCGATTCTTTCCCGTGTCCATGACTAGGACTTCTCCTGTTCTAGGCCCGTGCGGCTCGGGCTAGCAATCAGCTTGGCGCGGAGTTGCTCCATGCCGCGATGCAAATTGACGCGCACCGATCCGTGCGTCAGGCCGCTGCGAGCCGCAATTTCTGGACCGGTCATGCCCTCGACCAGCCGCAGAATTAAAGTCTCCCTATAGGTCTCGGGCAGACTCATGACTGCCTCGAGGATTGCAACGGCTGGCTCTTCGTGACCTGCGCAGCACGTTCCGTACTGAACCTCTTGGTTAGAGGCATCATCCGGTAATGGTTCCTCTGGCACCGATCGACGGTGGTAGTCGTGTGCCAGGTTGCGAGCGATGGCTGCCAGCCATGCGCCAAAGCTTGCGGTCTCCCGCAGCGTTGGCAACCGACGGAGTGCCCTCATGAAGACATCCTGAACTAGGTCATCAACCTCGCCGACAGGGACCCTCGCTAGTAAAACTCCATGCACCATGCGAGCGTAGCGCTCGTAAAGCTGCCCAAACGCCGCCCGGTCGCCGTCCTGCGCCGCAGCCACCCGCGTTACGTCCTCTAAGATTTCGGACGCGAACTGCTCCCTCACAGGCCCGGTTCCCAGGCCTGCCGCGAGCAGGTCACTTCTGTCGCCGGACCTAGCCATCCGCGCAAGATCCCCACAAGATCATAGACGTTCGTTGGGGAAGGAATGTTAACAACTCCTGGTTGGGCATTGACGGACAAGGAGACTAATCCTAAGGTAAGATTCTGGTGCCATGCGCGTATCCCGAGCCCTTGAGGCGGGTGCAAACTTAAAGGACCTGGCTTAGTTGCTGCGTCAGAAGATCGAAGATAGGTGTTTTATTTGGGATGCTCTCCAGGATTTTGGCTTCATTGGTGCGAGACGAAATTCGGTTTGGACCGACGGGGAGAGTAGGGATCGTGACGCGGCAAACGTCACTGAAATAAAAACCCCATTCGGTTAAGCGATTAAGAAATTCGGGGGGTTCTTGTCGTCAAGCACCGTGAATCCAGTCGCCCTGTTTATCTGGGTCTACGGCATGGCAACGACGTTTGAAGGCTCGCGGCGCGAGGCTTGATGCAATTCTTCCGTTTTCCCAATCGTCTGCAGTTGTTCCCGCAGTGCCTGCACGCGGCCCTGCCTGTCATAGCATTCCATCAACTTGGTGTCGCTCAGTCCTTCGCGTGAATCCAGAGCCTCGAGCTGTTGGTGGAGCAGTTTCATGATCTCTGCCCGTACGGCCGCGATTTCTGTAGTGTGTTCTTGCATTGCTTTCCCCCACAAGAATCGTTCTTCAACTCTAGAGAGCCGCATCATCGCATCGTATCCAGTAGATGCTGTATTTCGCAGGGCTTGATCCAAGGGTGGTTGTGCGCAAAAAGGCTGGTCGCACAAAAAAAACGGCGGCCAATTACTGGCCGCCCTTTTAAGAATGTGCTTCTCGCTCTTATCTATGCCCTGCAGTCGCGGCTCCGCCGCCAGAGGCATGGCCTCCCGGGGCCGCACTGGCATGACTAATTTCGCCAAAACCAGACCCGGCGCGTTCCACACCGTACGTATGGCCACCGGTGCGTGGAGAAGTCGCCGAAAACTGTGGAATCGGATGCAGCTCCACCGATCCCGCCTTTGCCACCTGCGAGTGCAATTGGCGCAGGTTGCTCACCGATCCTCGGGGAATTCCAAGCCCGGCTGATCCGTTGCTCACCACCATCCGCAAAGTTCCAGATGCGGAAGGCCTTGGTCCGCCCTTACCCACGATAACGGTATTCACCGTGCCGGTTGGCGCAACCGGAGCATGGAATTCCGCCGCCGCTCCCACATAGTGCAGACCGCCATGCCATGCATTAAAGTTGCCCGGCTGCCAACCCCAGCCAAATCCTGGCGCATACAGCCAGTTGCCGTAATAGTACGGCATCCAGCCCCATGGATAAGCCGAAGCCCACATCATTCCCATGCCCGGATAAAACGACCACGCTCCATCCATGAAAGGATTCCAGCCCACACCCGCGAAGTATGGTTGCCACAGCGTTCCGTAACCAGGAAGATTGGAATAGCTTCCGTAATAACTTAGATCGCTGGTGCCATAGCCGAGTGGAGTGGGATTGTTCTTGGCATACTGGTCGTGATAAGAGACCGATTGCTTGTCCCAATCGTCGTAGGTGTCTTCCTGCACACTTTTCGCAGCCGTTGCTTCGCCGTTGTTCTCCGTGTCGAAGGCGACCATTTTCTTCTTTGGCACCTCCACAGTGGCAGATGGCCCTACTACATCCAGATCGCTCTTGAAACTTGCAACCTCGGCAAGGCTAGGAGAAGTCGCAACCCGGAAGTGCGCCGCCGCTTGGGCGAGCACCACCTTTTCCTGCGAAAACTCGAGCGAGAAACTATCCCCGCTTTTTCCCAGCCAGTTCACATACGCACGACCGTCTACCAGATTCACTGCGGAATTTCGTTTGCCGGCGTCGCTTAGTCCCAGCGTGCTGAACACAACCGTGGTGTTGGGAGTGAGACGTAGCGTGCTTCCGTCTTCGAACTCAATCTCGGCTCGACCTCTTTCCCGCGTGCGCAGTTTTGTCCCCTGCGTAATGGGAAGATTGAGAAACGCGCTTTCGAACCCCAGTCCTGTATTTTTGTCAATTTGCACCCCGCCCTGAACATCGCTCAGCCGAACGATGCGGGCTTGCGAATCAGCCGCTGCCGGCAGCGCCAGGAGCGCGCAGGCCAAAGCGGCTAGTACGACCGGTTGAAATCGTGGCTTGTACATAGGAGCCTCCGAAACTTCGATCCTTCTCGGCCCATTAGAACACGTCTCTACCTCGAACGCTGCATACAATTTTTTCCCGGGATGATCAACGCCCGGGAGCCGTGGCACTGGCCATTTGCATCAGTTCCTTTGCCCTCGCTCGGGCCACATTTATCACCGAGGTGTCGTCCAAAATCTCCTGCAGAACCGGCGCCACTCCTTGGATCTCACTCAGTTCATTATTCCGGGCCTGTTCTTCCATACGCTTCAACTCCTCGTCGAGGGCCAACTTCTGATAGCGGTGGTAATACTCCAGCCGGCGGCCGTAGTCGAGCGTCCCCGCCATGTTCTGGAAAAGAGCCGTCAATTGCCTCACCGGGTCGAGATTCGAAAAGTTATATCGCGCGGTAGTGGATCGCTGCCCGTCCTGATAGCTCAACTGCTTTTCGCCGGTGAGCGCCAGTTTTCGATTACCCGAGTCAACCTTGTCCGAGAAAAACTTCGCCTGCTTGGTCCACTCGAAAATGTGCTCCCGCGTTCTGGCTGTGACCTCGAATTCCATGCGGTAGGCGCGGGGCTCGGAATCTTCGTCGGCCTTTACCGTGCACTCATAGCTCGCGTGGCCACTTTCATCCACTGCAATGGAGTAGTGCGTCGGATCGGACTGTGGAAAGTCCAGCGTAAAGGTAACTGTTGGAGCCGAAACGGATCTGCCGTTTGGCTTGGCTTGGCCCGCCGCAACCCCAGTTGCAAGCCCAAAGAAAACGGAAAGGAGCAGAAATCCAGTCTGGCGACATCGATTCACCAACCGAATACGAATGGCGCAAATCCGGGAATCCAGTGTCATCATCGCGCAGCAGTCCTTTGCCTGCAGAGGGTGGCGGCAGTATGCAAATGGCAAATCGCAATCGCCAGCGCGTCCGACGCATCCATCGGCTCAGGAGGTTCCGTCAAACCCAGCAACCTCGTCACCATGTGCTGCACCTGCTGCTTCTCCGCTCGCCCGTACCCCACCACCGATGACTTGATCGTAAGCGGGGAGTACTCCGATATTTCCAGTCCAGCCGCAGCGGCGGCGAGCATCGCCACTCCACGCACCTGACCCAGTTGTAGCGCGGACTTCACATTGAGGGCGTAGAATATGCCCTCGATTGCTACCTCATCCGGGCGGTGTTCCGCAATGAGAGCCTCCAGACCATCATAAATTCTTGACAATCTCCGGGCCAGGGGCTCGCGCGCCGATAATTTTATTGCCCCGCAAGTGAGGCACACCAGCCCTCCCCCGGATTCCATCTCTACAACCCCGTAACCAGTGTAGGCTCCGCCGCAATCGATACCGAGAACTCGCATGTGATTGCAGTCTAACTCGGAACCGGCTCGGTTCCTAGGTCGAACGAATCCATCAGGTATCGAAAGACATAAACGTCGAAGCTCACATCTCATGTAGACAGCCGCCTCAACTGTCTAGCCGAGCGAAGCGAGTTCGCGATTACGTATTCGTGTTTGTCCTGGTTTTCTCTAATCCCTGCCAACTTCTTCACGTTACAACGGCCTCAACAACACTTCGGTCGCCGCATCTTGGCCTCTTCAAACTCCCGCCTGAACGCCGCATACGCCTCCGAGGACGAAGTCATTCCAGTTCGCGTCAGAAAACGCGCATAGGCTGCTTCATCAAAAATCTCCCGCAGGGTTGCAAGCAGGGTGCTGACGGGCTTTCCGAGTAACGTACCGAGCATCTTTCCCACCTCACCAATCGCTTTGAACGAGTGATTCATCCTTGCTCCTCGGCAAGCCGCGTCCGCACAAAAGGAGCTTCTCTTACGCGCGCTTCTCTGGCACCACTCAGAATTCCGATCCACTGCCTCGCTGATTCAACCAATACCAGCGTCACCATCATCACCAGAACTCCGGTGACCACCGCATCTAGCCGGTTGTTGAAGATCACCCGCGCCGTTGCACTGGTCATTGGAGATGAACCTCGAGCTGAACTTGCGGCCAGTACGCGCGCCTGGGCCAGAAATCCCACACGCGGATTCGGATCGAACATCTTGTGCCATGACGCAGTGAAGGTCACCGCCACCAGCCACGCCAGAGGGACTAAGGTCACCGCTGCGTACTTCGCGCGATGCATCTTGATGATGATGGTCGTGGCCACGCAAAGCGCCACAGTCGCCAACAGTTGATTGGAAATGCCAAACAACGGCCACAAAGAATTAATTCCGCCCAGAGGATCTTTCACTCCCTGCCACAGGAAATATCCCCAGGCTCCCACGATCAGCGCACTGGTCGCGAGAATTGACGGATACCAGCTCGTTCGTCCCAGAGGTTGATAGACGTGACCGAGAGCGTCCTGCACCATGAAGCGCGCCACCCGCGTGCCCGCGTCGAGGATGGTCAATATAAACAGCGCCTCGAACATTATGGCGAAGTGATACCACAGAGCCATCAACCGGTCGCCGCCCAGACTGTGCGAGAAAATATGCGCCATGCCCACGGCAAAGGCAGGCGCGCCGCCCGTTCGGTTGTAAAGAGTCTGCTCCCCCACGGCATGCGCCAGCCCCTGCATGTCGGCTGCGGTTACGGGAAAGCCCCAACTGGAAATGGTCGCCGCCGCCGTGGCCGGCGCCTGGCCGACAATGCCCGCGGGACTGTTGATCGCGAAATACACACCCGGCTGCATCACGCATGCCGCAATGATCGCCATGATCGCGACCGCGGATTCCGCCATCATGGCGCCGTAACCGACTACCCGCGTTTCCGTCTCCCGCGCAATCAACTTCGGAGTAGTTCCGCTCGAAATCAGCGCGTGGAATCCGCTGATCGCTCCGCAGGCGATGGTAATGAAGGCAAAGGGAAATATTTTTCCCGCGAAGACGGGGCCGTTACCGTCGACGAAGCGCGTCAGGGCCGGCATGTGCAGTGTGGGATGCAGCGCCACAATCCCCACCGCCAGCAGTGCAATCGTACCCAGTTTCACGAATGTACTTAAATAATCGCGCGGCGCCAGCAGGAGCCACACCGGCAAAGCCGAGGCAGCAAACCCATATACCATGATCAGAATCGCCAGGGAGGGCGCGCTGAAGGTGAACAGTTTCGCCATTGCTTCATTCTGCGAGACGTACTGTCCGCCCCAAATCGCCGCCAGCACTAAAACAAATCCCACGACCGATACTTCGAGCACTTTTCCCGGACGAATCCGTCGTAGATAGACGCCCATCAATAACGCAATCGGCATCGTCATCGCAATCGTGAACGTTCCCCATGGACTTGCCTTCAGCGCGTTTACCACGATCAACGCGGCCACTCCCAGGAGAATGATCAGAATCGAGATGACCGCGACATACGCCACAAATCCACCGACACGGCCAATTTCATCCTTCGCCATCTCGGTAAGAGATTTTCCGTCACGCCGCACCGAGAACAACAGGATGACAAAATCCTGTACGCAGCCGGCAAACACGGCTCCGGCCAGCACCCACATGGTTCCGGGCAAATACCCGAATTGTGCCGCCAGCACCGGCCCCACCAGCGGACCCGGCCCGGCGATCGCAGCGAAGTGATGCCCAAACACCACCCATTTATTGGTAACGAGAAAGTCGCGGCCATTCTCCAGGCGCTCCGCGGGAGTTGCCCTTAGAGCATCCAGCGCTAAAACCTTCGTCGCGATGAATTTGCTATAAAAGCGGAAGCCCAGCGCATAGCAGCAGGTCGCCGCTACTACCAGCCAGAGAGCATTGATGGGCTCGCCGCGATGTAGTGCGATTGCGCCCACCCCTATGGCTCCGAGCGCCGCAACCATTCCCCACCCTACAATCGCCAGCGTCTTACTCATGCTTCAGTCCGTTCATGATTCAGTCCGTTCATGATTCAGTCCGTGCATGCTTCAGTCCGTTCCTGCGTTAGGTCCGTTCACGCTGAACCGTTTCATGCCTATTCCGTGAGCATTGTGCCGAAACTAGCGCCGCGACGCAACTCAGTACGCCGAGCGCAGATTTCCGGTCTGTGGTTCATGTTCCTTGGTGTGATCTGCCCTTCACGATTCGCTTAATTCTTCCGGCGCGTGCAGGATAATAGGATAATGGCGTTCGCTTTCGTCGAACAACGTTGGCTTCCGAAGTCTGTCCTCTGTCTACGCGACTACACCGTCAATAAATTTCTGCACGATTTGATTGCCGGCATCACCGTCGGTTTGGTCGCTTTGCCTCTGGCCATGGCGTTTGCCATCGCCTCAGGGCTCACGCCGCAAGCTGGTATTTACTGCGCCATCGTCACCGGCTTTCTCATATCCGCCCTGGGCGGCTCAAAAACGCAAATCGGTGGACCCACCGGCGCCTTCGTGGTCGTTATCTCCGGAATCGTTGCACTTCATGGTATCGACGGCCTTTTCATGTGCACGGTCATGGCCGGCGTCATCCTGATGGTCATGGGAATCGCCGGCATGGGGACGGCGGTCAAGTTCATTCCGCGTCCGGTCGTCATCGGATTCACCAACGGCATCGCTATCCTCATCGCCAGTACCCAGGTGAAAGATTTTTTTGGTCTGCAACTCGCCAAAGTTCCAGGTGTCTTCTGGCTGCGCATGGAGGCCCTGGCCGGCAGCTTCCACACACTTTCCTATACCGCAACCGCACTGGCCGCAGGAACGGTGGCCATCATGATCTTGTGCCGCGCTCTCTCCAATCGCATCCCTGGCGCGATCGTGGCTTTCCTGCTGGGCACCGCAGCCGTGGTACTGTTTAAGCTCCCAGTAGAAACCATCGGTTCCCGTTTCGGCGGAATTCCTGGCGGATTACCTCACTTCGTGATTCCCCGGTTTCGCTTTGACCTGATCCACGGGTTGCTTGGTCCAGCCTTCACGGTTGCGATGCTCGGCGCCATCGAATCCCTGATGTCGGCCGTAGTTTCGGACCGCATGAGCAACGATCACCATAATCCAAACGTGGAACTCTTCGGACAAGGCGTCGCCAATGTAATCTCGCCCATGTTCGGCGGACTTCCCGCGACCGGCGCCATCGCTCGCACGGCAACCAACATTCGTTCCGGCGCTCAGTCTCCAGTGGCCGGCATGATTCACGCTCTCACGTTGCTATGCATCTTGCTGTTCGCCGCGCCACTCGTGGGCCACGTGCCGCTGGCCGTTCTCTCTGCGATCCTGATGGTCGTAGCCTACAACATGGGGGAGTGGCGCGAGATTCCGCAACTGCTGAAGCTCACCAAAACCGACATCAGCATCTGGCTCGTCACCTTTGCTCTAACCGTTTTCGCCGACCTCACCGTCGCCGTCGAGGCGGGCATGATTCTCGCTGCCCTGCTTTTCATCGGGCGCGTTGCCGCCACCACCACGGTCTCCCAGGTTACCGACGAATACGTCGAAGACGGCCGCATGCACATCCTGCAGGATAAGGATATCCCGTATTACGTCACGATCTTTCGCATCCACGGACCATTTCTGTTTGGCGCCACCGACAAGCTCTCCGTAGTCACCGAGGATCTCCACACGCTGCCGCCGGTCGTCATCCTGCGTCTTCGCAATATGACCGCGCTCGATGCCACCGGACTGTTTGCGATCGAGGAGGTAGCCCGCGAGCTGCAAGCATCGAGCCGGGTATTAATTCTCTGTGGCGCGCGCGAACAGCCCGCCAGTCTGATCCATCGGGCGGAATTCGAAGAGGTGGTTGGAGCGGAAAACATTTGCGACAATGTGCAGGCCGCGATCCGGCGCGCCGCAGAAGTTCACGACCAGCTGGAAGCGGCAGCCATCGGGCTTGAGCGCTAGCCTCCGATCACTGAATCCGCCTGTGTACTAATGCTGGTTGGCTAGAATCAGACCGCTTTGGTGATAATCTATTTCTTCCAAGAAACTGCACCTGCAGATCCTCGCTTGGGCTGTTGCAGAGCGCAGTCCGCGACCGGGTAAAGAAAAAGCACTTCAACTCTTAAGGGAGTGGATCATGAAGATTGGCATGTTAACCGGTGGAGGCGACTGCCCTGGCCTGAATGCCGTGATTCGCGCCGTGGTTCGCAAGGGCATCTTCACGTATGGTGACCAATTCGTGGGTTTTCTGGAAGGCTGGCGCGGCCTGGTTGAGAACAACAGCATGCCTCTCGATCTTGAGGCGGTAGGAGGGATTCTGCCTCGCGGAGGAACCATTCTGCGCACCTCGCGCACGAATCCTTCGAAGCGCGCCGACGGTCTGGATCGTTGCATGGCCGCGCTGGAGGAAAACAAGATTGAGGCTTTAATTGCGATCGGCGGGGATGACACGCTCTCAGTCGCGGAAAAACTCCATGCACGTGGGGCGAAAGTGGTTGGCGTTCCCAAGACTATCGACAACGATCTCGGTGGAACCGATTACACCTTCGGCTTTGACACCGCTTGCAACATCGTCTGCGAGGCCCTCGACCGAGTGCACACTACCGCGGAAGCTCATAATCGCGTGATGGTGGTGGAAGTGATGGGCCGCGACGCTGGATGGATCGCTCTTTACAGTGGCATCGCGGGCGGCGCCGATGTAATCCTTATCCCTGAGCGACCCTTTGACGTCGACAAAGTCGCGGACTCGATCCGCCAGCGCCATGAGCGCGGACTTTATTTTTCCATCATTGTTGTCGCTGAAGGCGCAAAGTTCTCCTCCGCCGAACCCGGCCAGGGAGCTCCCATTCTTCAGGACATGGGTAAGGACGAGTTTGGCCACGCGAAGCTCGGGGGAATCGCCAACATCCTCGCCCGCGAGATTGAGAAGCGCACGGGATTCGAAACTCGCGCCGTGGTGCTCGGACACATCCAGCGTGGTGGATCGCCCAGTGCATTCGATCGAGTGCTTGCCACGCGTTACGGCCTGGGCGCAATCGATATGGTGCACCGCGGCGAGTTCGGATGCATGGCCGCCCTGCGTTCGAACAAAATCGTCTCCATTCCGCTGCTCGAAGCCATTTCGCGAAACCGCGTTGTCGACAATGAAATGATTCAAATTGTCGACGGCTTGTTTGAGAGGTCTGCCGACAAACAACCGGCGTGAATATTTTTGGGACGATTCTTTTCTCAGATGAATTGTCTTTAATGCGCTAGCCTCGCGCTGACAACAAGGATGCCGCAGTATCGAACCGGCGAGACCTGGCTCGATCACGATGCAGAATCTATTTCTTCGGGTCGCTCCGTTCCTGCTGGTGTTGTTGGAAGCCCTCCTGCTGGCGGCCGCGACGGCGCTGATTCTATTTTCCTCTCGCAATGCATCCCGCCAAAATGCGCCGGCCGTTTTTCTTCGGATTGAAGGCGCTGGCGTGCGCCTGGCAAAACGTAAGCGACTCTGCGTGTTGCTCGTCGGTCTTAGCGTTATCGCGGCTCGGCTCGCACTGATACCCATCCTTGGCGTGCCCCAGCCCGGCAATCATGATGAGTTCAGCTATCTGCTCGCAGCCGACACTTTCGCTCACGGCCGGCTAACGAATCCCACGCATCCCATGTGGATCCACTTCGAAAGTTTCCACATCATTCAGAAACCCACGTATATGTCGATGTATCCCCCGGTGCAAGGCTTGGTCCTGGCTGCGGGGGAAATTTTGGGACATCCATGGATCGGTCAAGTTCTCGCCACCGCTCTAATGTGCTCTTCCCTGTGCTGGATGCTGCAGGGTTGGATGCCTCCGCCGTGGGCTCTATTGGGAGCGCTGCTGGCAGTACTGCGCCTAGGCATACTCAGCTACTGGATGAATGGCTACTGGGCAGGGTCGATTGTAGCGTTTGGTGGCGCGTTGGTTTTGGGAGCTTGGCCGCGTCTGCGTAAGCATCTTCGAGTACGCGACGCGCTGCTCATGGGTCTCGGCCTCGTGATTTTAGCTGACAGCCGCCCTTATGAAGGACTTATCTTCGCGACGCCAATCGCTTTTGCGATGCTTTTCTGGCTTCTTAACAAAAAGCACCCAGCATTCAATCAGTCTTTCCCGCGAGTAATTGTTCCAATTCTTTTGTGCTTGCTCGTCGGAGCGCTGGCTACTACCCACTATTATTCCCGCGTAACCGGGAATCCGTTTCGCATGGCCTATCTGGTGAATGCCGAAACCTACGCCGCGGCTCCGCTGTTTCTCTGGCAGAGACCCCGTCCCGAGGTTTCATATCACCACGAGGTTATGCGGGATTTCTACGAATGGGAGATGGAGGTCTTCGAGAGCAGTCGCACCTTCTATGGTTATTTAAGCCATGCGGCTGAGAAGTTCATTTCCTGTTGGCGTTTTTATCTCGGACCGCTCCTGACCGTTCCCCTGTTGGCGGTGCTTCCGGTCATTCGCAAGCGCCGGATGTGTCTTCCGTTTCTGCTATGCCTCGCCGTTGCCATTGGGATTGCCGTTGAAACCTGGACCCTTCCCCACTATTTCGCGCCCGCCACGGGAGCCCTCTATGTGCTCGTGACTCAAGGCATGCGGGAATTGTGGCATTGGTTTCCGCGAACACATGCGACCGGTAAAGCCCGGTTCGGTCAAGCTATTGCTCGCGCGATACCCGTACTGGCGTGCGCTATGATCCTTCTGCGCGTCGCGGCCGCGGCG
The DNA here is from genome assembly GCA_049588915.1 of Candidatus Sulfotelmatobacter sp. Classification (GTDB taxonomy): domain Bacteria; phylum Acidobacteriota; class Terriglobia; order Terriglobales; family Acidobacteriaceae; genus Sulfotelmatobacter. The sequence goes on from JBAVZU010000126.1 coordinate 33,569, forward strand.
TTTCACATCCCTCTCGAATCGGGCTGGCCACACGGAAATCTGGAACGGGCGATGATTGTGCATCAGCTTTCATCTCTTCCGGGGCAGCAGCTCGTAATCGTGGAGTACAGTCCGCTCCACAATCTGGATCGCGAGTGGGTCTACAATAACGCGGACATTGACGCGGCGAAAGTGGTGTGGGCGCGCGACATGGGCAACGATAAGAATCAGGAATTGTTGAGCTACTTCAAAGATCGCCACGTCTGGCGGGTAAGTGCCGACGCCTTGCCTCCCCGACTGGAACCCTACGAGGCATCGCGCTAGATGAAAATCCGCATATGGCTCGTGCTGAGCTTTCTGGTGAGCGCCATCGCATGGCTCTATGCGGTAAGCATTCTCGGCCCATGGGATCGGAATATAGGCGAGGCGAAGGACGGAATCAAAGAGCAGATGGGCGACCTTTATCCTCGCTGGGTGGGAACGCGCGAACTTCTGCTACGCCGCCTTAACCCGTACGGGCCGGAGGTGACTCACGAAATCCAGATGGGATTTTACGGGCACATTGTAACGCAGGATTATCGCGAGTCAGGACGCAAGATGATCGACGAACAGCGCTTTGCCTATCCTCTGTACGTCATCTTCCTGATGGCTCCAACCATACACCTAGACTTCGCCACGGTGCACCGCTGGGCTCCAACGGTTCTCGGTTTGTTGGCCGCACTCAGCGTGCCGATGTCTTTGGATTTCTTGCGATGGCGTCCGCCGTGGGAGAAACTCATGGCCATCACCTTATTTACTCTCAGCAGTCCCCAGATCGTACAGGGGATGGAACATCAGCAACTCGCGATATTTGTTGGCTTCCTATTCATTGCAGCCGCGTGGTGTGTGAGCAAAAATTTTCTCGCGACCGCGGGCTTGCTTCTCGCTTGTTCCACCTTAAAGCCTCAGATGGCAGTCTTTCCCATATGTTTTTTCTTCATCTGGGTCGCTGGAGACTGGCGCAAACGATGGAAGCTCTTCGCGAGTTTTGTTGTTACACTCGCAATCCTCATCGGAGGCGGCGAATGGATCCTTTCAGGATGGGTTGGCTATTTCCTTGCTGGCGCCGCAGCCTATCAAAAATATTTTCCAACCACATCCGTCCTTGGCATCGCTGTCGGAAAAACTCTGGGACAAATTCTGGGTGGGATCATTATTGTTACTCTGGTGATTTTTGCGTGGCGCAATCGAATAGAGAAAGCTGACTCGCGGGAGTTTGCCAACCTCTTTGCGGCGTTTCTCATAGGAACCTTGTTAGCATTCCCACTGTTGACCCCATTCAATCAAGTGATGTTAATTCTTCCCGTGATGCTCCTGTTAAAAGACTGGAACTCTCTATCACGTTTTTCCCGCATCGCTTTTGCAACAATCGTAACCTGGCCATGGATTGTATCTCTGGTGCTGCTCCTTGCCCGGCCGCGACTGGATTCGCCGAATCAACTTCCGTTGCTGCCTTCATTTCTGGTTTCGTTTTTTCCAATTCTTCTGCCCCTGCTGCTGTTGGCCAGACATGTTGAAGCTCAGGATGCGATCGCAGATATGCAATCCTCATGAGCAGAAAAGTGCTGGTTCCGCGCACACTCACGAGTCCACAAACGGGCAGCGGATGGCTCACCGCCCGCCGTCTGCGCACTCACGGGATCATCCTCGCCGTATGTCTCTGGTCGGTTTATCTGTGGAATATCTCGACACCCGGCCTTCTCGACCGTGCTGGCAATCTCAAAGGAACTGACTTTCTCCATTTCTATACTCTCGGCTGCTTAGCTCTTGCTCACCGCGGCGCTGATCTTTACAACCCGCAAGCGCAATCGGAGCTAGCGGCGCAACGGGTGCCTGCGGCCGCAGGCATCGAATACCTACCGGTGAATCCGCCGCAAGTTTCAATCCTGTTCGCGCCCTTTGCTCGGCTCCCATACTCGTGGGCGTTGCTGCTCTGGATCACGCTCAGTGCACTCCTCTACGGTGTATGCTGCTACGCCGTATGGCGCGTGTGCGACAACTTACGTAATCACCAGCTGACCGTTCTGATTCTCGCATTCGCCTTCCCTGCCTTCTGGCACCTCATTGCCTGGGGACAAACCTCTGCCCTGGCGCTGGCTTGCTACACCGTTGCCTTCTTTGCCCTGCGCCGTCATCGCGAGTTCCTGGCTGGCTTGGCCTTCGGATGTCTCATGTTCAAGCCTCAGCTTGGCTTGGCCGCTGCCATAGTCTTCGTGGTCACACTGCGCTGGAAGGTTATCGCTGGCGCGATTCTCTCAAGCACGGCCGAGTTGATCGCCGCCATCCTTTATTACGGTTCCGGTCCGCTTCGGGAGTGGATGCGGCTACTGGTTCACGTTCCTCGGGTAATGGCTCTGCTTGAACCGAGGGCGTACCAGACCCACTCCCTGCGCACCTTCTGGACGATGCTCGTCCCATGGCCCCCAGTTTCTTTCGTTTTCTACACAATTAGCGCAGTTTTGATTTGCGCTCTGACGATCGCTTGCTGGCGCATTCGCGCCACTTTGTCTTTGCGCTATTCTGTGCTACTACTGGCCACCGTTCTTCTGGCTCCGCATCTCACGGTCTACGATCTAGTGATCCTCGCACCAGCCTTCCTGCTGCTCTCCGATTGGTTGCTGGCTAAAGCTGCGGAGTCTGCCGATAAATCTCTCAAACCGCGCCATCTCAAAACTCTTCTTTACCTCGCATTCGTGCTTCCGCTGCTCGGGCCGCTTGCACGCTGGACACATCTGCAGCTTTCTGTGCCCGTGATGGCGACGCTTTTATTTGAGTTATGGAGATGCGGAAAGAAAGCAGATTCGCTTACGCAAGCCCTCTAATTGTTAATCTACCTTCCGAACAAGAACTGCAGAGCTTCGGGAAAGCGCTCCCCCCAAGCCGATTCAGTGTGCCCCGCTCCCTCTGCGATCACCATTCGCAAGCGTTGCTCGCTCAGCACCGCCCGCCGCAGGATGGCTGCCAGCTCTCGCACATCGTCCACGACGGTACGGCTGCGTTCCGGGTTCGCAGCTTCCGCGGTGCCCACCGCCAGAAATATTTTCTCCGGCCAGATGCGCACAGCGCGGCTCTCCTTGATCGCTTGCCGGTTTGATGCCCACAGTGACGGGCTTTCCAGCAGCAACCTGCCAATCGTTCCCGGCCTCACGATCGCCGTGTGCAGCGCAATTAAAGCGCCCAGAGACGAGCCGCCCAATCCGGTATTCTCCGGTCCAGTTGCAACCCGGTACTTCTGCTCCACAAACGGCATCACTTCCTTCAACAAGAAATCCGGATAATATCGACCCTGCACCCGCAGCATCATGGGATGCATCGACCGATGCGGCATGTATTCGCGCAGCCGGTCTTTCCCAGCATTATCGACGCCCACAATAATCATCGGAGGAACCACACCCTCGCGAATCAGCCGATCCGCCGTCTCGTCCACTCCCCATTCCACTCCAGTGAAAGAAGATGCCGACTCAAAAAGATTTTGACCGTCATTCAGATAGAGCACCGGATACCGTCGGCCGGCATTTTCTGCAGCGTCGTATCCAGGAGGCAACCACACACGCAAAAAGCGGGTGTTCTTGAAGATACGGCTGCTGAATTCGTGCAGACGCAGATCCCCTGCCGCGCCGCCAGCATGAATTACTTCGATGAGCGTTTTTGCGCCTTCCTGCTTTTTCTGGATTCTTTCCATCAGAAGAGTGCAGAATACTGTGACTTCGCTACGTCCTCGCTTTCACCACTCCCGCCAGCAGCGTGATCAGCGCAATCAGTGCCAACGACGTTAAACACAGAATGCACCACGTATCGAGCACGAATCCCTCGATATACATTAGATAAAGGGCGAAAATCAATCCCGCCCCGGCCGCCAACAGCAAGCGCAGCGGCGTCTGCGCCCGCGATCGATAGAATGTCGCCAGCCAGAAAAGAATTGCGTAACCCACGATCCCGATCCCCGCCACCGGAATCCCCATCAGGCTTGAATATTCACTGCGATTCACAATGTCGCAATTAAATCTCTCCCCAAAATCGCAAAAGGCCGACGCCGACTTCGCGTAATGACGTTGCAGCGATACCGCTGACACCGCCATGCCTGCCAGAGCCAGCGCCGCAATCGCGACGAAAAGCAGCCGCATCCCGCTGCCGCGAATCGTTTTGGACGCGCTCGGCTCGCTCGGGGTTGCACTCACGGCAGAGCGCATCCAGTTTTATCGGAAAGCTCTTCCATCGGAAAGACGCCTTCTTTCGGCGGATTCGTCCCAAACTGCCAGCTCGGAAATAGCTTCACTCCGGCCGCCTTGCACTCCGGCGCAAGCTCCCGAGAGCCCTTAATTGCGCACTCCACATAAGGCACATACCGAAAGGCTTTTCCGAACATTTCCTTTTGGTCGGCGCAATGCGGACACCAAGACAAGCCATACATTTTGGTTTGCTTCGATGCCAGACACTTGGCGAATCCATCGTAGCGATGGTTCCTGTAATACCACCCAGCTGCCCAGGCCAGAACAAACAGCAACACAATTCCGCCACAGATCAACATCTTCTTCCGTGACGGCGGCTTCGCTTCCGTCTCCCGGCCTCGCTTCTGCTGCTGCTTTCGCCGTTGCTCAGACATGAGTTCCTTCCGACGTGATGAACTTTTTATATCACGCGCTCAAGCCACAACCTTGAGCGCACTCGGCAGCACATCGATTTCTTCGCAATGCAGGCTCAGCACCTCGCCATCCACCATCACATCGACTGCCTCGTTCATATCGAACTCCACCCGCTGCACCGCTTTTCGCTCCGCCATACGATGTTCAATGTGCGTGCCGTCATAAAGCCCTGGGAGGTTGCGTATCAAGCCCAGCCTGCCAATCGCTCCCCAGCGCACGTATTCGATCAGGCCGCTATTGACCTCCGCCTTGGGCGCGATCATCATCGTGCCGCCAGTGAACTTGCTGTTGTTGAAGGTGAGAAAAAGACAGCGCCTCCTGTCGAATTCCGTTTCCCCGTCCGCGCGTACTGGAAACGGACGCCTTCGCAATCGCGCCAGCCCCAGAAAAATCGAAATCACATATCCCAATTCTCCCTGCCCGCTAAAACGTCGTGCCCGCAGAGTCGCTACATCCGCCGGAAACCCAACGCTAAGCAGATTGATGTAGTGGATCACTCCGGCGCGGTGACGCAACCGCAATACGTCGCAGCTTTGAGTTTTTTGCGCGATCAGCGACTCAATCGCATGCTCCACGCCGCGATCGCTGAAATCGCGCAGGAAAGAATTTCCCGTTCCCAGCGGCAGGAAACCTAGCGTGGGACTTTCTCCTGCGCCTGCCTCCGGAAAAAGGCCATTCACCACTTCGTATGACGTCCCGTCTCCCCCAACGGCGATGAATTTCTTTCTACCCTTCGCATAAGCCTCGCGCGCAATCCGCGTTGCATCGCCGACGCCGCGCGTTTCGGCCAACTCTACGGCAATGCCACTGGCTCTCAGCCGATCCATGGCTGGACCCAGCATTTTGCGGCTTCGCCCGCCTCCCGCCACAGGATTCACAATGGCGAGATACGGCTGTGACTCGCTCACAGCCCCACCACCGCTCCCCGCCCCGCCGTTTTTGCGATGTCTTGTGCCAGCGCCTGCCGCTTGATCTTCATCGACGCGGTCCGCGGAAAATCTTTGTTCCAGATCAGATATCCGCTCACCCGCTTGAAATCCGCCAGCTGTCGATTGCGATTTCCGATTTCCTGCAGAAGCGCGCTATCAAGGCTCTGGTTCTGCTCCAGCCGCACCGCGACGAACAGCATCTCCCGACCCAGTTCTTTCTGTGGCCACACATAATTCGAGGCAAACACACAATACTCTTTCACCGGAAGTCCTTCGAAGGCGTTTTCAATATCCTCGGGATAAATATTTTTACCGCCTTCTGTCACGATCATGTTTTTCTTGCGTCCAAACAGCTGCAGATGTCCGGTTTTATCGAACCGCCCCAAATCGCCCGTCAGGAGCCACCCATCGACGATGGTTTCCAGCGTCAGCTCGGCGTCGTCCAGATATTGCGACATCACGGTCTTGCTGCGGGCAGCAATTTCTCCGATTCCTTCTTCATTCGGATTTAGCACCCGCAATTCCACGCCGGGCATAGGTTTTCCCACTGTATCCGCCCGAAATGGCTTCAGATCATTCAGCGTCAGCGCCGTCCCCGCTTCAGTGAGGCC
>JBAVZU010000127.1:0-18017 GCA_049588915.1 Candidatus Sulfotelmatobacter sp.
TCGTGCCGCAGGATTTGGCCGTCGGCTTTCTGTCCATTTCCTGTCCATTAAACCCACGGAATTCGGTTATATGGGGTGGAAACGGTTGACACAGGCGACTCTATAGACAGTAAGAAAAGACAGGAAAATCAAGGGTTTCCAGCTAACCCGGTGAAAACAAAGTGGGGACGTAGTTCAGTTGGTTAGAACGCTGCCCTGTCACAGGCCCCTGCTCAGATCCATCAGGTTCGGCACAACCCATAATTCTTTTTTGTACAGGCCGCCGCCGCTAGAACGGGAGGCTGATGATGTCTCATCTTAGGCCACAACCATGGAGAACTGGCATTCTGGAGCGGGACTCCCATCAATTGCTCTTTTTACCCATGACACGACAAGAAACCTTAGGCTTCCGCGGCACGGCGGTGACAAGTGGAAAAGCGGCGGCGGTAGGTGACTGCATTGCAGGGAAGCTTTACGACGTAGTCTATTCGCCCAGAAGAGTGCGGCACAAAGTCAGAAAGGCCGGGCTCTTTCGTAGGATCTTCCTCGGCTCCAAGCCCCATCGAAGCCAGGCGCTAACGCATCTCGCATCTGCAGGCGAGCTCTGGATAGTCTGGTCTTCACGTTTGCTTCGGTGAGACCGAGGGCCTTTGCAGTTTCGTTGATACTGAGGTGCTGCACGTCCCGCAGGATCAGTACGGTGCGGTATTTCTTGGGAAGAGATTCGAGGGCTTTGGTGAGTGCCTCACGAAGCTCGCGCTGCTCCAGCACCTCTGATGGGATTTCTCGCCAATCCGCGAAATCCTTCGGGATATAGTCGCCCTCGTCGTTTTGCGGTCCCTCGTCCATGGATTCATATAAGTGGTGCCGGTTCTTGCGCAACTTCATCCTGGCTTCGTTGATAGTTATCTGGATCAGCCACGTGCTGAACTTTGCTTCTTGGCGAAAACGGGATAGGCCTTTGAACGCTTTCAGAACGGCTTCTTGCGCCATGTCCTCGGCATCTTCTTCGTTCTTGACGATCGAGAGGGCGGCCAGAAAGACAGTGCGCTCGTACGGGCGAACCAGTTCATAAAATGCCTCGGCGTTGCCCTCGTTTACACACCGGATCAGATGGGATTCGGCCGCGCTGCACCGAAACTCCGGCGTAAAAGAAGACCCGTTGAGTGTCTTTTGGTTCTGAGATAACAACTCTGTTCCGCTGACGCTGGCCATCATTGCGCCGCCTCCTTCAGTTGCTGGGTTACGAATTGCGAGCAATTGACTTGAGACACTTGTCTCCGCGCCAGATCGCGTAGAAGGCCGACTCCGTGCGGATCGACGAACCTTACTTTTTCGAGATCGAGACTTACGGTTCTCTGCTGTGCGAGGGCTTCATCACTGAGCCTTCGTAGCTCTTCGACCCAAGGGCCCGCGAGGTTACCTTCCAATTGAAACTGGATCGCTTGATCCGAATCGCTGATGATTGAAATCTTGAGCACTGCTAGCTTTCCTCCGAAGACGTCTTTGCTAAAGCAGGAGCAAGACCATCCGAGAGAAACAGGAGGTAAAAGCTATGCTATTGATTTTGAGGGCCTTAGTGATTCGTTGAGGGAATGGTTTGCGGAAGAAGCCACGAACTCTCGTGGGTCAGTTCGTTATGGCTTCGTGGCCACGAGATTTCGTGGCCGGCTGATCAGATTTCAGGGGCGAACGCTTGATCTCGAGTTTCTTCATGCGGCTTCGCAGAGTGTTGGGATGCAGATCGAGAATTCTCGCCGCCCCATGTTCGCCCTCGATCACCCAGTCTGTCTCTTGCAGAACGCTCAGGATGTGACGCCTCTCTACCTGTTCCAGTGACGAAGCATCGTTGATAGCCGCTTCCGACTTGTGGCGGCCCAAATCCAAGCATGGAACATCCGCTTCGGATGTCCCTCCAGCGCTCGTCGCGGGCAGCAGGTCGGCGCCAAGCTTTAAGATTGGACCTCGCGACAGGACTACGGCGCGCTCGATTACGTTCTGCAGTTCGCGAATGTTTCCTGGCCAATCATACTGAGAGAGGAGGCCCATCGTATCTTGCGCGATGCCAGTAACTTGTTTGCCGAACTGCCTGGCAAATCGCTCCACAAAGAAAACGGCGAGGAGTGGAATATCGGACCGGCGCTGGCGCAGCGGCGGCAGCACGATGGGAAGAACGTTAAGACGATAGTAGAGATCCGCGCGGAATCGGCCTTCCTTCACTGCTTTTTCGAGGTCACGATTACTGGCCGCGATGATGCGGACGTTTACACGGATCGTGCGGCTACTGCCCAGCGGCTCAAACTCATGCTCCTGTAGAACCCGCAGCAGCTTCACTTGAGTCTCGGGCGGAAGCTCGCTGACTTCATCCAGGAACAGAGTCCCACCGTCCGCGAGTTCAAACCGGCCGGTTCTTCGTTCCAACGCGCCGGTGAATGCGCCTTTCATGTGCCCAAACAGTTCACTCTCGACCAATCCAGTTGGGATTGCCCCACAATTCAATTTCACCAACGGACGGTGTTTGCGCACGCTATGGCTGTGGATCGCGCGAGCAATCAGCTCCTTACCACATCCCGTTTCTCCCGTGATCAGTACCGTGGAGTCTGTTGGCGCCACTGTCTCCACTCGCTCCAACACCTCCAAGATTGCATGGCTGTTCCCCACAATCTCTTCGAAGTTGTGCTCCCTGCTGATTTCCTCTTGCAGATAGACGTTCTCGGCTTCGAGTTTCTTTTGCAGTGTTTGGACTTGCTGAAGAGCACCTTGCAGTTCGGTCTCTGCCCGTTGGCGTTTCAACTCCGCGGCCGCCCTGGCGGCAAAGATCTTCATCAGATCGATTGCACGAGAGTCACGATCCATCGGCTTGTCGTCAAGAATCGCGATGTGGCCAATGACTCGCTCCTCCCGATCGAGCATCGGAACGCCCAAGTAGCTCTCTGCTCCCCAATCGGCGAGGCCCTTGTCCAGCGGAAACAAGCCCTGGAGCCCTTCTTTGTAGTGGCATGTTTCGCCGTTCAGCACTTTCATGCACGGTGTGTCGGCAATGTCGAACTCAAACTTTTCGCCAAACTGGTCGCCGTTCCAGAAGGCCAGCGCTTTTGCGTGTTTCTGATCGTCACAGTCGGTTATGAATGCATAGCGAACGCGGAGGGCGGTAGCCAGATGGCGCACTAGGGAAGGAAAGAAGTCGTTTCCGGTCGCGGACGCCGTACCTATGACGATGGAGCGGAAAGTCTCTTCCGCAAGGTGCCTCTCGGTGATGTCGCGGACCAGGCCAATTACTCCAATCACCTTTCCTTGGGCATCTCGATGTGGAGCGAACGTGCAGGATTCCCATAGATCGCGGCCGTCCGCAGAATGTTTCGGTATTAAGGCATCCTCTACGTGAACAGATTCCCCTTGCAGCGCGCGCTTTAGAGCGGCTTCTATCCCGCTCGGCCCCAATCTGGGGAACACCTCGGTCGCAACCCTGCCGAGCACTTCCTCGGAGCGTTTTCCCGTCAGCCGCTCCATGACGGGATTGAAGAGTCGGTAGCGCAACTCGGCGTCATAAACGATAATGCCCTCGGCGGCATCCTCGATGATTTCTCGATTGAATTGAATGGCCTCACGCAAGGCAATTTCATTCTTCCGATGCTCGGTAACGTCGCGTGACAATGCCAACAGACGCTCCGGCTTACCGCTCGCGTCCAGGATGGGACTCACCGCAACATCCCACCATCTGGGCTGGCGCGAAATGCGCGTTTCGAAATAACCGACGAAGCGGCCGGTGCCGCCGTCTCTTGCCACCTGTAATGCGGCCCGAGCGGCTTCACGATCTTCGCCTTCCCAAAACTCAAGCCAGGAGCCATTCACGAAGGGGGCAAGATCGCAGATCTCCAGCACCTGCATGCCCCCTTCGTTCATGAATAAAAGGCGCCCCTCCAGGTCGAGAACCTTGATGCAGTCGCGGCTACAGGCGATCAGACGGCCCTTAAGCTCTTCACTGGCGCGCAGCTGTGACTCCAGCGCTTCCAGACGTTCCCGATCGCTGTCAGAGACGGCCACTCAGCTCACGCGGAATAAGACATGCTCAAAGCTTGCGAGATGCGAGGAATTTCAAAACGAACGTCTCTCAAAAGGCTTTCTATAGTCTCAGGTGCCTTTGGCGCATTATTATCTCACTCCGATGGGCTTGCCAGTCTGAAGGAATCGCTTTCTCGTATCGCGGATTGCTGATGAACAGACTGACAAGAGGATTCGCATTCCCCAGCGCATGAAACTGAAACAGCGCGAAGCCTCCATGCGCCAATCCCAGCAGAAACGTCGTGACACCCAGGTGCCGACGGTTATAAAGCAGCGGAAGGAATCGCCGGTCTAGTCTCGCCAACGGTCCAATACAGAGCACAACGTTCAGCAACAAGAATGCAGCGGTTCCAAACGCGCGAATTAGTAGCGTCTCCGCCGTCGCGCTCGGGTTTCGCCAGATGCCGACACCGACAAAGACTGCGAGGTAGAGTGCGAGCAAGGATACGAGCGTCAGGTCGTAGAACTTCTTCTGGCGGTTCCAACTGATTGCACCATATTGAACGCTCATGGCAACTTCTCCACTCTGGCAGAATCAAACACAGTCTGATGAGCCAGGCTGAAGAGGATGAGGTTGCCAGCCCGCCCCATCTCCAGCGGAAGAGCGAAGCCTTCGTCCGCGGTGTATGGGGCTACGAGAAGGGACTCGCTCGGCAAGAAGTTTCCCTGCGGTGTCTCGGTGCTCCAATAGAGCAACAAATCGGGTTCGTTCAGCGGTTGCATCAGTCGCAGAACAACGTAGATGTCTTTCGGACTGTCTGATCTGCCGTAGAACTTCGTAGCAATCGAATGCTGGGTCCAGAGTCCGTTCGACTCCCGCACGAGGTACGCGGTCGCCGGCAGTTCAGGAGAGCGTCCCGTCAGGCTCGTGCCGGGATGCCGTGCTTCGATTCCCGCCAAGAGAATCGCAGGCAAAACCACAGCGAGCACGACAAATGCTCGACGGTGCACGGTTCTGAGTGGCTGAATCATGTCTTATCCGACACCCGGTGTGGATTCCTTTCCTCGGGAGGTTCGAGAGTCCTCCGCGTCCACCGCTGCAGGAACTTAGGCCAGAAGGCGGTGACGCCCGGCAGAATCAGCAACCGGAAACCAATGCCCGAGCCCTGTGCTTCGGAGTCCAAACGTTGAACTCCAATCCACACGAACGGCACAGCGAATATCAATCCGAGACCAGCGTAAGTCTCCAGAGCGTAGACGAATATTTTTGCAAGAGTTTCAAACATCGCTGCCGTAGACCGGAATCACTGCCCCATTGATGTCTTTGCCAGCATCGCCCGCCAGCCATGTGATCAAGCTGGCAACCGTCGAAGGCCGAACCCATTTCGAGAAGTCTGCTCTTGGCATGGACTTGCGGTTTGCCGGCGTGTCCATCGTGCCCGGTAAGATGACGTTGGCCGTCAATCCCGCATCTTTGTTTTCCAGAGCCACAGTTCTGATGAGCGAAACCATGGCAGCCTTGGAAGCGCTATACGCACCGACCCCAGCTCCGGGCTCCAGCGCCGCGCGACTGCCGATTGCAATGATGCGACCGTTGCCAGTCTGCCGCAGAGCTGGGATGGTCGCCCGCAGGATGTGAAATACAGAATTCAGATTCAGGTCAAACATCCGCTGAAAAGTGTCATCGTCGGTCTCCGCGATCGACTGACCACCGGCAAACCCGCCGACCGTGTGTGCCAGAACATCGAGCCTTCCAAAACGCGCGACAACTTGATCCACCAGCACCTTGGCCCCTTCGCGGCTCGAAATCTCCGCAGGCAACGCGGTGAAACTTGGACTACTGAAATTGGATTGCTGTATTTTGCGCGACGTACCGATAACGGTCGCGCCTTCATCGAGGAACGCCTCGGTTACATACGCCCCAAGGCCCCCGTTCGCGCCGGTCACAAGTACGACTCTGCCCTGCATGGAAAAACTCCGATCTCACTGGCCATCAGATTCCGACAGGTCCTAAAAGGTTACTACCCTCTGTTGAAAAGGAAGTGGAACTATCCGCGTTGTGCATTTTATTTTGCGCTTGCCGCCGAACGACTAAACGACTCTGCAAAGACAGCCTCGATATGCTTGGAGTCGACTTCACCCGCAGAGTTGTAGAGTGGCTTCCCGTTTGCGTCCAGAACCAGCACGTGTGGGATGGAGCCTTCATAGTACTGTTTGACCAGTTGCTGTTGCTCGGCCGAGCGCTTGACGTCCAGGTCAACCACCACAAAGTGCACTTGATTGCGGTACTTGTTATAGAGTTCGACGGTCCGTCGCGCCTGTCTCTTTGAATTGAAGCAGCCTTCGCCGTAGATGATGACGTAGTTGGTCTTGCCGGGGGCAACGCCGGATTGCACATCATCGCCGGTGATCAATGGGCCATCCAGGCTATCGCTTTGATAGTCGAGCTTTGAATTAGCTTTAGGTTGTCAATTCCGAACAGCGTTTGTGTGCCGACCAAGAGCAGCAAAAGCCCATGTAGAAATATGTTTTTCTTGATCACTTCGCAACCTCCAGTTGGAACGATTCATCATCAATCTTTCGTTTGTTTGGGTATTCTTTAAGAGCCTGTTCTGCGGCGTCCTTGAACGATTGTTTGCCACCTTTGCCTTCGGAAGGCAGGTACCCCGCGCCAAAGTAAAGCTTGCCATCTGGAGTAATGAAGGAAGTCAAGGGCAACCCGGCAGGCAGATTCAACAGAGCTTGAGCTCGCTGCAGCTGCGCCACCAGCTTGGGTGAAGCATCGAAGTCGACTTTCACGGCAACAAAATGTTGATTGACGTAGTCTGCAGTTTCAGGATTTGTGTAGGTGTCCCGGTCCATGAGTCCGCACCATGGGCACCAGACCGCACCGACATCCAGAAGAATTGGGCGGCGGTCCAACTCTTTGGCCCGTTTGAAAGCCTCTGCGCCCCAGGGATACCAATCCACCGGTTGTCTGGCAGCACGAGCAAGATAGACCGAACTCTGTCCCCCGAGATGGTTGGTTGCAGTTGCCTGTGCGGTATCCATCCCGCAAGCGTCGTCGCGATCAGCAGAGCGAACGTCCCGACGCTGTTCTTCATGCCAAATGAGAGTCATAGACCCGAAATATGTTTCACGATGCAGGATCGCTTCCCCCAACGAAACTATCTCTTGCGACCGACATCTCATGGGCAATGTCTGCGCAACACGAAACAACAAGCGCACTATGGAGTTCCATGCACGATGAATCAGTAAAGCCCCATGCTTTGGTGTGTACTGAGGTTTGGGGCGGCAATCGAAAGGTCAGTCGGACGATACAGCTGCCCAGCCTGATGGCATGGGTGGCCTCGCATCCCATCCACGACGGAGAAGGAGGCGGCGACCTTCACTATATGTCCGTCTGCGATTACGACCTGATCTCCCGCGTGGCTCTGGCCGATGTGAGCGGGCATGGTCACGATGTGAGTTCCGTGACCCAGACGCTGCGCGAGCTTATGCACCAGAACATCAACGCCTGGGACCAGTCAGATTTCATGCGCGGACTCAATGACGCGTTCAACAAAAGTAAGAAATATGCCACGGCAATCGTCTTGAGTTTCCACCGTATCACAGCCCGGTTGGCGTTCAGCAACGCGGGGCACCCGCCTCCGCTTTGGTATCACGCCGCCCAACGAAGTTGGGGGTGGCTGGAGGAAGGAAAAGACCCGCAACTCAAAAAGGTCGCCGGCTTACCTGTCGGGTTAATTCCTGGTACGGACTACAGTCAGACGGTTGTCACTCTGGACCCATCCGATCTTCTTGTGCTCTACACAGATGGCATTACCGAAGCCGAGAACGGGACGAGCCAGGAACTGGGCCGAGAACAGCTTCTAGACTGGGCGCGTCGGGCTCCGGTGGACTCTGCGAAAGCGTTGGGAGAGGACCTGCTACAACGACTTGAGTCGTTTCGGGGAGGACTCCGCAACGACGATGAGACGCTGCTGGTGTTACAACGCGAAGAAGAATCTCGCCTGGTGGTATTGGGCGAGGTTGCAAGCAGCTACACACTTGGCCGGCTACGGAGGAGTCTCAAAAAAGGATAGTCGGCGTCTTCCGCAAGGAGAACCTTCTGCGTAGCGGTTTCGCGGGTAAATGGCGCTAATGGGGGACGCGTTTCTTGATTGTTCACCAGATTTTCCTTTGCACGGGCGCTAGTTTCGTTTGTCGCCTACGATAGATCTTGCGAAGCGCCGCCGCAAGCTCCCGACCAAATGCCAGGCGGTGACGCTGCCAGCGGCCGGGGTACGGAAGTTCAATGCGGGCACCCGACCAATTGGCCCGCTGCTGTGAGCGCCGGACATTGCCAGCGATTGATCGAACGACGGTGATCACGATTTCAGGACGAAGACGTTTCAGAATTCTGGCCAGACGAACTTCGCCCTCGCGGCAAGTTCTTCTGCGCCGGGCACGGGGCAGGCGATCCACTGGCCTTCCGCACAAGTCGACAAGGTAGCAACCCAGCGTCTGGAACCGCTGGAGAAACTCCTCGTTGCCGGACCGTGGGCCGATGTCTGGGAAGACGCTAGCAAAAGCATCGTGCATGGCCCGGTACAATCCCGAGTCTGCCTGGTAGAAGAATCGACCGGAGGCCGGAGGCGCCTCACCCACGAACAGCACGCGCACCCTGGCCGGACGATAGCGTCTTCGCAGCCGCTCTCTCGCCAGTCCACTCTTACGGTCGGCCGACACGGAAATCTCTGCAACTCCCATCGGGTTGATGTTTCTTCGACCCCGGCGCGGAATCCTTGATCCTCAGGCGATTTTCTGCCTCGGACCTCCCGCACGAACCGTCACCTTCTCATCGTAAAAGCGGTGAATGTTCGTAGCGATCTCGGGAAGGCAGTCCTCGACGGCGAAGTGGCCGGAGTCGAGCCGGTGCATTTCCGCCTCCGGCAGGTCGCGCAGGTAAGCTTCGCCGCCTTCACGAGTGAAGAAGATATCATTCTGTCCCCAGAAGATCAGCGTTTTCGGCTGGTTCTCTCGCAGGAACTTTTGCCACTGCGGGTAGAGATCGACATTCGTCCTGTAGTCGTAGAACAGGCCCATCTGCACGCGCCGCGCGTTCGGCCGTTCCAGAAAGCGGAAATCCATGTTCCAGTTGTCGGGGCTGATCAGTTCCGGCCGCTTGTGGCCGTGGAGGTAGACCGTCTTCACCGTCTCGAACTCCAGCAACCCCGCGACTCCCTGCTCCGTCTCCGGTGTGCGGTTCTTCCACAAAGCATTTCGTAGACCTCCCCACGCGTCGGTGAAGCCTATCTCGTACGCGTTGGTGTTCTGGATGATGAGCCAGTCCAGCACTTCCGGCCTGCGTGTGACAATTCGAAAGCCGACCGGCCCGCCGTAGTCCTGAACGAACAAACCGTAACGCTCAAAACCTTTCTTCGTCAGAAACTCTTCTGTCACTTCCGACAGTTTGTCGAAGGTATAGGCGAAGCTCTTGGGATCGGGCATATCGCTGTTGCCAAAACCCGGGTAGTCCGGCGAAATCACGTGAAAACGGTCCGCCAAAGCTGGAATCAAATTGCGATATTGATGCGATGAGGCCGGAAAGCCATGCAGCAGCACGAGCTTCGGGTTGGACGGGTCACCGGCCTCGCGGTAGGCGATGTTCAATCCGCTGATGGACACGGTCGCGAATGTGACGGGCTTCGATGAAGGGGCGCTTGAATCGTGGGTTTTCATGAATCTCCTTTAAAGTGATCTTCAGGATTTTTCTTAACCATCAACTCTGATGTGGTTGGAGTCTGGAAGTTACGGACAAAATATGTAATCTCGATTACACTCGCGAGAAACGTGGAGGAAAATACTGGCGTGACCAGGAAACAAGCCAGCAAACAAGTAAGACAAGATCAAAGTCCGGCGGAGTCGTCCTCGCTCTCGGCCGTTTGACTTGTTCCACGGGGGCCCTGCGGCTTCCTTGCAAACTCTTCGGGAGCGCAGCAAAGTACAGGACTATAAGGAAGGGCACGTTTTCTCTGAGCCAGGAGAAGCCGGCTATCTGCAACTCATTCGATCTTGACCTTTGGCTTTACAGTCCGAGTCAATGTGGGCGAAGTTTCAGAAACACGACTCCACCGAGAGGGTGTGAATCGTAGATTGGCTTCAGCACATCTGGCACTCCGTACAACATGATCTGACCACCGATGGCTGCTGACAGATGCGGGATGTGACCGACTTCGCGGTCGTACCCAACTGTGTACGCCTGAACGCGGGTGAAGTACCGCTCCGTGAAGCCGAGCGGCAACAGGTTCTCGCCGATCAGAAGCTCGTTTGTTCGGTCCACGTTTTCGATCCGAGTCCATGCGAAGTTCCTATGCAGGAATTGCAGAGTGGATTCCAACAAGTAGCCGTTGCCGGCATTTCCATCTGCAAGGCTCTGATTGCGCCCCCAAAGGATCATCGAAGCCCAATTGCCATCCCGAATTGGGAGGTTGTACATCAGTGACGCTGTCATCCGACGGATGTCTTCTGAGGGAAACAGTGCCTCTGGGCTGTGAAGTTGTCCAATCGAATACTGGAAGCTCCAGTTCTGAGCGCGATTGACAGTGACACGCGTTGACCAAGAGTCGATCTTACCCTGATCCACGTCCCAACGTTCTTCGCCCGGTTCGCGTCCATGAAATCCTGAAGCTTCCAGCCGTGCGTTTCGGTTAGTGACCCCGAGCGTGATGACATCGTCTGCAACGTGCGTTGAATCTTGCAGGTGATGGCCGAGTGGTGCAATGGGGTCCTCGGCGGCAGAAGCCCGATGTGGATACGCGGGTGGTCCCATTGCGGGGTCGCCCACTGGACCAACGTAAACCGAAAGCAAAGTTTGTTCGCCGATCTTGTAGTCGTACATCGCCGCGAGTTCCATGAAGAAGTTATGTGGATGCTGACCATCCACGATGGGAAGTCCGAACGCAGTTTCACCCTGCTGGAACAGTTCGGGGTAGCGTCTTTGGGAAATCGTCGCTGGTTCGAAGCTCAGCATAGTTCGCAGGGTGAGAGTTCCGTCCCCGAGCTTCCGTTGAACCATCGGCATGACCCAATTTGTGGAGAACAGTTTGTCCCCACCACGCGGGCCTGACTGCTGAATATCGTTGAGAAATGCTTCGCCGTGAAACATGAACATCCAACTACCCTTCGTCGTCATTAGCATCTCGAAGGGCGTAGAGTTCGGCTCCGCGTCTGTGCCAGAGGTTGCGTGCTGTTGCAGAAGCTCGATAACAGAATGTGGCTTCATCCTAATCATCTGGTCACTCATCCTCATGTCTGATATGTTCTGCGTCGTTTGATTCGACTCGTTTTGAGCCGACATGTCCATGTCTTGGTGAGCGTCCTGTCCGACTGACCGCCCAACAGAAACGAGGAAAAACAACACGATATTTTGTATCGTCCGCATCGGTGACCCCTAAGCATGATTCAAGAGGAAATTAGACGGTACCTCGGCGTGCAGATTCCTCCGAACGCAGAGACAAAACTGTTTCCATGGTTCTCGTTTCTAAATGCGGAGCGGGGTCGTATTCGGCGGGGAGCTTGAAGAGAGCAGTAGGCTGGAGAACAACCGTTTGTGTGTGCGACTGCCTTCATAAGGTTCAGTCACAACAGATGATGAGAAGTCGTGCAAGCCTTGGGCGAATGTGTACGTTCGCACAATCGAAGGACTATGACCTACCACGCAGCACTGATGACTTGCTGGTGTGCGGACCGGTTGCCCATGATTGTGGCACCCAGCGGGGGTCGCGGATGCCGCAGCAATAGATGGCAAAAGCGTTTGGCCGCCCCACAGCACCGCCGTGTATAGCAGGATGACTGCGACCGATTTTGAGCCGAACCGGGTCACTGTCTCGATATGATGCAGAAAAATTGTGCAAGTTGCGAGTAAAACATCTAATTCTTAGCTTGACTGGTTGAATCTAGATTTGCGGCGGACGAATCGTGCCAAAACGTATACCCGCCTGACCAACGCGTCCGTGATGCGAGCGGCATCCCCCTTGAGCCGCAAATGCTAATCGACAATAAAGACAAATGCGTGGTCTCGACGGGCGACATCGACAAAATCATCCGATGCACGGGAGCGTTCGATTCCAGTCGCTGTTTTGGTCACTCGGACGGATGAGCAGCTTAGGCAGATCGACAGAGAAAACCGCTGGAGCCGCCAAGATGGAGTGTGGGATGTCGAACCACGCGCCAGTGACTTCCGCGTGACCTCGACGTGCTCAAACCGCTATTCACTTCGTCCGGAAAAAGAACTCAAGAAAGCGGCGAAGGCCATTACGTCTGCGTCTGGGGCTGGTGGCCAAATACAGGGGCAAATTGCAGAAACTCTGCGAGAATGCCGTGTATGAACAAGAATGCCGATAGCGATCACAAAAAGCCAGTTTTGTCACTGGTTGCCAGTGCCTCAAACGCCTGTACTGGCAGGTGCATGAGCCTGTGAAAGTTAACGCGTGCGATCCTGAACAAGCGATCCGCATCACCCGCGAGTTGATCGCAAACCCCAAGGTTCCCGCCATTTTCGAGGCGGCTTTCGAGAACGGCGGCGTGTTTGTACGAGTGGACATCCTGCACCGTTGTCGAGATGGTAGATGGCGTTTGATCGGAAGCTGATTTGTGAGCTTCAGGCGCGCCAGCGTGTTGTGCCGTCCTCTGTTCCGGTTTAGTTGTCCCCTTGGGGCGGAACCTGAACACTTGTCCTCTCTTTGCGGCGCTGAATTCGATACGCAGCTGATAATCTTTCTAATGGGACGTTGTCACTCTCATCGGCCAATTGTTGCCGACATCTCACAGTCTCTCGCTTTGATTTTTGATCAAGAACAGGAGCGCATAAGTGATACAAGTGGTAAAGGGTATCGTGATCGGTTTCATTCTGGCCATTGCAATTTCAGTGGGGTGTGTGTTTTATTACTTTTCCGGGGGCTTGGCGCCGGTCGCAAGAGCCGATCCACCGATGCCGTTTGAGAGAAAGTTCGCGCATATGGCCCTTGACGCGCATATCGAGAAGCAACACATTCCCCCATCCTCCGTGCCTGCGGACGAACCGAATTTTCTCGCCGGCGCAAGCTTGTACAAACAGCATTGTGCTCTGTGTCACGGGCTCCCAGGACAGCCGCCCGTGGACTATCTAACCACTATGTTTCCGAAGCCGCCACAATTGTTCCGCGGCAAGGGAGTAACGGACGACCCGGCATCGGAGACGTACTGGAAGGCAGCCAATGGAATCCGTCTTTCTGGGATGCCCTCCTTCAAGACCAAGCTAACCGACACCCAGTTGTGGCAGGTCAGCGAGCTGCTCGCGCATGCGAATGAAATTCCGGACTCAGTGAAGAGGGCGCTCACGCCGGATTCGCCAACGCCAGCTCTTATACCGGCACAGACTTCGTCGCCTACAACCCAGGACTGACACTCTTTCACCGCCATCAGCAACTGCACATGGATTTCAGTTTTATGACGCTGTTCCACTACGTATGAACGATCGCGAAACGTACAGCTCCAACCACGCTCGGATGCTACGAGGCATGCCGTTGGTGACCGTTGGTATAGTGAATGTCGTTGACGCCGAGGGTCGTCTTTTGCTGTACTTATATTGTTAACCACGGTGAAGGAGTTCACCGCCAACCGCTGTCCCAATCTTAAGCCGGAACAGCTGATGACTCCTGACAAGCGGATTGTATTGTCGCGGGGTCATAGTGCCGGCAATCATCCGCAGAAATAGTCGAGCGTGAGTACTGGCCGTTGTGTGGGTGGAGCTTCGCCTTCAGCGCGAGAAAGCTAAAGCCGAGGCGCGAAATATGCATGACGTCCCGACCTACGGCATTCGCCGCGAATTGAAAGCATTAGAACATACACTAAAGAAAAAAATCTGGTTGCGTGAAAGAGCTGGGCTGTAAATGAAGTGGAAAGGAGCCGATAGACTTGCTGAAATATCTATTGGTTGGAGTTGGAGGCTTTCTCGGATCGGTTCTACGCTTCTGGCTGGGCAGTTACATCGGCAGCAAAATGGGAACTCGTTTCCCCTACGGAACGTTTGTGATTAATATCACTGGCTCGTTTTTGATCGGCCTGGCGTTTGCTTTGCTGACGGTGAAAACTCAGTGGAGCCCCAACTGGCGCTACCTGATCCCAATTGGCTTTATTGGAGGCTATACCACCTTCTCCAGCTTCGAGTTTGAAACGCTACGGGCGATCCAAGATGGCCAGGTAGGACTGGGACTTCTGTATGTCGCAACGAGCGTGGTTTTCGGGTTCGTTGCGGTCTGGGGAGGCATGATCGCAGGGAGAGCATTCTCCTGAAAGCGAAGCCGCAATATCGCTCCCCGAAAACACGGAGTGCACGTTTCGTGTTGGATCGCTCCGCCGCCGTAGCTAAGTGATGGTTGAACAATTTATGGTGAACAAAGAGGACTGTAGCGTTGGGAGGACAACATGCTCACAGCAGGGCTTGGTAAGAAAGTCGGCATTTACGTGGCGGAAGACCAGCAGTACCACGGGAGTTCGGCCTATGCCGCTATTCTTGATTTTCTCTTCTTCCACGGCGTTTCGGGCGCGACGGTAACTCGGGGCATCGCGGGATTTGGAGCGGACCATCACCTCCACACAACGAGTCTTGTGGATCTGGCGGTCCGTCTGCCTGTGAAGATCGAGTTTATCGAAACCGCCGAGAAGGTGAACGAGCTGCTGGCCAAGCTGCATGCAATGGCGGGTACCGGGCTGATTGAGATGCACGACACCATGATCGTCAAGCCGGCGGAAAAGGAGCAGAAGCAGGCTGAGCCGGAGAGGCCTGCCTTAAAGCGTGAAGGCAAAGCCCAGATCATGCGCATCTACATCGGTGAAAATGACAAGTGGAATGGGAAGCCATTGTATGAAGCCATTGTCGCCGGCCTGCGATCGAACGATATTGCCGGCGTAACGGTTTATCGTGGGGTTCTCGGCTACGGAGCGAACCGAAGAATCCACAAAGACGCCGCGCTAAGTCTCTCGCACGATCGTCCCATCTTGCTGTCAGTGATCGACACTGAAGACAAGCTTAAGGCGTTCATGCCCATTCTCGATCAGATGGTGCAGCAGGGCTTAGTCGTTCTCTCCGACGTGGACATTATCAAATACGCACATAACTATGAGAAAACCGAGCGACGGCAGGAGGCGCGGACATGAAGCTCGAAGGAAAAGCCAAGATGTTGCGGATTCACTTTGGCGAGGATGACAAATGGCAAGGTAAGCCTCTGTACGAGGCAATCGTAGCCAAGTGCCGGGAGCTCGATATCGCAGGCGCCACGGTGTTTCGCGGGATCGAAGGCTATGGTGCAAGCACACTCATTCATAAGAGACATCTGCTTTGGTCTTCCGACAGGCCCATTATGGTGTCCGTTGTAGACACAGAGGAGAACCTGAAGAAATTGCTTCCAGCTCTGGATGAAATGGTGGATGAAGGACTGATTGCAATGTCGGAAGTAGAGGTGATTCGCTACGTGCATCAGGACGGGCTGCGCTCTCCCGCTTCGTAGCCGGATACGGATTAGCGCCAGGATCGATTAAGAGATGAAGTATGTCAGACTGCAGAGAAAATTCACTGCTTGCGAATCCGGTTTCATCGCCGCTGGTGTCTGAAGCCTCGCATCATCGGCTTGTGCCTGCCGGGAATTCTCAGGGAGAATCTGCTCTTTTACGCCTTGCGGAGTTGGCTAAAACATTTGAAGCGCAGCTGCTCTAACTGCTTGAAATATGGAGCGGGAGACGGGGATCGAACCCGTGACATCCAGCTTGGGAAGCTGGCGTTCTACCGCTGAACTACTCCCGCCTAATCCAATCGTAACATAACCGTTCCAACGATTTCCCCACACTCGCAAATGAGTCTGCGGGGGAGGAAGCGCCATTCTCACCGGCGACGAAGGAACAATACTCAACTGTGAATTCATTTCAAGGGGCCACGGTTCGGGCGCGTGCGACAACCACAGAGTTAAGTATACGGTCATGTTCTAGCCGGCGACGGCTAATTGTATTTCAGTCTCCCACGGGCTGTTAAACTCCTTGTAGAACCGAATGTCCTCCCCAAGAAAGCACGCTGGCCCAAGTCCAGCGACCGATCGGCCAGCCCCGCCAGAGCCTTCATTCTCAGAGCGCGCCCGCACCCTGATGTTTCTTGGACGCATCGGCAGCCTCTCCACAGTTTCGCGCAAGCAGCCCGGTTTCCCTTTCGGGTCGGTGATGCCGTACGGGCTGGATGCGCGAGGCCGTCCTATTTTCCTTGTCAGCACCATGGCGATGCACACGCAGAACCTGCAAGCCGATCCACGCGCCAGTTTGCTGGTCACGCAAGCCGACGGAGATGGCGATCCGCTGGGTGCCTCGAGAGTCACACTGCTGGGAAATGTACAAACAATCCCGGAGCCCGAGGTTGGGGAAGCCCGTGGCCTTTACCTGGAGCGCTACGCCAACAGCAGGTACTGGGTAGACTTCGATGATTTTTCCTTCTATCGAATGGAAGTTCTGGACGTTTACTACGTGGGTGGCTTCGGAGTAATGGGCTGGGTGCAAGCGACGGATTACGACCGGGCGCAACCCGATCCTTTGGCCGCCGCCGCCTCCGGGATTATCGAGCATATGAATACCGACCATAAGGACGCGCTCGTGCTGCTGGCTCGGACTTGCGCTCGCGTGGACTCGCAGGAAGCGACAATGACTTCGGTCGATCGCCTCGGCTTTCAGGTCCGCCTGAAGACTGCGAACGGTATGCGGGGAGCCCGCATCGGCTTTCTGCGAGAAGTTGGGAACGCAAACGAAGCTAGAAAGGTTTTGGTGGAGATGGTGCAGCAGGCGCGACAGCAGATGTAAGTTAAACCTTTGGCGTAGAGCGAAATATACGTGCTCATTGAAGTCGGATATGAGATCGGACATATTGAGGCGCTCTTTCGTTATCCTGTGAAGTCCATGGCCGGCGAAAAGGTCGAAGCCGCCGAACTGGGCTGGCATGGTCTCCAGGGTGACAGACGACTGGCCTTTCGTCGAATGGATGACTGCACCGGATTCCCGTGGCTAACCGCGGGCAGCTTCCCGACCTTCTCCTGTTTGAGCCGCGCTGCCGTGAAAGCGGTGCTCAGGAAGATATTCCCACGCATATTCGCACGCCGGACGGTAAAGAGTTGCCGGTGTTCGGAGAGGACTTGGCCAGGGAGGTCGGACGGCGGTACGGGGCTCCCGTGCAGATGATGCAGCTGAAACATGGCGTCTTCGATGAGGCGAGCATCTCCGTGATCGCCTCCGATACGGTGCGCGAGATCGCACGACTCGCGGGGCAGATCCCGGATGTGAGACGTTTTCGTCCCAACGTTGTGGTTCGGTTACTTCGAGCGGTTCCGTTCACGGAGGATGGGTGGGTGGGCGGATTGCTCCAATTCGGCGCGGCGGACGATGCCCCCGCCATCACCGTCACCATGCGCGATGAACGCTGCTCGATGGTGAACCTTCATGCCGACTCAGCCAGTCCGTCGCCAGAAGTACTGAAGGCAATCGTGCGTGCGAACCAGAACAACGCGGGAATCTACGGCACGGTCACCCGCACTGATCGACTGGCGGTCGGACAGACCATCTTCCTCCATGCGGCGACGGGGAAAAAGTAAGTGGATGCTTCAAACCCGATATGGTGGATCTTGCCAAATAAAAGCGCCCGGAATTCTCTCGAATTCCGGGCATTCTTTAATCAGAGAGCGGTCGCTCAGACAGCTTGGACGTTCTCCGCTTGCCAGCCCTTGGGGCCCTTAGTCACGTCGAACTGCACGGTTTGGCCTTCTTGCAGGCTGCGGAAGCCGCCAGCCTGAATCGCGGAGAAATGCACGAAAACGTCTTCGCCATTCTGACGGCTGATAAAGCCATAACCCTTGGCGTCGTTAAACCACTTCACTGTTCCTTGTTCTGCCATTGATAGTCCTATTCTTTTCTTGTTTCTGGAATTGTGCTGAGAAGATTCGCTGCTAGTGACGGGGGTGACGCTGGTTGGCGGTACCGACCTTCAA
>JBAVZU010000128.1:0-8753 GCA_049588915.1 Candidatus Sulfotelmatobacter sp.
CGGCAGCACAGACTTAGAAGCAAAGGCCGCAAAAACAACCGGAAATCGCACTGTTCGACATCATCCACTATAACAACAACCGAAAGAAAAACACGCTAAACATCAATTTTTCAGCAGCCTGCTAGGAAGACAAGGCTTAAAGAACGCAAGGGCGGCCTAGCCCGTGCGCTGTTATTTGCCGCCGAGCAGGAGCTTCGCGATGGTCGCCAACTGCATATTCGACGTGCCTTCGTAGATTTTGCCGATCTTGGCATCGCGCCAGTATTTTTCGACCGGGTAGTCCTTCGTGAATCCATAGCCGCCGTAAATTTCGATAGCCAGTGACGTGACGCGCTCGGCTACCTGCGAGGCGAAGAGCTTGGTCATGGCGGCTTCTTTCACGAAGTTCACCCCCGCATCCTTCATGCGGGCCGCGTTATAGACCATGAGGCGGGCGGCTTCGATCTCGGTGGCCATCTGGGCGATCTGGAACTGGATGCCCTGAAACTCGGCGAGAGGCTTGCCGAATTGCTTGCGCTCCTGCGCGTACTTGGCGGCGAACTCCCAGGCCCCGCAGGCTACGCCGATCATCTGCGCTCCGATGCCGATGCGGCCTTCGTTCAAGGTCTCGATGGCGATTTTGTAGCCTTTGCCGGGTTCGCCAAGCACGTTTTCCTTGGGCACGCGGCAATCTTCGAGGATAAGTTCGCAGGTGGATGAGGCGCGAATGCCCAGCTTGTCTTCTTTCTTGCCAACCGTGAATCCGGAAAAATCTTTTTCGATAAGGAAAGCGGTGATGCCTTTGTATCCGGCGGCGGGATCAAGGGTGGCGAAGAGAACGAAGAGGCCAGACTCTTTCCCGTTGGTGATCCAGAGCTTGCGGCCATTGATGACGTAGTCGGAGCCCTTGAATTCGGCGCGGGTTTGCAAAGCAAAGGCGTCGGAGCCGGAACCGGCCTCGCTGAGAGCATAGGCGCCAACGGTGTCCGCCGCCATCTTCGGCAGATAACGCTTCTTTTGCTCGGGACTGCCCCAGCGCAGCAATGCGTTGTTGACCAGCGTGTTTTGCACGTCGACGACGACGCCGGCGGAGGCATCCACTCGAGATAATTCCTCTACGGCCAGAATTGCTTCGAAGAACTTGGCTCCGCCTCCACCGTACTGCTCGGGGATTTCGATTCCCATCAGGCCGAGCTGAAAAAATTCGTGGATGAGGGATTTTTCGAAGACGCCCTTCTCGTCCATTTCCTTGACCAGCGGGCGGATTTTGTCGTCGGCGAATTGGCGGATGTTGTCGCGGAAAAGGATTTCGTCTTCGGTGAGAGCGGTCAGGGGCGTGGGCGCGGCGGCTTGCAGCGTGGTTTCAGGCATGAGAGTACCTTCGGGTGGAAGAATGCAAACTAGTGATTTTAGCACTGCGTGGCAAAATGATCCTGGCCGAGCATAGAATCCATCTCATAAACGCCTCGAGTCCCGGCAATGGCGAAAGACGCCGCGCGAGCCGAGTGCGGCCTGCGCGGCGACCTTGCGGAGTACACCCCATGGGAAACCGCTACTTCACGGCGAACGGCGCCGACGCCGTCACATTCTCCCATTCGATGAGCAGTTTTCCCTTGGCGCCGCCGGCGCCCGACAGCGTAATCTTGAGGGTTTCGACCGGAGATGACGGCCTGCCCATGATGAGCGAAACGCGGCCCAGTTCGGTAGCGGGATCATCGGTGGTGGCACCCTCGCGAATGCCGTCCGGTGATATCCCCACGCCCCATATGTGGCGGGTGCCAGCCATCAGGGTTTTGTTGACGATCAGCTTCCACTGGCCGTTGTCGAGGTCGGCGTACAGGGCGTAGTCGCCCTTGGGAATGGCGAGGCCATTGAGGTCGAGGTCGGCGTCGGTGTGCAGAACAGTGGCGTAATCGGCGCCCAGACGCCATATGCTGCCATCCTGCTGCAGAGCGCCGACGCCGCCGAAAATGTGGCGACCCCTGACGGAGGGAGCGTGGTAGTAGATCCAGAGGCTCTTGCCGCTGATGGTGACGCTGGTTTCGGCGCCCGGGCTGGCGGTGTTCTTAGTGGCCAGGTCTTCCTTCTTCACCTGGGCGACGGCCAGCATCAAGCCGCTTAGCAAAAGAGCACTCAATAGGATTCGTTTCATTTCCTGATTCACTCCTACCGTGATTTTCCGCGGCTGGCTGGCGGCACGATTCCGTTCATTCGCAAATACTCCACCATCTGTCCGTAGTGATCAAATGCGTGGGCGACGGCAAATGTGGCGAAGTGGAGACGAAGCGACTTGCTTTGCCCCGCGGGCTGCAACATATTCTCGGCTGTCAAGGTAGCGGCGGCTTTGTGACCCAGAGCAAACGAATCCTGCAGGAACTTCATGATCTCTGTTTTGGTCTTTACATTCTCAGGACCGTTCCCGCCCTTGTAGTCGTCCGGGATCGTATCGCCGGTAATCGACGAGAATAGGAAATAGTTGGAAGCGGCGACATGCTTGAGCTGCAGGGCAAACGAGCGCACGCCCTTGAAGTCTGCTCCCGGAATGTTCAAGCTCTCGGGAGAAAAGTTGAACTTATCTTCCGGCATGGCTTCTGCGACTTCGACAATTTCCTTTTCGATGGTGCTGATCTCGTGGTCCAGCGTTGACCCTAAGGTCGGCGAAGGCTGCTGCGACGGCTGCGTCTGGGGCGCACTCACGGCTTCGGTCGTTGTTGTCTTTGTTCCCTGTCCCAGGGCGGCCACGGCAAATATGAGTACTGTTAACAGCAAACACATTCGTGAGCTCATTCGAGTGACCCTCCTCAGTTTTGAACTGGCTTGCACTAAAGCCTCCGGGGGCCATTACCGCCGCGAATCCGGCGGCACCATATTGTTTGCGCGGTAGTACACCACGAGCTGGCCGTAATGCTCGCCGCTGTGCTCGATCGCGAACATCCACAGGTAGGAATTGTGCACCAGCCGTTTGCCCCACTGCGTGGTTTTGTCCAGTCCTGTGTCGCCTTGCTGTTGCAGCACGCTGGCACCGTCTGCGACGGCTTGCTGGACAAACTTGACCACGTCGGCTTTCGTTTTGAACATCTCTCGTGGCGGATTATCGCCGTCGCCGAAATCGGGGCCGATTTTTGTTCCGGAAACTCTGCGCGTCACTACGTATTCCAACGCAGATGCGTGCAGAAGATTTTCGGCAAACGTGCGCTCGTCTTTTTGCACTTTGAAGTCGTACTTGTCTTCAGGAAAGTCTTGGGCCATGGCGACGAGCTTGTTGCCGATGTTATTCCATCGGTCCAGCATCTCGTCGGTCCTTGACTGAGCGGGACGCGGAGTCTCCTTCTGGGTTTGGTCCTGGCTATAGAGATTGGTTGCGAGCATGGCGAGCAGGGTAATCGACGTCATCGAAAACAATACCGATCGTTTCATCGTGATTCCTCCTTCGCATCGTTAACTCTCGTTTGATCCGTGATCCAGTTCACTTCCCAGGTCTTGCCGCCATCATCGGAGAATGATTGTTCAAAGTGCGGCGTATTGGTGGTCGTGTTCGTCCACAAAAATCGAATGAGGATGGTCTTGCCGTTGATCGTGTCCTGAGCGTAGAACTCGCCGCGGCCATCCTTGAATTCGCCGACCTGGGGCGGGTCCAGGATGCCGACCTTGCTGTTGGCCCAATAGAGACGCCACTGGTGGGATTGAGGATTGTATAGGCGAAGCGTCAGGCCTTCGATGTGGCCACCCTGGCCGTCGGTTTCGAACTGTTCGATCTGAGAGCGGCCATCCCAAAGTTTACGTGTGACTGAGGTGCCGTCGAATTCGACCCAGGTGTTTGAGCCGGTCAGCGGATGAACGCGGCGCTTGAGATGGATTTTCCAGCTGCCTAGTTCGAAATCGAAATCGTGTTGGCCGTCGCGCTCGGTAGTGGCGGCTTGCGGGGTCGCGGCTCCTTGATCTGTTTGGGCTATTGCTTGTGGCGAGTACTGAAACGCAAGAATCACAGCGGCCACGACGAGGTATTTTCGAACCGGAGCGGGCAGTTGCATTTCGTGTTCTCCTATGCTGAAATCAATTGCTGTATCCTTGCATGATATATCGACATGTGATATATCAAACTACGATATGAATGTCAAGGAGAAGCCACTTTCTACTGCGGCGCTGCATATCCTTCTGGCGCTCGCCGAGTCTAATCTGCACGGGTATGGGATCATGCAGGCGGTCAAGCGGCAGAGCGGAGGGAATTACAAGCTTGGACCGGGAACGCTGTACGCCAATCTGGATCGTCTACTGGCGAGCGGCCTGGTAGGGGAAACAGAGCGAAAGCTGAAAGGCGGGGAAACCCGGCGCGAATACTGCCTCACGCCCAGCGGAGAGCGGGTGCTGCAGGGGGAAGTTCGGCGGCTGCGGCAAGTAGTTGATGTGGCGCGAACGCGGCTGGGGAAGTTGGATGAGGGGGACGCATGATTATTCGTCGCTGCCTGGTGGCGAGCTATCGTATGCTACTGTGCCTTTATCCTCCGGCATTTCGAAAACGTTTTGCCGAGGAGATGCTGGAGTTGGCGCAAGAGGCTGAGGCGAGCGAGTGGGCGCTGATTTTCGGAGATACCTGCATTGCAATCATGCGGTGCTGGTTGGAGGGAAGCCCATCGACGGCCGCTCTGGCCGAGACGAATGCCTACCTGGGGCTGGGAGGATCTCCGGCGGTTTGGCGCTGGGGATTGTTGCAGGGTTTTGTCTTGTCGATCGCGATTCTTGTGGGCTTGTGCTATTTCAGCCACTGGACGGCTTACCGGGAGTGTCCGGGGACTTCGAGTGAAAGGGCTCGCCGTTGAAGCCTATGCAGACGCTAACTTTCGAAGTTTGGAGAGATTCTCCAACTGCTCAGTAGACAGCCGCGACAGGAGCAGGGAATGCGTCGTGCTAACACTCGGCCGACTCGCTGTCCTTTTTTTCCTTAATAAGCCGCCAAGCGGCGCATGGTTTCGCCCTAACCGCGGCGCGAGTGGACCAGTTTCAGTGTATCCGCCTGCAGGATGCGCTGGATCTGGTTTCGCGCATGCACTGACCACGGTCCCGTGGTGTCGAGTTTGATATAAGCCTGCCAGTGTTTCAGCGCCTTGCGCGGCTCGCGAACTTTTTCGTAGGCGAGGGCGAGGTTGTAGTGAGCGTCCGCGTAGGTGGGAGCGAGTTGGACGGCCATCTTGTAAGTCCGAATGCCCTCTTGCACGCGGCCGGTCTCGTCGAGGACGTTGCCGAGATCGAAATAGGCCAGAGCGTAACGGGGATCGGATTGCAGCGCGGCACGATAATGCTTTTCCGCCAAGGCGAAATCCTGGCGATTGTAGTAAAGAGTTCCCAGGTTGATATGGGCGGCGGCGTGAGCAGGTTGGAATTCAAGCACCTTCTGGTAGGCTGCCAAGGCCTCAGTCTGAGTGGCGGGATCCTCCTCGAGCGCTACGCCTCGGGCAAACCATACCGCAGCTTCATCTTCGCTTGGAGTGGGTTCGGGAGTTGGAATCGGTGTGCTCGTTAAAACCTTTTCGCGTCCCGAGAAGTCCATCAAAAACTGTCCTGCGATCGGCTCCAGCAGCCTTCCCTGATGACGGAATGCGACGCGATGTTTGCTGGTGGTGGAAGCTCCCGCTTCTACCAAGGGATTCCCCATGCCGGCAGCCTGCTTTTGCATCGCCTCGAGCGACTCGCGGATCACGGCGGGACGCACTTTCATCGCACAAAGGTCACGAACTTTTTTGATTTTCAGCAGATCGGCGAAGGAATAGGCTTCAGAGGCAACGATCAGCCCCGCGCGCTCCCAGTTTGCCAACTGGCGGGCGGTGAGACGGAGAATTCTAAGTAAATCGACTCGACTGTACACGACTCTCTCAACCTCCCGCGCGTCCCCGGCGCGAGAAGGTATCGCCGCCATTATGCGCAACCGAGGGCGGTTTAAGCAACAGCAAACGGTTGTGGAAAGCTGTGGAGAACCCAGTTGGTTTACATGCCGCGAAAATGGTGCAAAGCAATTATAGTGCAGAAACGCTCTCAATGGCGTTTAGGCAGGAACCAGCGCGGCTTGATATTCCTCGTAGGTGCCCTTGAAATCAGTGATTTTATGGTCGCTTTCGAAATGCCAGATGCGAGTCGCAACCTCGTCGATCAAGTCGTGATCGTGAGTTACGAGCAACACTGTTCCCTGATAACGCTGCAGAGAAATGTTTAGTGCATTGATGGCTTCCAGATCGAGGTGATTGGTGGGCTCGTCGAGCACGAGCACGTTCGGTTTCTGCAGCATGAGCTTACAGAAAAGCAGCCGCGCGGCTTCGCCGCCGGAAAGGACGCTGGTAGATTTGGTTGCCTCGTCGCGTTGGAAGAGCATCTGGCCGAGCAGGCCGCGGATTTCTTCGCCGACCGCGGCCGGATTCCACTGATGCAACCACTCAAGGACAGTCATACCGCCTTCGATGAGACTGCGATGATCCTGGGCGAAATATCCGATGGAAGCCTCGTGTCCCCAGATCACTTTGCCGGAGTCGAGGAAGGGTCCGTCGTAGCCGCTGGTCTTGCGCAACTCGGCTTCCGGGGTGGTCGGCGAATTCGCCAGCAGAGCATTGACCAGGGTAGTCTTCCCTGCTCCGTTGCGGCCCATCAAGGCGATGCGTTCGCCGCGCGTGATGCTGGCGGTGAAATCGCGGATGACTTGCTTCTCGCTATAGGCCTTGCTGAGGTGTTCGACTTCGAGAATGTGTTTGCCGCTGGGACGCTTTTGCTCGAACTTGATGTAGGGGCGCTGGATGTTTGATTTAGCGAGCTCCGTAACCTGCAAGCGTTCCACTTCCTTGCGCCGCGACTGCACCTGGCTGGAGCGAGTACCGGCGGCGAAGCGGGCGATGAATTCGTTTAATTGCGAAATCTTTTTTTCGCGTTGCGCATTTTGTGATTCGATCTGCGAACGGACTTGCGTCTTAGCCAGCACCATTTCGTCGTACGATCCCGTGTAAGTAATGATGGTTTCGTAATCGATGTCGGCGATATGGGTGCAGATGCTGTTGAGGAAGTGGCGATCGTGGGAGATCGCGATCACGACACCGTCGTAGGCGTTGAGAAATCCCTGCAGCCAGTGGATTGAATCCAGGTCGAGATTGTTTGTGGGCTCGTCGAGAAGCAAGGCTTGGGGATGACCGAATAATGCTTGCGCGAGGAGGACGCGGACTTTTTGTCCGCCTTGCAGTTCCGACATTTTCCTGGTGTGAAGTTCTTCGGGAATATCGAGGCCGTCGAGCAGAATGGCGGCATCGCTTTCGGCGGTGTAGCCATCTTCCTCGCCGACGATGCCTTCGAGTTCGCCAAGCTTCATGCCGTCTTCGTCGGTCATGTCGTGCTTTTCGTAGATCGCGTCGCGCTCCTGCATGGCGGCCCAGAGACGCTTGTTGCCCATGATGACCGTGTCAATGGCGGTGAAGGCGTCGAATGCGTATTGGTCCTGGCTTAGGACTCCGAGCTTCCGGGGGCGGACGACGGTGCCTTTTTGCGGGTCGAGTTCGCCGCTGAGCAGCTTCATGAAGGTGGACTTGCCGGCGCCGTTGGGTCCGGTGAGTCCGTAGCGCTTGCCTGGGGTGAAGGCCACGGAGACTTCGTCGAACAGAATTTTGGCGCCGTAGCGCATGGAAACATTACTGACTGAAAGCATGGTGTTCTGGTTTCTCTTCTTCTGCGCTTCTACCGGGAAGTGCTCAGGAAGCGTTGATCTGAAACTGCGGGGAATTTCCGCCAAAACGGTACGCAGCTGGTAGTGATTAGAATATCATGGCCGGCTGAGTGCGCCGTGAGAACTCCTTGAGAACCTAAGTAGTCGTTATGTTGAACGGGATGATCCCTTTCGGCTTGGATCAGGGCGGACTTTCGACTGTCCCAAGAAAACAATGCGACAGAGATCGGAAGAACCTAGCCGGTGGCCCAAGGATCGACCATGAGCGCAGAGACGTCATCGAAATGCGAAGCATTGCGAGTTGCGAGGGTGGCATGGCGGGAGAGAACGATGCCGGCGATCATCGTGTCGCGCAGCTCGCGAGGACGGCCTTGGATTTTTCGGGAGGCCATCAAAGTACTCGCTTGTTCTGCGGCTTCGGTATCAAAAGGGGCGATGCGATGATCAATTTCGTCCAGCAAAGCCTCAAAACCATGCGTATAAACGGCGCGGCGTCTCCCGTTCGGCATCATCTGCAAGCCGAAACGTATTTCAAAGACGGTTACGGCCGTTGTCCAAATTGAAGTCTGCGGCTGGCGATCAAGCCACGCAATCACTCTCGCCTCCGGCTTGGGGCGCATCAACTCGGAGAGAACATTGCTATCGAGGACGATCATTCGTCAAAGGTCGGAGGGTCGAGATCATCCCCGCGGAATTCCTCGATTACGAAATCTGGCCCGCTCTTGGGAAAGAGCGCCGAAAGCTTTGTACCTAACCCGCCTGCGGCAGCCTTCTCTTCCTTATGCATTGCGGCGCGCAGGATATCGCGGGCTTCTTCTTCCATACTCCGGCCGTTGCGGCGGGCGCGGCGTTGCAGACGTGCCTTAACTTCGTTTTCGAGGTTGCGGACGACTAGTTGAGCCATCTCGATATCACGATATCATAATGCGGGCTAAAGGTCAATTCCAGGTCACGTGTGGTGACGTCAAGCTGCTTGTGTAAATAGGTTGAGGGTGCGGGTTTTCCACTCCAGGTTGAATCTGTGGAAGATGGAGTAGATGATGCGGTCGACGCTTTCGACGTTGACGAAGCACACCATGGGCCG
>JBAVZU010000129.1:0-2772 GCA_049588915.1 Candidatus Sulfotelmatobacter sp.
GGCGGGAAATAGAGCGCACCATGAAGCAGGAAATCCTCGAGACTTCAAAGTATCCTGAGATTGTGTACGACTGTTCAAGCTTCGCAGTCAGCAAGAGCGGCGAAGGCCAATATTCGGTGACATGCAATGGCGATTTAACGCTGCATGGAATTACTCGCTCGAAGAGTGTCGCCGCGCGTGTAGCGGTGAGTGAGGATTCGCTGCGGGCTTTCGGGAACTTTTCGATCCTGCAGTCGGATTACCGGCTTAAGCCGGTTACCATTGCCGGTGGCGCTTTGAAGGTGAAAGATGAACTGAAATTCTCATTCAACATCCTGGCTCGCAAAGAACAATAGTTTAAAGAACAATGGGGTAAGGAAAGCGGAGATAATACTCATATGTGCCTCGCGATACCCGGACAGATCGTTGAACTTTACCCTAATCAGCCAAGCACTGCGCTGGTTGACGTGGTTGGTGTCCGGCGCAAAGTGGACCTTGGGCTTCTGCAGGACAACTTGCCGCTAAAGGGAGATTGGGTGCTGATTCATGTTGGTTTTGCCTTGAGCAAGATCAGCGAGGAAGATGCGATGGACCAAATGCGCACCCTCCGTGTCCTGGGCGAGGCCGAAGCCGCAATGCAAGAGGTGGAAGGCTACGGCCTGGAAAATATAGAGAACGCCAAAACTACATGAAGCATCCTAGAGACGTGTAAGGGTAATCCAGGCCAAGCGCACGAGCTAAGGATTTTGCCATGAAATTTGTTGACGAGTTTCGCGAGCCTGAGGTCATCACCAAGACTTGCGAAGAAATCAAAAGGCTGGCCGATCCGAAGCGGCACTACCGCATCATGGAGGTGTGCGGCGGCCACACTCATGCCATCTACCGCTTTGGATTGAAGGATCTGCTCCCCTGCAACATCGAGTTGATTCATGGGCCTGGCTGCCCGGTCTGCGTTCTTCCCATGGGAAGGATTGACGATGGATTGGCCATCGCTCAACAACCCGATGTGATTTTCGCCGCCTTCGGAGACATGATGCGGGTTCCTGGGACACAGGGAAGTCCGCTCGAGCACAAGGCGCGAGGGATGGACGTGCGCATCGTTTATTCTCCCGCAGACGCGCTGAAACTTGCGCAAACGAATCCAGATAAGCATGTCATGTTCTTTGCCATCGGATTCGAGACCACGGCTCCATCGACCGCGTTGACGCTGATGCGAGCCAAGAGTCAGAACACCCACAATTTTTCTGTGTTCTGCAATCACGTCACCATCATTCCGGCGATTCGGGCGATTCTGGATTCTCCCGATATGCGCCTCGACGCATTCATCGGTCCCGGGCACGTGTCCACGGTGATTGGGTGCCGGCCCTATGAGTGGATTGCGAAGAACGAGAATAAGCCTGTCGCGGTTTCCGGCTTCGAACCGCTCGATATTCTGCAATCTATTGTGATGGTTCTGCGGCAGTTAAAAGCTGACGAAGCCAGAATCGAAAATCAATATAAACGAGTGGTGCCGTGGGAAGGCAACAGCGCCGCGTTGCGGGCCATGGCGGAGGTCTTTGAGTTGCGGCCCTACTTCGAATGGAGAGGGCTCGGTTTCATTTCGCAGTCGGCCCTGCGCATACGGAATAGCTATGCGGAATGGGACTCGGAGCAGCGCTTCGACGTTCCCGGAGTGCGCGTGACCGACCCCAAGGCCGCGCAATGCGGCGAGGTGCTGAAAGGCGTGCTCAAGCCTCATCAGTGCAAACTGTTCGGCAAAGAGTGCACGCCCGAGCATCCAATTGGCGCACTCATGGTTTCATCCGAGGGATCATGCGCAGCGTACTTCAATTACGAACACCGCAAAACGGAAATGGTGACGAGCATAGCAATGCCAGCGTGAGCGCCGCCGTGGATCACAGCTCGCCGCAAGCCCAGCCGGAAATAATGGAGTCTCCGAACGCGCGCCCCGAAATTGTTCGTCCCACGATTCGATTCCGCGATTCGCAAATCGAAATGGCGCATGGCGCCGGCGGCAAGGCCAGCCGCAGGCTCGTCGAAGGTTTGTTTGCGCCCCTGCTTTTTGCTTCTTCGTTTGAGCCCTTGGGAGATGCGGCTCATCTTGATTTCAACGGTACTCGGATCGCCATCACCACTGATAGTTTCGTGGTCAAGCCTTTGAGTTTCCCCGGAGGCTCCATCGGAGAACTAGCGGTGAATGGAACCGTAAACGACTTGGCGGTTTCGGGAGCCAGGGCTGAGGCCATGGTCGTGACCTATGTTCTGGAAGCCGGTCTGCCAACGCCGGTGCTGGAAGCAGAAGTGCGAGCCATGGGTAGTGCGGCTCGCCGAGCGGGAGTTACAATTGCCGGCGGCGACACGAAGGTCGTCGAGCACGGCAAAGCTGATTTTATGTACATCACCACGACAGGAATCGGGCGGCCTCTGCCGGGACTGAGGATCGATCCAAGGTCGGTTCGTGCCGGCGACAAGATCCTACTTTCTGGTTCCATTGGCGATCATGGTGTCACCATTCTTCTGGCGCGCGGAGAGCTTGACCTCGAAGCCGATGTGCGTTCCGATACGCGATCCGTTTTCCCTTTGGTGGAGGCGATGGCAAAGGCCGCTGCGCCAGGGATTCGCTGGATGCGCGATCCTACACGCGGCGGCGTCGCTACCTCTCTCAACGAACTGGCTCGCGACTGCAGTCTTGCGGTGGTGTTGACTGAAGAAGCGATCCCAACGCATGATGCCGTTCGCGGCGCTTGCGAATTGCTCGGACTGGATCCGTTGCACATCGCCAACGAAGGACAA